>NZ_RAWK01000027.1 GCF_003612165.1 Corallococcus aberystwythensis | reverse complement strand
AGCCCAGCCGCTCACGCGGGTAGCCGGGATCCAACGGCACATAGGCGCCACCGGCCTTGAGGATGCCGAGAGCACCGATGACGAGGTCCTCGGTACGCTCGACGCAGAGGCCGACGCGGACTTCGGGCCCGACGCCCAAACCGCGTAGGCGATGAGCCAGTTGGTTCGCCTTGGCATCCAGCTCCCGATACGTCAGCTGCCGCTCGGGCGTGATGACAGCCACGGCATCCGGCGTACGGCGCACCTGGGCTTCCACCATCGCGGGGATGCTGGGCTCACGAATCGCCAGGGCTGCTTCCGGATTCCACTCGACAAGGAGCTGCTGGCGCTCCGTGGCGGTCAGCAGGGGCAGGTCGCCCAGCCTCGTGTCCGGCTTCTTCGCGATGGCCTCCAGCAACATACCGAAGTGCCCGGCCATGCGCTCGATGGTCGACGCGTCGAAGAGGTCCGCCGCGTAATCGAACGTGCCGACGAAGCCGTCCTTCCCTTCGCGCAGACCCAGGGAGAGGTCGAACTTGGCGAAGTGGGTTTCCAGTGGCAGGGACTGGAAGGACAGGCCCGGCAGACGCAGCGCCTCGGTGGGCGCGTTCTGCAGGACGAACATGGCCTGGAAGAGCGGGCTGCGGCTCAGGTCGCGCGTGGGCTGCACGGCTTCGACGAGCTTCTCGAAGGGCAGGTGCTGGTGGTCGTAGGCCGCGAGCGTCGTGCCTCGCACCTGCGCCAGCAGCTCACGGAAGGTCGCGCGCGGGTTCAGCTGGGCGCGCAGGACCAGGGTGTTGATGAAGAAGCCGATGAGGCCTTCGGTCTCCGCCTGGGTACGGCCGGCGATGGGCGAACCCACGCTGATGTCATCCTGCGCGGAGTAGCGCGACAGCAGCACCTGGAACGCCGCCAGCAGCGTCATGAAGGGCGTGGCGCCTTCGCGCTGGGTCAGGGACTTGAGGGCCTCCGAGATGTGTTTGGGGATGTGCACCTGCACCGTGCCACCCCGGTGCGACTGCACGGGCGGCCGCGGACGGTCCGTGGGCAGCTCCAGCGCCGCCGGAGCCCCTGCGAGCTGCTGCTTCCAGTAGTCGATCTGCGCTTGCAGGGCCTCGCCCTGGAGCCAGTCGCGCTGCCACGTCGCGAAGTCCGCGTACTGCACGGGCAGTGCAGGAAGAGAAGGCGACTGGCCCGTGGAGAAGGCCGCGTAGAAGGTCGCCACTTCCCGGACGAGGACACCCATGGACCAGCCGTCGGAGACGATGTGGTGCATCGTCACCAGCAGCAGGTGCGAGTCATTGGCCAGCCGCACCAACGTGCTGCGCAGCAGCGGACCCCTGGCGAGGTCGAACGGCCGCCGTGCCTCCTCGTCAGCCAGCCGCCGCGCCTCGTTCTCCCGAAGTGCTTCAGGCAGAGAGGAGAGGTCCACGAGCGGGAGTTCCCATCCGCTGGGAGCGTGGATGATCTGGATGGGCTGGTCCTGATGCTGGCCGAAGGTGGTGCGCAGGGCTTCATGGCGCTGGACGAGTGCCTCGAACGCACGGCGCAGGGCCTCCGCGTCCACGCTTCCCGAGAGCTGGAGCGCGGTGGGGATGTTGTAGGACGCGTCCCTAGGCTGGAGCTGATCCAGCAGCCACAGCCGCTGCTGCGCGAAGGACAACGGCCGCGGGCCACCCACGTGAGTCCGGGTGCGCGGAGGCAGGTGAGCGACGTTCGGCTTGATGGCCTGGATCCGCTCCGCGAGGGCGGCCACGGTGGGCGCCTCGAAGAGCGCCCGGAGCGGCAACTCCACGCGGAAGGTGGAGCGGATGCGTGAGACGAGCTGCGTGGCCAGCAGCGAGTGGCCCCCGAGGGCGAAGAAGTCGTCGTGGATGCCCACGCGCTCCACGCGCAACACCTGCATGAAGAGGGCGGCGAGCTGCTCCTCGGCGGGAGTGCCCGCCGCGACGTAGGTGGAAGCGAGCGCGGTGCCTTGGGGCGCGGGCAGGGCCTTGCGGTCCACCTTGCCGTTGGTGTTGAGCGGCAGGGCCTCCAGCACCATGAGCGCGGAGGGCACCATGTACTCGGGCAGGTGCTGCTTGAGGAAGGTCCGCAGCTCCGTGACGTCGAGAGATTGGCCTTCCTCCGGCACGAGGTACGCGACGAGCCGCTTGTCTCCGGGCACGTCCTCGCGCGCCAGCACCACGGCTTGATGCACGGCGGGATGTCCCAGCAAACGCGCCTCGATTTCACCCAGCTCGATGCGGAAGCCGCGCACCTTCACCTGGAAGTCGGCGCGGCCCAGGTAGTCGAGCATCCCGTCCGCGCGCCAGCGCACCACGTCGCCGGTGCGGTAGAGGCGGGCACCGGGCGTGGAGGAGAAGCCATCCGGGATGAAGCGGTCCGCCGTCAGCTCCGGCCGGTTGAGGTAGCCGCGGGCAACGCCTTCGCCGCCGATGAAGAGCTCACCCGCGACGCCCACGGGCACCGGGCGCAGCGTGCGATCCAGCACGTAGACGCGCACGTTGGGCAGGGGCCTGCCGATGGTAGGCGTGGGGGAGGCGTCGAAGGCGCAAGCGGTGGCGTCGACGGTGCACTCGGTGGGGCCGTAGACGTTGAAGACGCGCGGGCGCGGGGCTTGCGCCAGGTGACGCCAGGTGGCGGGGTCCACGGCTTCGCCGCCCACGAGGACGCGGTTGGGAGTGGCCTGACGCTCCAGCAGGCCTTCATCCACCAGCAAGCGCAGGTGCGCGGGCGAGCAGTCGAGGACGTCCAGGGCGTCCTTCTCGATGCGGTTGACGAGCTCGCCCACGTCGGCGCGGGCCTCGTCGGGGACGATGCAGAGGGTGTGGCCGTCGAGCACCTGGATGAGCTGCTTGACGGAGGCGTCGAAGGACAGCGGCGCGTTGACGCTGACGCGCTCTCCAGGCTGGGCCCCCGCGTGCACGGTGGCCGCGAGCGCGACGCGCAGGTTCAGCACGGAGCGGTGCTGAATCATCACGCCCTTGGGGCGGCCGGTGCTACCGGAGGTGTAGATGATGTAGGCCAGATGCTCCGGCGTGACGCCCGTGGACGGCGCGTGCGAAGGCTCGCGGGAGAGCTCCGCGGCGCCGGAGTCCAGGCAGAGGTCATGCGCGGAGTGCGGCGGCAGTGAGTCGCGCAGGCGCTCCTGGGTGAGCACCACCGGAGCGCCGGTGTCCTGGAGGACGTGAGCAAGCCACTCACGCGGGTAGCTGGGGTCGATGGGCACGTAAGCACCACCGGCCTTCATCGTACCGAGGATGCCAACGAGGGCCTCCACGGAGCGCTCCACGCAGAGCACCACGCGCACGTCTGGGCCGACGCCCAACTTCACCAGCCGGTGGGCAAGCTGATTGGCGCGCGTGTCCAACTCGCGGAAGGTGAGCTGCTCCTCACGGCAGATGACGGCGAGGGCTTCAGGCGTGCGGAGGGCCTGGGCGCTGAAGGCGTCGTGGAGGCAGAGGTCGCGCGGGAACTCCGCGCTGGGGCCGTTCCAGTCAACGAGCAGCTGCTGGCGCTCCGGAGCAGTAAGCAGCGGCAGGCCCGCGAGCGTCGAGTCCGGCTGCGCGGCGATGGCCTCCAGCAACACGCCCAGGTGCCCCGCCATGCGATGCGCGGTCGAGGCGTCAAAGAGGTCCGTGGCGTACGTCAGCGTTCCGACGAAGCCCTGGGGCAACTCGACGAGGGTGAGCGTCAGGTCGAACTTGGAGGACCGGGTGTCCACCGGGACGGATTGGAAGGACAGCCCGGGCAGGCGCAGCGCTTCCGTGGGCGCGTTCTGCAGGGAGAACATCGCCTGGAAGAGCGCGCTGCGGCTCAGGTCACGCGAGGGCTGGAGGACCTCCACCAGCTTCTCGAAGGGCAGGTGCTGGTGCTCGTAGGCCGCGAGCGTCGTGCCGCGCACCTGGGCGAGGAACTCACGGAAGGTCGACCGCGGCTGGACGTGAGCACGCAACACGAGCGTGTTGACGAAGAAGCCGATGAGGCCTTCGGTCTCCGCCTGCGTGCGGCCCGCGATGGGCGTGCCCACGCTGATGTCATCCTGCGTGGAGTAGCGGGACAGGAACACCTGCCAGGCCGCGAGCAGCAGCATGAAGGGCGTGGCGCCTTCAGCCTGGGCCAGGGTCTTGAGGGCCTGCGAGGCCTGCGGCGGAACGCTGATGTCCACCGTTGCGCCACGGCGTGACTGCACCGGCGGACGCGGGCGGTCCGTGGGCAGGTCCAGCGCGGAAGGTGCCCCCGACAGCTGCTTCTTCCAATAGCCCAGCTGCGCGTCCAGGGCCTCGCCCTGGAGCCAGCCTCGCTGCCACAGCGCGAAGTCCGCGTACTGCACGGGCATCGGCGGAAGGGAGGCCTCCCGGCCGGTGCTGAAGGCTTCGTAGAAGGCCGCCATCTCCCGGACGAGCACGCCCATGGACCAGCCGTCGGAGACGATGTGGTGCATCGTCACCAGCAACAGGTGCTCTTCGGCTGCCAGCCGCACCAGGGTGCTGCGCAGCAAGGGGCCCGTCGTGAGTTGGAAGGGACGCCGGGCCTCCATGGCCGCCGCGCGCTGGGCCTCCTCCTCCCGCTGCGACTCGGGGAGGGAGGTCAGGTCGATGAGGGGCAGCTCCCAGCTGGAGGCGTCCTGGATGGATTGCGACGGTTCCTCCTGGGCCGTGGAGAGTGTGGTGCGCAGCGATTCGTGACGCTCCACCAGCGCCTCGAAGGCGCGGCGCAACGACTCCACGTCCACCTGCCCCGTGAGCCGCAGGGCGGTGGGGATGTTGTACGAGATGTCTCCGGGCTGGAGCTGATCCAGCAGCCAGAGGCGCTGCTGTGCGAAGGACAGCGGAATGGCGCCTTCGCGCGGCAGGGGCCGCAGGGGCGGTGCGCGGAGCCCGGAGGACTGGACTCCTTCGAGCCTCGGCGCGAGGCCTTCGACGGTGGGGGCGTCGAAGAGGGCCCGGAGCGGCAGTTCCACGCGGAAGGTGGACCGCACGCGCGAGACGAGCTGGGTGGCCAACAGCGAGTGGCCTCCCATGGCGAAGAAGTCGTCCCGCACGCCGATGCGCTCCACCCGGAGGACCTCGGCGAAGAGGACGGCCAGCTGCTCCTCGGTGGCGGTGCGCGGCGCGACGAAGTCGGAGCTCCGGGGAGTGTTTCCAGGCTCCGGCAGGGCCTTGCGGTCCACCTTGCCGTTGGCGTTGAGGGGCAGGGCGTCCAGCACCACGAAGGCCGACGGCACCATGTACTCGGGCAGCCGCTGCTTGAGGCTGGCCTTGAGGGTGTCCGCATTCAGCGACTGGCCCGCGCGTGCGGTGACGTAGCCGATGAGGCGCTTGTCCACGCCCGTGCCACGCGCCACGACGACCGCTTCGTTGACGCCGGTGGCGGAGCGCAGCGCGACTTCGATTTCACCCAGCTCGATGCGGAAGCCACGCACCTTCACCTGGAGGTCGACACGGCCGAGGAAGTCGAGCGTGCCGTCCTCCCGCCAGCGGGCCTTGTCGCCCGTGCGGTAGAGGCGCTCGCCGGGAGTGGAGGCGAAGGGGTGGGGGACGAAGCGCTCCGCGGTCAGGTCGGGGCGGTGCAGGTAGCCCCAGGCGAGGCCGAGGCCACCGACGTACACCTCACCGGCGATGCCCACGGGCACGGGGTGCTGGTGCGCGTCGAGCACGTAGACGGTGGAGTTGGAAGGAGGCCGGCCAATGGGCACCGCGCCCTCGACGCGCGAGCCGTGGTGCATGGCGAAGGTGGTGGCGAGGGTGGTGTTCTCCGTGGGGCCGTAGGCGTTGTGGAAGCTGGCGCCCTCGGGAATGCGAGCGAGGTGCTCGCGCACGCGGTCGGCGGGCAGCACGTCGCCACCGGAGAGAATCTGCCGCACGCCTGCGAGGGCTTCGCCCTGGTGCAGGGCCATCTGCTCGAAGAGGGCAGTGGTGAGGAAGAGCGTCGTCACGCCGTGGAGGCGCAGCAGTGCGGCCAATTCCTCCAGGGAGAGGGAGTGGGGCGGAGCGAGGACGAGCTTCGAGCCATTCAGCAGGGCGCCCCAGATTTCGAGGGTGGAGGCGTCGAAGGCGACCGGGGCGACATGGAGCCAGACTTCTTCAGGCCCGAAGTGCATGAAGGTGCTGCCGAGCACCATCCGGGTGATGCCCCGGTGAGGCACGCAGACGCCCTTGGGACGGCCCGTGGAGCCCGAGGTGAACATGACGTAGGCCATCGCCTCGCCGTCCACGCGGACGTCGGGGGCATGGGTGGGGCACGCGGCGATGTCACCGGCCTGGGCGTCCAGCCACACGCGAGTCCCCGAAGCGGGCAGCAGCGAGGCGAAGGGCTGGTGGGTGACGACGAAGTGGACGTCCGCGTCCTCCAGCAGGGAGGCGATGCGCTCCACCGGGGCATTGCGGTCCACGGGGACGTAGGTGGCGCCCACCTTGAGGATGGCGAGCAGGGCCGTCACCAGATCGAAGGAGCGCTCGACGGCGAGGCCAATGCGCGCACCCGGGGCGATGCCGAGGTTGCGCAGGTGGTGGGCCAACTGGTTCGCGCGCGCGTCCAGTCGCGCGTACGTCAGCGTCGCGTCTCCGAGGACCAGCGCGACGGCATGCGGCGTGCGCTGAGCCTGCTGCGCGAAGTGGACGTGGACCGGGACGTCCGTTGGGCTGATGGCAGCCGTGTCATTCCACTCCACGAGGATGCGCTGACGCTCGTCGCTGGAGAGGAGGGACATCTCGGCCACGGGCTGCTCGGGCCTGACGGCCACGGCCTCCAACAGCGTGCGCAGGTGGCTACCCATCCGCTCCACCGTGCTTCGCTGGAAGAGGGCGGTGCTGTACTCGAGCGAACCGAAGAAGCCCTGGGGCGAGTCCTGAAGTACCAGGGTGAGGTCGAACTTGGCGGAGCGCGCCTCGGAGGTCACCTCCTGGAAGGTGAGGCCTCGAACGCGCAGCTCGCCGGCCGGAGCGTTCTGGAGCGCGAACATCACCTGGAACAGCGGACTGCGGCTCGCGTCCCGCACGGGCTGGATGACTTCCACCAGCTTCTCGAACGGAAGGTGCTGGTGTTCGTACGCCGCGAGCGTCGTGCCGCGCACCTGGGCAAGCAGCTTGCGGAAGGAGTCCTCCGGCGTCACGCGCGTGCGGAGGACGAGCGTGTTGACGAAGAAGCCGATGAGCCCTTCGGTCTCGGCCTGCGTGCGGCCCGCGATGGGCGAACCCACGGTGATGTCATCCTGTGCTGAGTAACGCGACAGCAGCACCTGCCAGGCCGCGAGCAGCACCATGAAGGGCGTGGCGCCTTCACGCTGGGCCAGCGCCTTGAGGGTGTCGGACGTCCCCTGGGGAATCCGGACGGCGATGGCCGCGCCCTTGTGGGACTGGATGGCCGGACGCGGATGATCGGCCGGCAGTTCCAGCGCGGATGATGCGCCCGCGAGCTGCTTCTTCCAGTAGCCGAGCTGTGCCTCCAGCGTCTCGCCCTGGAGCCAATGGCGCTGCCGTTCCGCGAAGTCCGCGTACTGCACGGGCAGCGGGGCGAGCTTGGGCGTCTGCCCGGTGCCGAAGGCCTCGTAGAAGGCCACCAGCTCACGGACAAGCACGCCCATGGACCAGCCGTCGGAGACGATGTGGTGCATCGTCACCAGCAACAGGTGCTCCTCGGCCGCCAGTCGCAGAAGGGTCGTGCGCAGCAGCGGCCCTCGCTCCAGGTGGAAGGGCTGGCTCGCTTCCTTCGCGACCCGGCGCTGGGCGTCGGCTTCGCGCTGCACTTCGGGCAGCGCGGACAGGTCCACGAGCGGCAACGTCCACGCGTCCGGCACATGGATCTGCTGCACGGCCTGTCCTTCCTGCTCATGGAAGGTGGTGCGCAGGGATTCGTGACGGGTGACCAGCGCTTCGAAGGCGCGACGCAACGACTCCACGTCCAGCTGGCCCTTCAGCCGGAGCGCCGTCGGGATGTTGTACGACGCATCTCCCGGCGTGAGCTGATCCAGGAACCAGAGGCGCTGCTGGGCGAAGGAGAGCGGAATGGCGCCTTGCCTCGACGCAGGCCGCAGCAGGGGAGCCCGTGCCGCCGCGGGCCGTGCGTCCGCGAGCTTCAGCGCGAGGGTGGCCACGGTCGGGGCATCGAAGAGGGCCCGCAGGGGCAACTCCAACCCCAGCGTGGCGCGCACGCGCGAGACGAGCTGGGTGGCCAGGAGCGAGTGGCCTCCCAGCGTGAAGAAGTCATCGTGGATGCCCACGCGCTCGACCCGGAGGACCTCGGTGAAGAGGGCGGCCAGCTGCTCCTCGGTGGCGCTGCGCGGGGCGACGAAGGCGACAGTGCTCGAAGCTTCCCCCGGCTCCGGCAGGGCCTTGCGGTCCACCTTGCCGTTGGCGTTGAGAGGCAGCGCGTCCAGGACGACGAGCGCGGAGGGCACCATGTACTCGGGCAGCCGCTGCTTGAGGGTCGCCTTGAGTGACTCAGAGTCCAGCGAGTGGCCTTCGCGCGCGGTGACGTAGCCGATGAGGCGCTTGTCCGCGTCCGTGCCCCGGGCCACGACGACCGCCTCGTTGACGCCGATGGCGGAGCGGAGCGTGGCTTCGATTTCACCCAGTTCGATGCGGAAGCCCCGCACCTTCACCTGGAAGTCGATGCGGCCGAGGTACTCCAGCCGTCCGTCCAGGCGGTACCGCACGCGGTCTCCCGTGCGGTACATGCGGCTGCCGGGAGGCCCGTAGGGTTCGGGGACGAAGCGCTCCGCGGTGAGTTCCGGACGCAGGAGGTAGCCGCGCGCCTGGCCTTCACCGGCGAGGTACAGTTCACCTGCCACACCGACGGGCACCGGCTGCAACGAAGCGTCCAACACGTAGGCGCGCGTCGCTGGCAGCGGGCGGCCAATGAGGGGCACTTCGTCACGGCCAACGAGGGAGGCGGTGGAGTAGGTGGTGTCCTCGGAAGGCCCGTAGAGGTTGTAGAGCTTCTGCACCGTCGGGACGGCGTAGACCTGCTTCGCCAACGTCTCCGGCAGGGCTTCGCCCGCGAGGTTGATGACACGTACGCCCGGCGGCACTGCATTCAGGCGCAGCAGCTGCGCCATGGCGGAGGGCACCGTGTTGACGAGGGTGACGTGGGAGGCGGTGGGCAGCTCCGCCAGATGCAAGGCGTTGCGTGCCACCACCACCGCGCCGCCACTTGAGAGTGGTGCGAAGAGTTCGAAGACGGAGAGGTCGAAGTTGAGGCTCGTCGCGGCGAGCGTGCCCTTCAGTTCTTCCGGAGCGAACGTCGCCAGCGCCCAGTGGAGGAAGGCCACGGCATTGCCATGGGAGATGGCGACCCCCTTGGGACGACCGGTGCTGCCGGACGTGTAGATGAGGTAGGCGAGGTGGCCCGGGTGGATGTCCACGCCCGGCGCCGTGGTGGGCTGCTTCGCCAGCTCCGCATCTGAATCAAGGCACACCGGCGTGGCGGTGGTTTCAGGTAGCGCGGAGAGCAGGTTCGAATGGGCGACAAGGGCAGGGCCCTGGGCGTCCTCCAACAGCCAGCCCAGACGCTCACGCGGATAGCTGGGATCCAGCGGCACGTACGCGCCACCGGCCTTGAGGATGCCGAGCGCACCGATGACGAGGTCCTCGGTACGCTCAACGCAGAGGCCGACGCGGACTTCGGGCCTGACGCCCAAGCCGCGCAGACGGTGGGCGAGCTGGTTGGCCTTCGCATCCAGCTCCCGATACGTCAGCTGCCGCTCGGGCGTGATGATGGCGACCGCGTCCGGCGTGCGGCGCACCTGGGCTTCCACCATCGCCGGGATGCTGGGCTCACGCATCGCCAGGGCTGCTTCCGGGTTCCACTCGACAAGGAGCTGCCGGCGCTCATCGCTGGAGAGGAGGGGGAGCTCGGACAGGGGCTGCTCGGGCCTGGCGGCCACGGCCTCCAGCAGCGTGCGCAGATGGCTGCCCATCCGCTCCACGGTGCTCCGCTCGAAGAGCGCGGTGCTGTACTCCAGCGAACCGATGAAGCCCTGCGGTGAATCCTGAAGTGCCAGGTTGAGGTCGAACTTGGCGGAGCGCCCTTCGGTGGTCACCTGCTGGAAGGTGAGGCCGGGAACGCGCAGCTCCTCCGCTGGGGCGTTCTGGAGCGCGAACATCACCTGGAACAGCGGACTGCGGCTCGCGTCCCGCACGGGCTGGATCGCTTCCACCAGCTTCTCGAACGGGAGGTGCTGGTGTTCGTACGCCGCGAGCGTCGTGCCGCGCACCTGGGAGAGGAACCCACGGAAGGTCAACCGCGGCTGCACGTGGGCACGCAGGACGAGCGTGTTCACGAAGAAGCCGATGAGGCCCTCGGTCTCCGCCTGCGTGCGGCCCGCGATGGGCGAACCCACGCTGATGTCGTCCTGCGCGGAGTAACGCGACAGGAGCACCTGGAAGGCCGCCAGCAGCAACATGAAAGGCGTGGCGCCTTCACGCTGGGCCAGCGCCTTGAGCGCTTCGGACGTCCCCTGGGGAATCCGGATGGCGACGGCCGCGCCCTGGTAGGACTGGATGGCCGGACGCGGATGATCCGTGGGCAGCTCCAGCGCGGATGAAGCGCCCGCGAGCTGCTTCTTCCAGTAGCCGAGCTGTGCCTCCAGCGTCTCGCCCTGGAGCCAATGGCGCTGCCGTTCCGCGAAGTCCGCGTACTGCATGGGCAGCGGGGCCAGCTTGGGTGTCTTCCCCGTGCTGAAGGCCTCGTAGAAGGCCACCAGCTCCCGGACGAGCACACCCATGGACCAGCCGTCGGAGACGATGTGGTGCATCGTCATCAGCAACAGGTGCTCCTCGGCCGCCAGTCGCAGAAGGGTCGTGCGCAGCAGCGGCCCTCGCTCCAGGTGGAAGGGCTGGCTCGCTTCCTTCGCGACCCGGCGTTGGGCGTCGGCTTCGCGCTGCACTTCGGGCAGCGAGGACAGGTCCACGAGCGGCAACGTCCACGCGTCCGGCACGTGGATCTGCTGCACGGCCTGCCCTTCCTGCTCGTGGAAGGTCGTGCGCAGGGACTCGTGACGGGCGACCAGCGCTTCGAAGGCGCGACGCAACGACTCCACGTCCACCTGGCCCTTCAGCCGCAGCGCCGTCGGGATGTTGTACGACGCATCTCCCGGCGTGAGCTGATCCAGGAACCACAGACGCTGCTGGGCGAAGGAGAGCGGAATGCCTCCCGCGCGCGGTGCGAGCCGAAGCGAAGGCGCCCCCTGGACCGCGGGCCGCGCGTCCGCGAGCTTCAACGCAAGGGCAGCCACGGTCGGGGCATCGAAGAGGGCCCGCAGGGGCAACTCCCGCCCCAACGTGGCGCGCACGCGCGAGACGAGCTGGGTGGCCAGGAGCGAGTGGCCACCCAACGCGAAGAAGTCATCGTGGATGCCCACGCGCTCCACCCGGAGGACCTCGGCGAAGAGGGCGGCCAGCTGCTCCTCCGTGGCGTTGCGGGGGGCGACGAAGGCGGCGGTGCTTGAGGCTTCCCCCGGCTCCGGCAGGGCCTTGCGGTCCACCTTTCCGTTGGCGTTGAGGGGCATCGCGTCCAGCACCAGGAACGCGGAGGGCACCATGTACTCGGGCAGCCGCTGCTTGAGGGTCGCCTTGAGCGACTCAGCGTCCAGCGTGTGGCCCTCGCTGGCGGTGACGTAGCCGATGAGGCGCTTGTCCGTGTCGGCGCCCCGAGCCACGACGACCGCCTCGTTGACGCCGGTGGAGGAGCGCAGCGCGGCTTCGACTTCACCCAGTTCGATGCGGAAGCCACGCACCTTCACCTGGAAGTCGACGCGGCCCAGGAAGTCGAGCGTGCCGTCAGGCAACCAGCGGGCCTTGTCTCCCGTGCGGTAGAGCCGCTCGCCCGGAGTGGCAGCGAAGGGATGGGGAACGAAGCGTTCCGCGGTCAGGTCGGGCCGGTTCAGGTAGCCCCAGGCGAGGCCCTGGCCACCGACGTACACCTCACCGGCGACGCCCACGGACACCGGGCGCAGGCGCGCGTCGAGCACGTAGGCGGTGGAGTTGGAGAGCGGCCGGCCAATGGGCACCGCGCCCTCCACGCGCGTGCCGTGCTGCATGGCGAACGTCGCGGAGAAGGTGGTGTTCTCCGTGGGGCCGTAGCCGTTGATGAGGGCAGTGCCTTCAGGAATGCGAGCGAGGTGCTCCTTCACGCGAGCGGCAGGCAGCACGTCGCCACCCGCGAGGACCTGCCGCACGCTGGCGAGGGCTTCACCCTGGTGCAGGACCATCTGCTCGAAGAGGGCCGCGGTGAGCCACAGGGACGTCACGCGGTGGTGACGCAGCTGGGCGGCCAACTCCTCCAGCGAGAGGGAGTGGGACGGAGCGAGGACGAGCTTCGCGCCGTGCAGCAGCGCGCCCCAGATTTCGAGCGTGGAGGCGTCGAAGGCGACGGGTGCCGCCTGGAGCCAGACCTCGTCGGGCCCGAACCGCATGAAGGTGCTGCCCAGGACCAGGCGGGTGATGCCCCGGTGCGGCACGCAGACGCCCTTGGGGCGGCCCGTGGAGCCCGACGTGAACATGACGTAGGCCAGGGCTTCGCCGTCCACGCGGACATCGAGGGCGTGCGTGGGCAGCGCGGCGATGACGTCCTGCTGCGCATCCAGCCAGACGCGGGTGCCGTTGGCGGGCAGCAGTGAGGCGAAGGGCTGGTGCGTGAGCGTTACGCTGACGTCCGCATCCTCCAGCAGGGCAGCGATGCGCTCCACGGGTGCATTGCGGTCCACGGGGACGAAGGCGGCGCCCACCTTGAGGATGGCGAGCAGGGCCGTCACCAGCTCGAAGGAGCGCTCGACGGCGAGACCGACTCGCGCGCCGGGGACGATGCCCAGGGCGCGCAGGTGATGGGCGAGCTGGTTGGCACGGGCCTCGAGCTGTCCGTAGGTCAGCGTTGCGTCCCCCAGGACTAGCGCCACCGCGTCGGGCATGCGCTGGGCCTGCTGGGCGAAGTGGATGTGGACAGGAACGTCCGTCGGACTGCCGGCGGCCGTGTCATTCCACTCCACGAGGACGCGCTGGCGCTCGTCGCTGGAGAGGAAGGACAGCTCGGCCACGGGCTGCTCGGGCTTCGCGGCCACGGCCTCCAGCAGCGTGCGCAGATGGCTGCCCATCCGCTCGATGGTGCTCCGCTCGAAGAGCGCGGTGCTGTACTCCAGCCAGCCGATGAAACCCTGCGGCGACTCCTGCAGCGTCAGGGTGAGATCGAACTTGGCGGAGTGCCCTTCCGCGACGACCGGCCGGAAGGTGAGGCCCGGAACTCGCAGCGCTTCGGCAGGTGCGTTCTGCAGGACGAACATCACCTGGAACAGCGGACTGCGGCTCGTGTCCCGCACGGGCTGGAGGGCTTCCACCAGCTTTTCGAAGGGCACGTGCTGATGCTCAAAAGCTGTGAGCGTCGTGCCGCGCACCTGGGCGAGCAGCTTGCGGAAGGAGTCCTCTGGCGTCACGCGCGCGCGCAGGACGAGCGTGTTCACGAAGAAGCCGATGAGGCCTTCGGTCTCCGCCTGGGTGCGGCCCGCGATGGGAGAGCCGACGGTGATGTCGTCCTGTGCGGAGTAACGCGACAGGAGCACCTGCCAGGCCGCGAGCAGCACCATGAAGGGCGTGGCGCCCTCGCGCTGGGCCAGCGCCTTGAGCGCATCGGACGTCGCCAGGGGAATCTGGACGGAGTGGGTTGCGCCCGCGTGGGACTGGATGGCCGGGCGGGGATGATCCGTGGGCAGCTCCAGCGTGGCCGGAGCATCCGCGAGCTGCTGCTTCCAGTAGCCCAGCTGCGTGTCGAGCGTTTCGCCCTGGAGCCAGTCACGCTGCCACGTCGCGAAGTCCGTGTACTGCACGGGTAGTGGGGCGAGCGCGGGCGTCTGACCGGCGCTGAAGGCCTCGTAGAAGGCCACCAGCTCGCGGACAAGCACGCCCATGGACCAGCCGTCGGAGACGATGTGGTGCATCGTCACGAGCAACAGGTGCTCTTCGGCTGCCAGCCGCACGAGCGCGGTGCGCAGCAGCGGACCGTTCCGCAGGTCGAATGGCTGACGTGCCTCCGCTTCGACCTTCCGCTGGGCTTCGGTTTCGCGCTGCGCTTCGGGCAGGCCGGAAAGGTCGATGAGCGGCAACGCCCACGTGGCGGGCGTGTGGATGTGCTGGGCAGCCTCCCCCTGATGCTCGCGGAAGGTGGTGCGCAGGGAGTCGTGGCGCGCGGCCAGCGCTTCAAAGGCGCGGCGCAGTGCCTCCACGTCCACATGTCCCGTCAACCGGAGCGCCGTGGGCATGTTGTACGACGCATCGCCCGGCGTGAGCTGATCCAGGAACCAGAGGCGCTGTTGGGCGAAGGACAGCGGCTGGGGGCCATTCGCATGGGTCCGCGTGAGCGGAGGGAGGCGGAGGCTCGGTGTCTGGGACTGGAGGCGCTCGGCGAGCGCGGCCACGTTGGGCGCTTCGAAGAGGGCCCGGAGCGGCAACTCCTGGCGGAACGTGGCGCGCACGCGCGAGACGAGCTGGGTGGCCAGCAGCGAATGGCCACCGAGGGCGAAGAAGTCGTCGTGGATGCCCACGCGCTCCACGCGCAGCACCTGGGTGAAGAGGGCCGCGAGTTGCTCCTCGGTGGGAGTCCGCGGCGCGACGTAGGTGGATGCGGCCGCACCGCTCTGGGGCGCGGGCAGCGCTTTGCGGTCCACCTTGCCGTTGGTGTTGAGCGGCAGGGCCTCCAGCACGAGGAATGCGGAGGGCCGCATGTGCTCGGGCAGGGACTGCTTGAGCCAGTCCTTGAGGGCGTCAGGCGTAGGGGCGGGAACAGCACCTTCCGTGGGCACCACGTACGCGACGAGCCGCTTGTCGCCGGGGATGTCCTCGCGTGCCAGCACGACGGTGGCATGCACCTGGGGATGCTTGAGGAGGGCCGCCTCGATTTCACCCAGCTCGATGCGGAAGCCGCGCACCTTCACCTGGAAGTCAGCGCGGCCCAGGTAGTCGAGCATCCCGTCCGCGCGCCAGCGCACCACGTCGCCGGTGCGGTAGAGCCGGGCACCTGGAGTGGAGGAGAAGCCATCCGGGATGAAGCGGTCCGCCGTCAGCTCCGGCCGGTTGAGGTAGCCGCGGGCGACACCCTCACCGCCGATGAAGAGTTCACCCGCGACGCCCACGGGCACCGGGCGCAGCGTGCGGTCCAGCACGTAGACGCGCACGTTGGGCAGGGGGCGGCCGATGGTGGGCGTGGGGGAGGCGTCGAAGGCGCAAGCGGTGGCGTCGACGGTGCACTCGGTGGGGCCGTAGACGTTGAAGACGCGCGGGCGCGGGGCCTGCGCCAGGTGACGCCAGGTGGCCGGGTCCACGGCTTCGCCGCCCACGAGGACGCGGTTGGGGATGGCCTGACGCTTCAGCAGGCCTTCATCCAGCAAGAGGCGCAGGTGCGCGGGAGAGCAGTCGAGGACGTCGAGCGCGTCCTTCTCGATGCGGTTGACGAGCTCGCCCACGTCGGCGCGGGCCTCGTCGGGGACGATGCAGAGGGTGTGGCCGTCGAGCACCTGGATGAGCTGCTTGACGGAGGCGTCGAAGGACAGCGGCGCGTTGACGCTGACGCGCTCTCCAGGCTGGGCGCCTGCGTGCACGGTGGCCGCGAGCGCGACGCGCAGGTTCAGCACGGAGCGGTGCTGAATCATCACGCCCTTGGGGCGGCCGGTGCTGCCAGAGGTGTAGATGATGTAGGCCAGGTGCTCCGGCGTGACGCCCGTGGCTGGCGCGTGCGAAGGCTCGCGGGAAAGCTCCGCGGCGCCGGAGTCCAGGCAGAGGTCGTGGGCGGAGTGGGGCGGCAGTGAGTCGCGCAGGCGCTCCTGGGTGAGCACCACCGGCGCACCGGTGTCCTGGAGGACGTGAGCGAGCCACTCACGCGGGTAGCTGGGGTCGATGGGCACGTAGGCACCACCGGCCTTCATCGTACCGAGGATGCCGACGAGGGCCTCCACGGAGCGCTCCACGCAGAGCACCACGCGCACGTCTGGGCCGACGCCCAGCTTCACCAGCCGGTGGGCAAGCTGATTGGCGCGCGTGTCCAACTCGCGGAAGGTGAGCTGCTCATCACGGCAGATGACGGCCGGGGCGTCCGGGGTGAGACGGGCCTGGGCGCTGAAGGCGTCGTGGAGGCAGAGGTCGCGCGGGAACTCCGCACGGGGGCCGTTCCACTCGACGAGGAGCTGCTGCAGCTCCGGAGCGGTGAGCAGCGGCAGGCCCGCGAGCGTTGAGTCCGGCTGCGCGGCGATGGCCTCCAGCAACACACCCAGGTTCCCCACCATGCGCTGCATGGTCGAGGCATTGAAGAGGTCGCTGCTGTACTCCAGGACGCCCATGAAGCCCTGCGGCGAGTCCTGCAACGTCAGCGTCAGGTCGAACTTCGCCGAGTTCGCTTCGAGCGGAAGCTGCTCGAATGACAGGCCCGGCACGCGCAGGGCTTCCGCGGGCGTGTTCTGCAAGGCGAACATCGCCTGGAAGAGCGCGCTGCGGCTCAGGTCGCGCACGGGGTGGAGGGTCTCCACCAGCTTCTCGAACGGGACGTGCTGGTGCTCGAAGGCCGCGAGCGTCGTGCCGCGCACCTGGGCGAGGAACTCCCGGAAGGTCGACTGCGGCTGGACCTGGGCCCGCAGCACCAGCGTGTTGACGAAGAAGCCGATGAGGCCCTCGGTCTCCGCCTGCGTGCGGCCCGCGATGGGCGTGCCCACGCTGATGTCGTCCTGCGTGGAGTAGCGCGACAGGAGCACCTGCCAGGCCGCGAGCAGCAGCATGAAGGGCGTGGCGCCTTCACGCTGGGCCAGGGCCTTCAGTGCGTCGGAGACCTGCGTGGGGACACGCACGTCCACCGTGGCGCCCCGGTGCGACTGCACGGGCGGGCGCGGGCGGTCCGTGGGCAGGTCCAGCGCGGCGGGCGCTCCGGACAGCTGCTGCTTCCAGTAGCCGAGCTGCGTCTCCAGCGTTTCGCCCTGGAGCCAGTCGCGCTGCCAGACGGCGAAGTCCGCGTACTGCACGGGCAGCGGCGCGAGGGTGGGCGGTTGACCCGCGTGGAACGCCGCGTACAGCGCGGTGAGCTCACGAACGAGGACGCTCATGGACCAGCCGTCGGAGACGATGTGGTGCATCGTCACCAGCAGCAGGTGCTCGGCGTCACTCAGGCGCACCAGCGACGTGCGAAGGAGGGGCCCCGTTTCCAGGTCGAAGGGACGACGGGCCTCGAGGTTCGCGAGGCGGCGTGCCTCTTCGTCCCGCTGCGGGGCCTCGGACAGCGAGGAGACGTCGAGCAGCGGCAGGGCCCACGTCGCGGGCGAGTGGATGCGCTGCGCGGGCTCGCCGTGGTGCTGGAAGAAGGTGGTGCGCAGCGTCTCATGCCGGGCGACCAGGGTCTCGAAGGCAAGACGCAGGGCCTCCACGTCCACCTGGCCCTTCAAGCGAAGTGCGGCGGGGATGTTGTAGGCGGCGCTGCCCGGCCGGAGTTGATCCAACAGCCACAGCCGCTGCTGGGCGAAGGACAGGGGCGGGGGGCCTTCGTGGGGAGTGAAAGGCAGCGGCGGCGGACGCGGGCCGGAGGGGGCGGTGCGCAGACGCTCTGCGAGGGCTGAGACGGTGGGGGCCTCGAAGAGGGCGCGCAGGGGCAGTTCCACGCCGAAGGCCGTGCGCACGCGGGAGACGAGCTGGGTGGCCAGCAGCGAGTGGCCGCCCAGCGCGAAGAAGTCGTCGTGGATGCCCACGCGCTCACGGCGCAGGACCTGGGCGAAGGCGTCCGCGAGCTTCTCCTCGGTGGCGTCGCGAGGGGCGACGAAGTCGGCGAGAGGCGCGGCATCCGGGACGGGCAGGGCCTTGCGGTCCACCTTGCCATTGGCGTTGAGGGGCAGGGCCTCCAGCACGAGGAACGCGGAGGGCCGCATGTGCTCGGGCAGGGACTGCTTGAGCCAGTCCTTGAGGGCGTCCGCCGTCAATGCGGAGCCCGTGCCTTCCGTGGGCACCACGTAGGCGACGAGCCGCTTGTCGCCGGGGATGTCCTCGCGTGCCAGCACCACGGCGGCGTGCACCTGGGGGTGCTTGAGGAGCGTGGACTCGATTTCGCCCAGCTCGATGCGGAAGCCGCGCACCTTCACCTGGAAGTCCGCGCGGCCCAGGTAGTCGAGCATCCCGTCCGCGCGCCAGCGCACCACGTCGCCCGTGCGGTAGAGGCGGGCTCCGGGCGTGGAGGAGAAGGCGTCCGGGATGAAGCGGTCCGCCGTCAACTCCGGCCGGTTGAGGTAGCCGCGGCCCACGCCCTCACCGCCAAGGAAGAGCTCGCCGGCGACGCCCACGGGTACCAGACGCAGGGACCTGTCCAACACGTACGCGCGGACGTTGGGCAGGGGCCTGCCGATGGTGGGCGTAGGGGAGGCGTCGAAGGCGCAGGCGGTGGCGTCGACGGTGCACTCGGTGGGCCCGTAGACGTTGAAGGCGCGCAGGTGCGGAGCCTGGGCCAGGTGGCGCCAGGTGGCGGGATCCACCGCTTCGCCTCCCACGAGGACACGGCGCGGGAGGGCCTGGCGCTCCAGCAGCCCTTCATCCAGCAGCAGGCGCAGGTGCGCGGGCGAGCAGTCGAAGACCTCCAGCGCGTCCTGCCGGATGCGCTTCACCAGCTCACCGGCATCCGCACGCGCCTCTTCCGGGACGATGCAGAGGGTGTGGCCGTCGAGCACCTGGACGAGCTGCTGGACGGAGGCGTCGAAGGAGAGCGGAGCGTTGACGCTGACCCGCTCCGCCTCGCCCCGGCCCTGGTGCACGGTGGTGGCCAACCCCTGCCGCAGGTTCATCACGGAGCGGTGCTGGATCATCACGCCCTTGGGGCGGCCGGTGCTGCCGGAGGTGTAGATGATGTAGGCCAGTTGCTCGGCGGAGACGGCCACGCCGGGCGCTTCGCGGGACTCGGCCGCGAACTCCGCCGCCTCCGGGTCGAGGAGGACAATCTGGGCCGTATGCGGGGGAAGCACGTCGCGCACGCGCTGCTGGGTGAGGACGACGGGAGCGCCGGTGTCGGTGAGGACGTGAGCGAGCCACTCGCGCGGGTAGCGGAAGTCCACGGGCACGTAGGCGCCGCCGGCCTTGAGGATGCCGAGGAGGCCCACGAGGGCCTCCACGGAGCGCTCCACGCAGAGCACCACGCGCACGTCGGGCCCGACGCCCAGCTTCAACAGCCGGTGCGCCAGTTGGTTGGAGCGCGCCTCCAGTTCCTGGAACGTGAGCTGCTGATCACGGCAGATGACGGCCGGGGCTTCCGGCGTGCGAAGGGCCTGGGCCGTGAAGGCCTCATGGATGCAGCTGTCGCGCGGGAAGGCGGCGTCCGTCTCGTTCCATTCCACAAGAAGCCGCTGCTGCTCCGCGGCCGTCATGAGGGGCAGCGCGGAGACACGCGCGTCCGGCTGGGCCGCGAGGGCGCCGAGGAGGACGCCGAAGTGCCCCATGAGGCGCTGGACGGTGGAGGCGTCGAAGAGGTCGGTGCTGTACTCGAGGAAGCCGGTGAGGCCCTGGGGCACCTCGAAGAGGGTGAGGGACAAATCGAAGCGGGAGGAGTTGCCCTCCAGGGGGATGGGCTGGAAGGCCATGCCTGGAACGCGCAGCGCTTCGGCCGGGGCGTTCTGCAGGACGAGCATCACCTGGAAGAGGGCGCTGCGGCTCAGGTCGCGCGAGGGCTGGAGGACTTCCACCAGCTTCTCGAAGGGCACGTGCTGGTGCTCATAGGCGGCGAGCGTGGTGGCCTTCACCTGGGCCAGCAGTTCGCGGAACGTCGCGCGCGGATCCACTCGGGCCCGCAGGACCAGGGTGTTGACGAAGAAGCCGATGAGGCCTTCCGCCTCCGTGTGGGTACGGCCCGCGATGGGGGAGCCGACGCTGATGTCGTCCTGGCCGGAGTAGCGCGAGAGGAGCAGCTGGAAGGCGGACAGCAGCAGCATGAAGGGCGTGGCGCCCTCACGCTGGGCGAGGCTTCGCAGCGAGTCCGTCAGCTCCGAGGGGAAGTGCACGGGCAGCGTGGCGCCGCGCAGGGACTTGCTGGCCGGCCGCGGGCGGTCCGTGGGGAGCTCCAATGCAGCAGGTGCTCCCGCCAACTGCCGCTTCCAGTAACCCAGCTGCGCTTCGAGCGTCTCGCCCTGCAACCACTGGCGCTGCCAGAGGGCGAAGTCCGCGTACCGCACCGGCAGCGGCGGGAGTGACGGGGCCTGTCCCGCACTGAAGGCCGCGTAGAGGCCCGCCAGCTCCTTCACGAGAACGCCCATGGACCAGCCGTCGGAGACGATGTGGTGCATCGTCGCGAGGAGGACGTGGGACTCCTCCGAAAGCTTGAGCAGGGCGGTGCGCAGCAGCGGCCCGCGGACGAGGTGGAAGGGCTGCCGCGCTTCCCGGGTGGCAAGCCGCAGCGTTTCTGTCTCGCGCGCGGATTCGTCCAGCCCGGACAGGTCCTCCACGGGGAGTGACCAGGAAGCCGGCGCATGGATGCGCTGGAAGGGCTGGCCCTCTTCTTCGAAGAAGGTGGTGCGCAGCGCTTCATGCCGCGCCACGAGCGCCTCGAATGCGCGGCGCAGGGCCTCCACGTCCAGACGGCCCACGAGGCGCAGCGCGACAGGGAGGTTGTAGGAGGCGTCGTCCGGGGTCAGCTGGTCGAGGAACCAGAGGCGCTGCTGGGCGAAGGAGAGCGGCAGGTGGCCTTCGGTGCGCGTGCGCGTCAGGGATGGCAGACGCGGACCGGTCGCGGCGCGCTGGAGGCGTTCAGCCAGGGCGGCGATGGTGGGGGCCTCGAAGAGGGCACGAAGGGGCAACTCCACGTCGAGCGCGGCGCGCACGCGGGCCACCAGCTGGGTGGCGAGCAGCGAGTGGCCACCCAGTTCGAAGAAGTTGTCCGTGCGGCCCACGGTGGGGACACGCAGCACTTCGCTCCAGAGCGCCGCGAGCTTCTCCTCCATCGGCGTCGCTGGGGCTTCATAGGTGTGCGAAGCACGAAGCAGGCTCGCATCCGGAGCCGGGAGGGCCTTGCGGTCCACCTTGCCGTTGGACGTCAGCGGCAGCGTCTCCAGGGAGACGAAGGCAGCGGGCACCATGTACTCGGGCAGGTGCTGCTTGAGGTGGGCACGGAGGGCGGTGACGTCGAGCGCTTCACCCACGACATAGGCGACCAGGCGCTTCTCGCCGGGCGCGTCCTCGCGAGCGAGCACGACGGCATCCTTCACGGCGGGAGCGGCGCGCAGGGCGTTCTCGACCTCGCCCAGCTCGATGCGGAAGCCGCGCACCTTCACCTGGGCGTCGATGCGGCCAACGAAGTCCAGCTGGCCGTCCGCACGCCAGCGCACCACGTCGCCCGTGCGGTAGAGACGGGCGCCCGGAGTGGAGGAGAAGGCGTCCGGGATGAAGCGCTCGGCGGTGAGAGCTGGCCGTCCGGCGTATCCACGCGCGACGCCCACGCCACCGATGTGCAGCTCACCGTGCACGCCCACCGGCACCGGCTGACCTTGCGGGTCCAGCACGTAGACGCGCACGTTCGCCAGCGGCTTGCCGATGGACGGCACGCTCCCGTCCGGGACCACCTCGCCGAAGGTGGCGATGACAGTGGCCTCGGTGGGGCCGTAGGTGTTGAGCAGGCGCCGCCCCGGCGCCCAACGCGCGACGACGTCCGAGGGCAGGGCTTCACCGCCGGAGATGACGGTGCGCACCTCGGCAAGGCCTTCGGAGGACGTGGCCGCCAGGGCCGCGGGGGTGAGGCTGATGACGGAGAGGCGTTGCTCGCGCAGCAGAACGGGCAGCGGTGCGCCCGGCATCAGCTTCTCCAGCGGGGCGAGCACCAGCGCGGCGCCGTTGCAGAGCGTCGTGAAGATTTCCTCCACGGACAGGTCGAAGCTGAGGCTGGCGAACTGCAGCACGCGGCTGCCAGGGCCGATGCCGTAGGCCACCGCTTCGTGGGTGACGAGGTTGGCGACGCTGCGGTGCTCCACCGCCGTGCCCTTGGGCGTGCCCGTGCTGCCCGAGGTGTAGAGCAGGTACGCCATGTTCGCGGGCGTCACGCCCGTCACGGGTGCATCCGTCGGTTCGTTCGCCAGCGACTCCCGCTCGGTGTCCAGGCAGAGGGCGCGGGCATGCAGTGCTTCCGGGAAGCGGTCCACCAGCGGCTGCTGGGTGACGAGCACCTGCGCTGCGCTGTCCTCCAACATGAAGGCCAGGCGCTCCCGGGGCAGGAGCGGATCCACCGGCACCCAGGCGCCACCGGCCTTCAGGATGCCGAGCAGTCCGATGACGACATCGAGTGAGCGCTCGACACTGAGTGCGACGCGGACCTCCGGCCCGACACCGCGACGGCGAAGGGCATGGGCGAGCTGATTGGCGCGCGCATCCAGCTGCGCGTACGTCAGCTGCGTTCCTTCAAATACGGCGGCCAGCGCCTCCGGCGCACGGCGCACCTGCGCCTCGAACAGCGCGTGCATGCACGCTTCGGGGAACGGAGCCTTCGTGGCGTTCCACGCCACCAGCATTTCGTTCTGTTCCGCCGGGGTCAGCAGCGGCAGTCGGGCCACTGCCTCATTCGGCTGTGCGACCGCGCCTTCCAGGAGCACGCGGAGGTGCTCGGCCATGCGAGCGGCGGTGGAAGGGGAGAAGAGGTCGGTGGTGTATTCGAGGTAGCCCTTGAGGCCCGCGTCCGTCTCGAGCACCTGGAGGGTGAGGTCGAACTTGGCGGAGAAGGTGTCGAGCTCCAGGGCCTCGAGCTTCACGCCCTCGACGGTAGCGGCGCCGCGGAAGGAGGCCTGGTAGGTGAGCATCACCTGGAAGAAGGGAGTGCGCCCCGGGATGCGCTCGGGCTTCAACTCCTCCACGAGCCGCTCGATGGGCAGCTCCTGGTGCTCCTGGGCGCCCAGCACCGTCTCCCGCACCTGACGCAGCAGCGTGCGGAAGGAGGCGTCGGGCGTCACCCGCGTGCGAAGCACCTGGGCGTTGACGAAGAGGCCGATGAGGCTCTCCACCTCGCCGCGTGTACGGCCCGCCATGGGGGAGCCGACGGTGACGTCCTCCTGGCCGGAGTAGCGGGCCATCAGCATCTGCCAGCCCGTCAGGAGCGCCATGTAGAGGGAGGCGCCCTCCTGCTGCGCCAGGGCCTTGAGCGCGTCCGTCAACTCGCGCGGCAGCAGCACGTCATGGCGTGCACCGCGGCCGTCACGGGTGGCGGGGCGGGGGAAGTCGGTGGGCAGCTCCAGCGCGGAGGGCACTCCGGCCAGCTGCTGCTTCCAGTACCCGAGCTGCTTCTCCAGCCGGGGGCCCTGCAACCACTCGCGCTGCCAGACGCCGAAGTCCGCGTACTGCACGCCCAGCGGGGGCAGGGGCGCGGCTTGTCCTCGCGCGAGTGCGCCGTAGAGCAGCGCGACTTCGCGCACCAGCAGCGTCATGGACCAACCGTCGGAGACGATGTGGTGCACCACCACGACGAGCAGGTGCTCTGCCGGGCCGGACGTCAGCAGCAGCGCCCGCAGCAGCGGCCCCGTCGCGAGGTCGAAGGGCTGGGCCGCCGCTTCGCGCGCCAGGCGCCACGCTTCCTCGGGCGGCGAGCCCGTGAGGTCCTTGCGCTCCAGGGTGAGCAGCGGCTCCGGTGCCACCACCTGCACGGGGCCCGAGGCGTCCTCACGGAAGGTGGTGCGAAGGACTTCGTGACGGCGCACCACCTCGCGCAGCGCGCGCTCCAGCACGGCCACGTCGAGCGAGCCCTCCAGCCGCACCGCCATGGGCACGTTGAAGAGGGAGGTGCCGGGTTGCAGCTGATCAATGAACCAGAGGCGCTGCTGGGCGAAGGACAGGGGCAGCGGGCGCGAGCGGTCCTGCACCGGGATGAGGCCTTGTACAGAGTTGCCGGCGACGGCCTTCTGCGCGGCCATCTTCTTGAGCAGCTCGGCGCGCTTCTCCGGTGAGAGGTTGGCGATCCGCTTCGACAGCTCGTTGCTCATCTCATGTACTCCGCACTCGGGAACGTCATGGCGCACGAACACCACTGGGGGCGGTGGTGCTCGTGAAAATTCTGATCTGCTGCTGATGCTGGGTTGCCGTCCTGCACCGCTCTCCCAGGAGAAGCGCGGCGGTGGGCAAAATCGCGGTGGTTACATTATTCCGTGACGACGTGACGTGTCATGAGGACGACGCCGCGCTCCGGATCCGCGCCCGGTGTTTCAATAAATCCTTGCGTTTACAGGCCCCATCATAGGTAGGGGCTCCGACTTCGGAGCGCCCGCTCGACCCAGGCGGCAGGCCACGGGCGTTGCTGGGGCCTCCGGAGAACTGGGGCCGCCACCAACAAATCCGGCGGAATGCACCGTGCCGAGCGCCTTGCACGCTCGGGTTGAATCCCCGCGCCTGGAAAGGTCAGGCGCGGGGCGGACGGGGTTCAACTTCCCTTGGGCGCTGGAGCTTCGCGGCTCGCCGTCCGGGCGAGGAGCCCACGCAGTTGTTCCACGACGGACTCGAGGTGTGGGTCCTGTAGCAGCGCATGGTGGCTGCCGGGGACGTCGTGCACTTCCAGTCCGCCGCGGATAAGGGGCGCCCACCCACGGTGGCGCGGGAGCCCGGTCGTGGCCTCACTGGCGCTCAGGATCAGGGCGGTGCCGTCGTACGGCTGGGGCACGTACTTCTCCTGGGCGAAGAGATTGGCCTGGAAGACGCGGAAGAGGGCGCGCAGCTGGGCAGGGCCTGAGTGCGCGTCGAGGATGCGCGCCCGGAGGCCTTGCTGGAGCAGGTGGTCGAGCATCGCGCCGTCATCGCCCTGCGCCAGTGCTTCGGGGGAGACGGAGAGCTCCTGGCCGAAGGCCGTCGCGGTGGTCTGGGCGAAGGCGATCCTCACCCGGGCTTCGGAAGAGAATCGAGCGGCCATCTCGGAGGGCTGAGTGAGGCCGGGCACGTGGGCGTCGATGAGGGCGAGGACGTCCACCGCTTCTCCGGCTTCGCGCAGCTGTTGGGCCATCTCATAGGCAATGACGCCACCCAGGGACCAGCCTCCCAGCTGGTAGGGACCGTGCGGCTGCACCGTGCGGATGGCTTCGATGTAGAGGCCCGCCATCTCCTCGATGGACTCAGCGACAGGACGTCCGTCGAGGCCGCGCGACTGGAGGCCGTAGACGGGCAGCGAGGGGCCCAGACGGCGCGCCAGCTCCGAGTAGGCGAGTACGTTGCCGCCGCCCGGGTGGACGAGGAAGAGAGGCCGCTGGCCGGGCTCTCCGCGCTCCAGCGGGACGAGGGGCGTCCAGCTCTGGGAGTCATCACGGAGGATTTGGGCAAGCTGCTCGATGGTGGGCTGCTGGAAGAGGGCGGAAAGGGGAATGGACTGGCCCAGGCGCTCACGGACAGCGGCGATCATGCGTACCGCGAGGAGGGAGTGGCCGCCCAACTCGAAGAAGCTGGAGCGGACGCCGACGGAGCGGACGCCGAGGACGTCCTCCCAGATGCGGGCGAGCTGCATTTCGAGCGCGTCACGGGGAGCGACGAAGTCCTTGGCCTCGATGGCGTGGGCATCGGGCTCGGGAAGGGCCTTGCGGTCCACCTTGCCGTTGGCGTTGAGAGGCAGGGCGTCGAGGACGACGATCGCCGAGGGCACCATGTACTCAGGAAGCCCCTGACGCAGATGCGCCTTGAGGGCTTCCACCTCCAGCGAGGCCTCGGCCTTGGGCGTGACGTATGCGACCAGCCGCTTGTCAGCGGCCTCGCCCTTGGCGACGACAACAGCGTCCTTGAGGCCTGGAGCGCGACGGAGCGCCGCTTCGATTTCACCCAGCTCGATGCGGAAGCCGCGCACCTTCACCTGGAAGTCGATGCGGCCGAGGTACTCCAGCCGCCCGTCCATGCGGTACCGCACGCGGTCGCCTGTGCGGTACATGCGGCCACCCGGGGGCCCGTAGGGTTCCGGGAGGAAGCGCTCCGCGGTGAGTTCCGGACGGAGGAGGTAGCCGCGCGCCTGGCCTTCACCCGCGAGGTACAGCTCGCCTGCGACACCAACGGGTACCGGCTGCAACGAGGCGTCCAGCACGTAGGCGCGCGTCGCGGGCAGCGGGCGGCCGATGAGGGGCACTTCGTCACGGCCGACGAGGGCGGCGGTGGAGTAGGTGGTGTCCTCGGAAGGCCCGTAGAGGTTGTAGAGCTTCTGCACCGTGGGGACGGCGTAGACCTGCTTCGCCAGCGTCTCCGGCAGGGCTTCGCCCGCGAGGTTGATGACACGCACGCCCGGCGGCACCGCATTCAGGCGCAGCAACTGCGCCATGGCGGAGGGCACCGTGTTGACGAGGGTGACGTGGGAGGCGGTGGGCAGCTCCGCGAGGTGCAGAGCGTTTCTTGCCACGACCACCGCGCCGCCGCTGCTCAACGGAGCGAAGAGTTCGAAGACGGAGAGGTCGAAGTTGAGGCTCGTCGCGGCGAGCGTGCCCTTCAACTCCTCCGGGGAGAACGTCGCCAGCGCCCAGTGGAGGAAGGCCACGGCATTGCCATGGGAGATGGCGACGCCCTTGGGACGGCCCGTACTTCCGGAAGTGTAAATGAGGTAGGCGAGGTGGCCCGGGAGGATGTCCACGCCCGGCGCCGTGGTGGGCTGCTTCGCCAACTCCACGTCTGAGTCGAGGCACACCGGCGTTGCGGACGTTTCAGGCAGGGCCTTCAAGAGATGCGAATGCGCCACGAGGGCGGGACCCTGCGCGTCCTCTAGCAGCCAGCCCAGACGCTCACGCGGATAGCTGGGATCCAGCGGTACGTAGGCGCCACCGGCCTTGAGGATGCCGAGAGCGCCGATGACGAGGTCCTCCGTACGCTCGACGCAGAGGCCGACGCGGACTTCGGGCCCGACTCCGAGGCCGCGCAGACGGTGGGCGAGCTGGTTCGCCTTCGCATCCAGCTCCCGATACGTCAGCTGCCGCTCGGGCGTGATGACGGCGAGTGCATCCGGCGTGCGGCGCACCTGGGCTTCCACCATCGCGGGGATGCTGGACTCACGAATCGCCAGGGCTGCTTCCGGATTCCACTCGACGAGGAGTTGCTGACGCTCGGAGCCAGTGAGCAGCGGCAGGTCGCCCAGCTTCGTGTCTGGCTTCGTGGCGATGGCCTCCACCAGCACACCGAAGTGCCCGGCCATGCGCTGGATGGTCTCCGCGTCGAAGAGGTCCGTCGCGTACTCCAGCGTGCCGACAAGTCCCGCCTGGACCTCCTGAAGAGCCAGCGAAAGGTCGAACTTGGCGAAGTGTGCTTCCAGCGGGAGGGCCTGGAAGGACAATCCGGGCAGACGCAGCGCCTCGGTGGGCGTGTTCTGCAGGACGAACATCGCCTGGAAGAGCGGGCTGCGACTGAGGTCCCGCGTGGGCTGCACGGCTTCGACGAGCTTCTCGAAGGGCAGGTGCTGGTGCTCGTACGCCGCGAAGGTCGTGCCTCGCACCTGCGCCAGCAGCTCCCGGAACGTCGAGCGCGGGTTCAGCCGGGCGCGCAGGACCAGGGTGTTGACGAAGAAGCCGATGAGACCTTCGGTCTCCGCCTGGGTGCGGCCCGCGATGGGCGAACCCACACTGATGTCGTCCTGCGCGGAGTAGCGAGACAGCAGCACCTGCCAGGCCGCGAGCAGCACCATGAACGGCGTGGCGCCTTCACGCTGGGCCAGGGACTTGAGGGCCTCCGCGATGGGGGTGGAAATCCGCACGTCCACCGTGGCGCCCCGGTGCGACTGCACGGGCGGACGCGGGCGGTCCGTGGGCAGCTCCAGCGCGGCGGGCGCTCCAGAGAGCTGCTGCTTCCAATAATGGATCTGCGCATCCAGGGCCTCACCCTGGAGCCAGTCGCGCTGCCACGTCGCGAAGTCGGCGTACTGCACGGGCAGCGGCGTGAGGGTGGGCTCCTTGCCATCCTGGAACGCGGCGTAGAGCGAGACGAGCTCCCGGACGAGGACGCCCATGGACCAGCCGTCGGAGACGATGTGGTGCATCGTCACCAGCAACAGGTGCGAGTCGTCGGCAAGCCGCACCAGCGAGCTGCGCAGGAGCGGACCCCTGGCGAGGTCGAACGGCCGTCTCGCTTCGTCGCCGGCCCGCTTCCGGGCCTCTTCCTCTCGCTGCTTCGTGGGCAGGGTGGACAGGTCGATGATCGGCAGTGTCCAGGCCACTGACGCCTGGATCCGCTGCGTGGGCTGGCCCTGATGCTCGTGGAAGGTGGTGCGCAGGGCCTCGTGGCGTTGGACGAGCGCCTCGAAGGCGCGGCGCAGTGCCTCCGCGTCCAGGCGTCCTGTGAGCTGGAGCGCCACTGGGAGATTGTAGGACGCATCCTCCGGCTGGAGCTGATCCAGCAGCCACAGCCGCTGCTGGGCAAAGGACAACGGCAGCGGGCCGTCATGCTCGATGCGCGTGAGCTTCGGAGCATGGGTGCCTGTGCTCCCGTGCAGCCGTACGGCCAGGGCTTCCACGGTGGAGGACTCGAAGAGGGCGCGCAGGGGCAACTCCACGCCGAACTCCGAGCGCACGCGTGAAACCACCTGCGTGGCCAGCAATGAGTGCCCGCCCAGTTCGAAGAAGGAGTCCTTCACGCCCACCTGGGGCAGACGCAGGACCTCCGCCCAGATGGACGCCAGCTTCGCCTCGGCTTCCGTGCGAGGTGCTTCGTAGGTGTTGCCCGACTGCGGTGCCTCCGGCTCCGGGAGTGCCTTGCGGTCCACCTTGCCGTTGGAGTTGAGGGGCAAGGCATCCAGCACCACGAAGGTGGTGGGCACCATGTACTCGGGGAGCCCCTGACGCAGATGCGCCTTGAGGGCTTCCACCTCCAGCGAGGCTTCGGCCTTGGGGGTAACGTACGCGACGAGGCGCTTGTCGGCGGCCTCGCCCTTGGCGACGACGACAGCGTCCTTGAGGCCTGGAGCGCGACGGAGCGCCGCTTCGATTTCGCCCAGCTCGATGCGGAAGCCACGCACCTTCACCTGGAAGTCGATGCGGCCGAGGTACTCCAGCCGTCCGTCCATGCGGTACCGGACGCGGTCTCCCGTGCGGTACATGCGGCCACCCGGGGGTCCGTAGGGTTCCGGGAGGAAGCGCTCCGCGGTGAGCTCCGGACGCAGGAGGTAGCCGCGCGCCTGACCTTCACCCGCGAGGTACAGCTCGCCTGCGACGCCTACGGGCACCGGCTGCAACGAGGCATCCAGCACGTAGGCGCGCGTCGCGGGCAGCGGGCGGCCAATGAGGGGCACTTCGTCACGGCCGACGAGGGAGGCGGTGGAGTAGGTGGTGTCTTCGGAGGGCCCGTAGAGGTTGTAGAGCTTCTGCACCGTGGGGACGGCGTAGACCTGCTTCGCCAAAGTCTCCGGCAGGGCTTCACCGGCGAGGTTGATGACACGCACGCCCGGCGGCACCGCATTCAGGCGCAGCAGTTGCGCCATGGCGGAGGGCACCGTGTTGACGAGTGTGACGTGGGAGGCGGTGGGCAGCTCCGCGAGGTGCAGAGCGTTTCTTGCCACCACCACCGCGCCGCCACTGGAGAGCGGTGCGAAGAGTTCGAAGACGGAGAGGTCGAAGTTGAGGCTCGTCGCGGCGAGCGTGCCCTTCAACTCCTCCGGAGCGAACGTTGCCAGCGCCCAGTGGAGGAAGGAAACCGCGTTGCCATGGGAGATGGCGACGCCCTTGGGACGGCCGGTGCTGCCGGACGTGTAGATGAGGTAGGCGACGTGGCCCGGGAGGATGTCCACAGCCGGCGCCGTGGTGGGCTGCTTCGCCAGCTCCGCATCCGAGTCGAGGCACACCGGTGTGGCGGTGGTCTCCGGCAGCGCGGAGAGCAGGTGCGAGTGGGCGACGAGGGCAGGGCCCTGGGCGTCCTCCAGCAGCCAGCCCAGCCGCTCACGCGGGTAGCTGGGATCCAACGGCACGTAGGCGCCACCGGCCTTGAGGATGCCGAGCGCACCGATGACGAGGTCCTCGGTCCGCTCGACGCACAGTCCGACGCGGACTTCGGGCCCGACTCCGAGGCCGCGCAGACGGTGAGCAAGCTGGTTCGCCTTCGCATCCAGCTCCCGATACGTCAGCTGCCGCTCGGGCGTGATGACCGCGAGCGCATCCGGCGTGCGGCGCACCTGGGCTTCCACCATCGCGACGACGCTCGGCTCGTGCGGTGCGTGCGAGGCAGGAGGATTCCACTCGACGAGGAGTTGCTGGCGCTCGGACGCGGCGAGCAGGGGCAAGTCACCCAGGCGCGAGTCAGGCGCCTTCGCGATGGCCTCCAGCAGCACGCCGAAGTGCCCGGCCATGCGCTGGATGGTCTCCGCATCGAAGAGGTCCGTCGCGTACTCCAGCGTGCCCGTCATGCCCATCGAGGACTCCCGCAGGCCCAGGGAGAGATCGAACTTCGCGAAGTGGGTTTCCAGCGGGAGCGTCCGCAGGGACAGCCCCGGCAGTCGCAGCACCTCCGCCGGCATGTTCTGCAGGACGAACATGGCCTGGAACAACGGATTGCGGCTCAGGTCTCGCGTGGGTTGAACGGCTTCGACGAGCTTCTCGAAGGGCAGATGCTGGTGCTCGTACGCCGCGAGCGTCGTGCTTCGCACCTGGGCCAGCAGTTGCCGGAACGTCGCGCGAGGATCCACCTGGGCGCGCAGGACCAGGGTGTTGACGAAGAAGCCGATGAGGCCTTCGGTCTCTGCTTGCGTCCGGCCGGCGATCGGTGACCCCACGCTGATGTCATCCTGCGCGGAGTAGCGCGACAGGAGCACCTGCCAGGCCGCGAGCAGCACCATGAACGGCGTGGCGCCTTCCCGCTGGGCCAGGGACTTGAGGGACTCCACGAGGTGCGTGGGAATCCGCACGCCCACCGTGGCGCCCCGATGCGACTGCACGGGCGGACGAGGGCGGTCCGTGGGCAGTTCCAGCGCCGCCGGAGCACCGGCCAGCCGCTGCTTCCAATATTGGATCTGCGCGTCCAGGGCCTCGCCCTGGAGCCAGTCGCGCTGCCACGTCGCGAAGTCCGCGTACTGCACCGGCAGCGGCGCGAGGGCCGGGGTCCTGCCCGCGCTCAAGGCCTCATAGAAGGCCGCCATTTCGCGAACGAGGACGCCCATGGACCAGCCGTCGGAGACGACGTGGTGCAGGGTCACCAGCAGCAGGTGATCCTCCGCTCCCATGCGCACCAGCAGTCCGCGCAGCAGCGGTCCCGTGGCGAGCTGGAACGGACGGCGGGCCGCCTCGGCCACGATGCGCTGGGCTTCCTCCTCGCGCTGTTCCTGGGGCACCGGGACCAGGTCGACGATGGGCAGTTCCCACACCGCCGGCGCATGGATTCGCTGCGACGGCGCCTCATGGGACGCGGCGAGCGTGGTTCGCAGGGACTCGTGACGGGCGATCAGCGCTTCGAAGGCGCCTCGCAGGGCCTCGACGTCCACGCGGCCTGTCAGGCGCAGCGCCGTGGGGATGTTGTACGACGCATCACCGGGCTGCAGTTGATCCAGCAGCCAGAGGCGCTGCTGGGCGAAGGAGAGAGGAATGGCTCCTTCGCGAGACGTGGGCCGCAGCGGCGGAGCGCGGAGCACGGAGGACGACGCTCCCTCGAGCTTTGGCGCGAGGGCTTCGACGGTGGGCGCCGCGAACAGGACTCGCAGCGGCAGCTCGGTGCCGAACGCGGCTCGCACGCGCGAGACGAGCTGGGTGGCCAGCAGGGAGTGGCCACCCAACGCGAAGAAGTCGTCTTGGATGCCGACCCGCTCCACGCGGAGGACTTCCGCGAAGAGGGCCGCGAGCTTCTCCTCGGTGGCGGTGCGCGGCGCGACGAAGACGGCCGCGCGCGGTGCATCTCCCGCATCGGGCAGGGCCTTGCGGTCCACCTTGCCGTTGGCGTTGAGGGGCAGGGCGTCCAGGACGAGGAGCGCGGCGGGCACCATGTACTCGGGCAGGTGCTGCCGCAGGTGGGCCCGCAGTCCCTCCACGTCCAGCGTGCGTCCTTCGTGCGCGGTGACGTAGCCGATGAGGCGCTTGTCCGCGTCCGCGCCCCGGGCCACGACGACGGCCTCGTTGACGCCGGCGGCGGAGCGCAGCGCGGCTTCGATTTCACCCAGCTCGATGCGGAAGCCGCGCACCTTCACCTGGAAGTCGACGCGGCCCAGGAAGTCGAGCGTGCCATCGGGCAGCCAGCGGGCCTTGTCGCCCGTGCGGTAGAGGCGCTCTCCCGGCGTGGTGGCAAAGGGATGGGGGACGAAGCGCTCCGCGGTCAATTCAGGGCGGTGCAGGTAGCCCCAGGCGAGGCCCGGACCGCCGACGTACACCTCACCCGCGACGCCCACGGGTACCGGGCGCAGGTGCGCGTCGAACACGTAGGCCGTGGCGTTCTGGATGGGACGGCCGATGGACACGGGGCCCTCCACACGCGTGTCGCGGTGCAGTGGCAGCGTGGTGGAGAAGGTCGTGTTCTCCGTCGGGCCATAGGCATGCACCAGCGTCGCGCCTTCCGGGAGGCGGATGAGGTGGTCCCGCAGGCGCGACCAGGGCATCACATCTCCGCCCGTGAGGACCTGGCGCACCTCCGCCAGGACTTCACCCTGGTGCAGGGCCATCTGCTCGAAGAGGGCGGTCGTCAGCCACAGCGTCGTCACCCGGTGGCGGCGCACCTGCTCCGCCAGTTCCTCCAGTGACAAGGCGTGGGGCGGAGCAAGGACGAGCTTCGCGCCGTGCAGCAGCGCGCCCCAGATTTCGAGCGTGGACGCATCGAAGGCAACAGGCGCGATCTGCAGCCACACCTCGTCAGGCCCGAAGCGCATGAAGGTGCTGCCCAGGGCCAGGCGCGTGATGCCCCGGTGGGGCACGCTGACGCCCTTGGGACGCCCCGTGGAGCCTGACGTGAACATGACGTAGGCGAGAGACTCGCCCTCCACGCGGACGTCGGGCGCATGCGTGGACAGCGCAGCCAGGGCGTCCTGCTGTTCATCCAACCAGACGCGGGTGCCGGAAGCGGGCAGCTTCGAGGCGAAGGGCTGATGCGTGAGCACCACGCCGACGTCGGCGTCCTCCAGCAGCGTCGCGATGCGCTCCATGGGCGCATTGCGGTCCACGGGGACGAAGGCCGCGCCCGCCTTGAGGATGGCAATCAGCGCCGTCACCATCTCGAAGGAACGCTCGACGGCGAGGCCGACGCGCGCGCCAGGGACGATGCCCAGGGCGCGCAGGTGGTGGGCGAGCTGGTTGGCTCGGGCTTCGAGCTGTCCGTAGGTCAGCGTCGCGTCCCCCAGCACCAGGGCCACGGCGTGCGGCGTGCGCTGGGCCTGCTGGAAGAAGTGGACGTGGACGGGGACGTCCATGGGGCTTGCCACGCGGGTGTCATTCCACTCCACGAGGATGCGCTGACGCTCGTTACTGGAGAGGAGGGACAGCTCGGACAGGACCTGTTCAGGCTTCGCGGCCACGGCCTCCAGCAGCGTGCGCAGGTGGCCGGAGATCCGCTCCACGGTGCTTCGCTCGAAGAGGGCAGTGCTGTACTCCAGCCAGCCGGTGAACCCTTGCGGCGAGTCCTGCAGCGTCAGGGTGAGGTCGAACTTGGCGGACCGCGCGCCGGATGCCACCTGCTGGAAGGTGAGGCCGGGGACTCGCAGGTCCTCGGTGGGCGCGTTCTGCAGGGCGAACATCACCTGGAAGAGCGGGCTGCGGCTGGTGTCCCGAACGGGCTGGAGGACCTCCACCAGCTTCTCGAAGGGCAGGTGCTGGTGCTCGTAGGCCCCGAGCGTCGTCCCTCGCACCTGTGAGAGCAGTTCGCGGAAGGTCGCCTTGGGCTCGACGTGGGCCCGTAGGACGAGCGTGTTGACGAAGAAGCCGATGAGCCCTTCGGTCTCCGCCTGGGTCCGGCCCGCGATGGGCGTGCCCACGCTGACGTCGTCCTGCGCGGCATAGCGCGCCAGGAGGAGCTGGAATCCCGCGAGCAGCACCATGAAGGGCGTGGCGCCCTCGCGCTGGGCCAGCGCCTTGAGCGTCTGGGAGAGCTCGGGCGGCAGCTGGATGGAGAGGGCTGCTCCCGCGTGGGATTGGACGGACGGCCGCGGATGATCCGTCAGCAGCTCCAAGGCAGCGGGCGCTCCCGCGAGCTGTTGCTTCCAGTAACCGAGCTGCGCGTCCAGCGTCTCGCCCTGCAGCCATTGGCGCTGCCATGTCGCGAAGTCCGCGTACTGCAGGGGGAGCGGGTTGAGTGCTGGCGCGACGCCCTGGGTGAAGGCCGCGTAGAACGTCACGAGCTCGCGCACGAGGACGCCCATGGACCAGCCGTCGGAGACGATGTGGTGCATCGTCACCAGCAACAGGTGGTCTTCCGCACCCAGCCGGACGAGCGCCGTGCGCAGGAGCGGTCCGCGCTCCAGCTGGAACGGCTGACGGGCATCCTCCGCGACGTGACGCTGCGCCTCGGCCTCGCGCTGCGCCTGCGGCAGGCTGGACACGTCGATGAGCGGCAGGGTCCATGCACCGGGCGCGTGGATGTGCTGGGTGGCCTGGCCCTGATGCTCATGGAAGGTGGTGCGCAGGGATTCGTGGCGGGCGACCAGCGCTTCGAACGCGCGGCGCAGCGCTTCCACGTCCACCTGTCCCGTCAGGCGCAGCGCCGTGGGGATGTTGTACGACGCGTCACCCGGGGTGAGCTGATCCAGGAACCAGAGGCGCTGCTGCGCGAACGACAGCGGCAGGGCCCCTTCGTGCGAGGAGGGGTGAAGCGGCGGCAGGCGATGGCCTGCGCGCTGGGCATCGTCGAGCTTCGTCGCGAGCAGCTCCACCGTGGGCGCTTCGAAGAACACCCGGAGCGGCAGCTCTACGCCGAAGGTGGATCGCACGCGTGAGACGAGCTGGGTGGCCAGCAGCGAGTGGCCGCCCAGCGCGAAGAAGTCGTCCCGGGCGCCAACGCGCTCCACTCGCAGCACTTCCGAGAAGAGAGCGGCAAGCTGCTCCTCGGTGCCGGTCCGTGGCGCGATGAAATCCAACGAACGCGCGAGGTTCCCCGGGTCGGGCAGGGCCTTGCGGTCCACCTTGCCGTTGGCGTTGAGGGGCAGGGCGTCGAGGACGAGGAGCGCCGAGGGGACCATGTACTCAGGCAGCTGCTGCCGGAGATGGGCCTTGAGTGACTCGGAGTCCAGTGAGTGGCCTTCGCGCGCGGTGACATAGCCGACGAGGCGCTTGTCGGCGGCCTCGCCCTTGGCGACGACGACAGCGTCCTTGAGGCCTGGAGCGCGACGGAGTGCCGCTTCGATTTCGCCCAGCTCGATGCGGAAGCCACGCACCTTCACCTGGAAGTCGATGCGGCCGAGGTATTCCAGCCGCCCGTCCATGCGGTACCGGACGCGGTCGCCCGTGCGATACATGCGGCCACCCGGGGGCCCGTAGGGTTCCGGGAGGAAGCGTTCCGCGGTGAGTTCCGGGCGCAGGAGGTAGCCGCGAGCCTGGCCCTCTCCGGCGAGGTACAGCTCACCCGCGACGCCAACGGGCACCGGCTGCAACGAGGCATCCAGCACATAGGCGCGCGTCGCGGACAGCGGACGGCCGATGAGCGGCACTTCGTCACGGCCGACGAGGGAGGCGGTGGAGTAGGTGGTGTCCTCGGAAGGCCCGTAGAGGTTGTAGAGCTTCTGCACCGTGGGGACTGCGTAGACCTGCTTCGCCAATGTCTCCGGCAGGGCTTCACCCGCGAGATTGATGACACGTACGCCCGGCGGCACCGCATTCAGGCGCAGCAACTGCGCCATGGCGGAAGGCACTGTGTTGACGAGGGTGACGTGGGAGGCAGTAGGCAGCTCGGCCAGATGCAAGGCGTTGCGTGCCACCACCACCGCGCCGCCACTGGAGAGCGGTGCGAAGAGTTCGAAGACGGAGAGGTCGAAGTTGAGGCTCGTCGCGGCGAGCGTGCCCTTCAACTCCTCCGGAGAGAACGTCGCGAGGGCCCAGTGGAGGAAGGAGACGGCGTTGCCATGGGAGATGGCGACGCCCTTGGGACGGCCCGTGCTACCGGACGTGTAGATGAGGTAGGCGAGGTGGCCCGGGTGGATGTCCACGCCCGGCGCCGTGGTGGGCTGCTTCGCCAGGTCCGCATCCGAGTCGAGGCAGATAGGCGTGGCGGTGGTCTCCGGCAGCGCGGGGAGCAGGTGCGAGTGGGCGACAAGGGCGGGGCCCTGGGCGTCCTCCAGCAACCAGCCCAAGCGCTCACGCGGATAGCTGGGATCCAACGGCACGTAGGCGCCACCGGCCTTGAGGATGCCGAGCGCACCGATGACGAGGTCCTCGGTACGCTCGACGCAAAGGCCGACGCGGACTTCGGGCCCGACACCCAAGCCGCGCAGACGGTGGGCCAGTTGGTTCGCTTTGGCATCCAGCTCCCGATACGTCAGCTGCCGCTCGGGCGTGATGACAGCCACGGCATCCGGCGTGCGGCGCACCTGTGCTTCCACCATCGCGACGATGCTCGGCTCGCGCGGTGCGTGCGAGGCAGGAGGATTCCACTCGACGAGGAGTTGCTGGCGCTCGGACGCAGTGAGCAGGGGCAAGTCACCCAGGCGCGAGTCAGGCGTCTTCGCGATGGCCTCCAGCAACACGCCGAAGTGCCCGGCCATGCGCTGGATGGTCTCCGCGTCGAAGAGGTCCGTCGCGTACTCCAACGTGCCGGACATCCCTTCCTGGAACTCTTGCAGGGAGAGCGTGAGATCGAACTTGGCGAAGTGGGCCTCCAGGGGCAGTGGCCGCAGGGAGAGTCCTTGAAGCTGGAGCGTCTCGGTGGGCGTGTTCTGCAGGGCGAACATCACCTGGAAGAGCGGGCTGCGGCTTGAGTCACGCACGGGCTGGAGGGCTTCCACCAGCTTCTCGAACGGCACGTGCTGGTGCTCGTAGGCCGTGAGCGTCGTGCCGCGCACCTGGGCCAACAACTGGCGGAACGTTGCCCGTGGATCCACCCGGGACCGCAGGACCAGCGTGTTGACGAAGAAGCCGATGAGGCCTTCGGTCTCCGCCTGGGTCCGGCCCGCGATGGGCGTTCCCACACTGACGTCGTCCTGCGCGGCATGGCGCGACAACAGCACCTGGAAGGCCGCGAGCAGCACCATGAACGGTGTGGCGCCCTCGCGTCCCGCCAGCGTCTTGAGGGCGTGGGCGACCTCCGGCGGGATGCGCACGTCCACCTTGGCGCCCCGGTGCGATTGCACGGGCGGACGCGGCCGGTCGGCCGGCAACTCCAGCGCGGCGGGCGCTCCCAAGAGCTGCTGCTTCCAGTGCCCGAGGTGCGACTCCAACGTCTCGCCCTGGAGCCACTGGCGCTGCCAGGCCGCGAAGTCCGCGTACTGCATGGGCAGTGGCGCGAGCGATGGGCTCCGCCCCGCGCTGAAAGCCTCGTAGAAGGCCACCAGCTCACGGACGAGGACGCCCATGGACCAGCCGTCAGAGACAATGTGGTGCATCGTCACCAGCAACAGGTGGTCTTCCGCACCCAGCCTCACGAGCGCGGTGCGCAGGAGCGGTCCTTCCTCCAACCGGAACGGCTGACGGGCGTCCTCGGTGATCAGGCGCCGTGCTTCGGCTTCGCGCCCCGCTTCTGGGAGGGTGGATAGGTCATGCAGGGGCAAGGTCCACGCACCCGTTGGATGGATGGACTGGACGGCCTGACCCGGGTGCTCGCGGAAGGTGGTGCGCAGGGCCTCGTGGCGCTGGACGAGCGACTCGAAGGACCGGCGCAGGGACTCCACGTCCACCCGGCCCTTCAAGCCCAGCGCGCTGGAGATGTTGTACGACGCGTCCCCCGGCGTGAGCTGATCCAGGAACCAGAGCCGCTGCTGCGCGAAGGACAACGGCGCCGTGGTGGCGCGCACCCGGGGGATGCTTGGCGGCGCCTGCGCCGCGGAGGTCTGGGCGGAGTCGATGCGCCGGGCAAGCCCGGCCACGGTCGGTGCTTCGAACAGCGCACGCACGGGCAGCTCGCGCCGGAAGGTGGCGCGCACCCGGGACATGAGCTGGGTGGCCAGCAGTGAGTGGCCCCCGAGGGAGAAGAAGTCGTCATGGATGCCCACGCGCTCCACGCGCAGCACCTGCGTGAAGAGGGCCGCGAGCTGTTCCTCGGTGACGGTTCCCGGCGCGACGTAGCTGGAGGCGAGCGCGGTGCCTTGCGGCGCCGGCAGGGCCTTCCGGTCCACCTTGCCGTTGGCATTGAGGGGGAGGGCCTCCAGCACGAGGAAGGCGGAGGGCACCATGTACTCGGGCAGCCGCTCCTTGAGGAACGCGCGCAGGACGGAGGTGTCCAGCTCCTGGCCCGAGGTGGGCACGACGTAGGCGACCAGGCGCTTGTCACCAGGAGCGTCCTCGCGAGCGAGGACGACGGCTTCATGCACGGAAGCATGAGCGAGGAGGGAGGCTTCGATTTCGCCCAGCTCGATGCGGAAGCCGCGCACCTTCACCTGGAAGTCGAGCCGCTGGAGGTAGTCCAACTGGCCGTCGGCACGCCAGCGCACGACGTCACCCGTGCGGTAGAGGCGGGCACCTGGAGTGGTGGAGAAGGGGTGGGGGACGAAGCGCTCGGCACTCAGCGCAGGCTGGCCGAGGTAGCCCCATGCGAGGCCTTCACTGGCGAGGAAGAGCTCGCCGGGGACGCCAATGGGCACGGGCTGAAGGTGGGCGTCGAGGACGTAGGTGCGGGTGTTGGCGATGGGGCGGCCAATGGGGGGCCGCGTGCCGTCGTCGCGTGCGGAGGCCGCGACGGGAGTGAAGGTGGCGACGACGGTGCTCTCGGTGGGCCCGTAGTGGTTGAAGAGGGTTGCGGGCACGGAGGGCGGTGGGCCGTGGTGCAGGGCGTCTCCCCCCGTCAGCAGGGCACGCAGGGCCATGGGGCGAGGCCACTCCTCGCGCAACACGGCCTCGGCCAGCGGCGTCGGCATGAAGCAGGTGGTGATGGCTTCGCGGGCCATCCACCGCAGCAGCTGGGAGGGCTCCGCACGCACGGCGTCCGGCGGAACGACGAGGCTGGCGCCGGAAGCAAGCGACGGCCACACCTCCCAGGTGGAAGCGTCGAAGGCGACGCCCGCGGTGAGGGCGGTGGAGTCCTGGGGGGTCAGCGAGTAGGTGCGCTGGTGCCAGGAGACGAGGTTCATCAACGCGCGGTGGTGGACGGCAACGCCCTTGGGACGGCCGGTGCTTCCGGAAGTGTAGATGACGTAGGCCAAATCCTCCGGGCCCACGGGGGGCACTGGCAGCGGCTGCCGCGTTACCTCCTCCTCTGCTTCCAGTGCGAGGACGCGAGCGGAGAGCGAAGGCAAAGAGGAACGGAGGTGCTGCTGAGTGAGGAGGACGGAAGCACGGCTGTCCTCCAGCATGAAGGCGAGGCGCTCAGGCGGAACACCCGGTGCGATGGGGACGTAGGCCGCACCCCCCTTGAGGACGGCCAGCAGGCCCGCCACCAACTCAGGAGAGCGCTCTGCGAGGACGGCGACGCGGTCGCCTCGGGAGACACCCGCCGCATGCAGTTGGGCGGCAAGCGCGTGGGCCCAGGCGTCGAGGCCTGAGTACGAAACGCTGCGCTCCCCCATGCGCACGGCAACGGCGTCCGGAGCACGTCGGGCCTGCTCGGCGACGACGTGGTGGATGCAGGTGTCGCGGGGGAAGGCGACGTCCGTCTCATTCCACTCGAGGAGAAGCTGCTGCCGCTCCGCGACGCTCAACATCTCCAGGGCGGAGACGCGTGCATCCGGCTGGGCGGTGAGGGAGGCGAGGAGGACGCCGAAGTGGCCCATGAGACGCTGGACGGACGCCGCGTCGAAGAGGTCGGTGCTGTACTCGAGGAAGCCGGTGAGGCCCTGGGGTACCTCGAAGAGGGTGAGGGCCAAATCGAAGCGGGAGGAGTTGCCCTCCAGGGGGATGGGCTGGAAGGCCATGCCTGGCACGCGCAGCGCCTCGGCGGGGGCATTCTGCAGGACGAGCATCACCTGGAAGAGGGGGCTGCGGCTCAAGTCGCGCGAGGGCTGGAGGACTTCCACCAGCTTCTCGAAGGGCACGTGCTGATGCTCATAGGCGGCGAGCGTGGTGGCCTTCACCTGGGAGAGCAGCTGGCGGAACGTTGCTTGAGGCTGGACCTGCGTGCGCAGGACGAGCGTATTGACGAAGAAGCCGATAAGGCTTTCGGCTTCAGCGTGGGTGCGGCCGGCGATGGGAGAGCCGACGCTGATGTCGTCCTGGCCGGAGTAGCGCGAGAGAAGCAGCTGGAAGGCGGAGAGCAGCAGCATGAAGGGCGTGGCGCCTTCACGCTGAGCCAGGCTTCGCAGGGAGTCCGTCAGCTCCGAGGGGAAGTGCACGGGCACCGTTGCGCCACGCCGGGACTGCACGGGCGGGCGCGGCCGGTCCGTGGGCAGCTCCAGCGCGGAAGGCGCACCGGCCAGCTGCCGCTTCCAGTAACCCAGCTGTGCGTCCAGCGTCTCGCCCTGCAGCCACTGGCGCTGCCAGAGCGCGAAGTCCGCGTACTGCACCGGCAACGGCGGGAGCGAGGGGGCGCGGCCGCCACTGAAAGCTTCGTAGAGGCTCGCCAGCTCGCGGACGAGGACGCCCATGGACCAGCCGTCGGAAACGATGTGGTGCATCGTCACCAGGAGGACGTGAGCGTCCTCGGAGAGCTTGAGGAGGGCGGTGCGCAGCAGCGGACCGTGGACGAGGTCGAAGGGCTGCCGCGCTTCCCGGGTGGCAAGCCGCAGCGTCTCGTCGTCTTGAGAAGACCCGTCCAGGGAAGACAGATCCTGCACTGGGAGTGCCCACCCGGCCGGAGCATGGATGCGCTGGAAGGGCTGGCCCTCCTCTTCGAAGAAGGTGGTGCGCAGCGCCTCATGACGCGCCACGAGTGCCTCGAAAGCGCGGCGCAGGGCCTCCACATCCAGGCGGCCCAAGAGGCGCAGCGTGACGGGGAGGTTGTAGGAGGCGTCGTCCGGCGCCAGCTGGTCCAGGAACCAGAGGCGCTGCTGGGCGAAGGAGAGCGGCAGGGGGCCTTCGGTGCGCGTACGCGTCAGCGGCGGCAGGCGCGTGCCGGTGGAGGCCCGTTGCAACCTCTCGGCGAGTGCCCCGATGGTGGGCGCCTCGAAGAGCGCGCGGAGGGGCAGTTCCACGTTGAGCGCACCGCGCAAGCGGGCCACCAACTGGGTGGCGAGCAGTGAGTGACCGCCCAGTTCGAAGAAGTTGTCCGTGCGGCCCACGGTGGGGATGCGCAGCACTTCAGCCCAGAGGGCCGCGAGCTGCTCCTCCAGCGGTGTCGCCGGGGCTTCGTAGGCGTGCGAGGCACGAAGCAGGCCCGCATCAGGAACGGGCAGAGCCTTGCGGTCCACCTTGCCGTTGGACGTCAGCGGCAGCGTCTCCAGTGCCACGAAGGCCGCAGGCACCATGTACTCAGGCAGGTGCTGCTTGAGGTGGGCGCGGAGCGCGGTGACGTCAAGCGCTTCGCCCACGACGTAGGCGACCAAGCGCTTGTCACCCGGGGAATCCTCGCGGGCGAGGACGACGGCATCCTTCACGGCGGGGGCGGCACGCAGGGCGTTCTCGACTTCGCCCAGCTCGATGCGGAAGCCACGCACCTTCACCTGGGCGTCGATGCGGCCGACGAAGTCCAGCTGTCCGTCCGCGCGCCAGCGCACCACGTCACCCGTGCGGTAGAGGCGAGCCCCTTCCTCACCGGAGAAGGCATCCGGGATGAATCGCTCCGCGGTGAGGCCCGTCCGTCCGGCGTATCCACGCGCGACGCCCACGCCACCGATGTGCAGCTCACCGTGCACGCCCACCGGCACCGGCTGACCTTGCGGGTCCAGCACGTAGACGTGCACGTTCGCCAGCGGCTTGCCGATGGACGGCACGCTCCCGTCCGGGACCACCTCGCCGAACGTGGCGATGACGGTGGCCTCGGTGGGACCGTAGGTGTTGAGCAAGCGCCGCCCCGGCGCCCAACGCGCGACGACATCCGCGGGCAGGGCCTCACCGCCGGAAATGACGGTGCGCACCTTGGGCAGCCCCTCGGAGGACGTGGCCGCGAGTGCCGCGGGGGTGAGGCTGATGACACTCAATTCCTGCTCACGCAGCAGCACGGGCAGCGGTGCGCCCGGCATCAGCTTCTCCAGCGGCGCGAGCACCAGCGCCGCGCCGTTGCAGAGCGTCGTGAAGATTTCCTCCACGGACAGGTCGAAGCTGAGGCTGGCGAACTGCAGCACGCGGCTGCCAGGGCCGATGCCGTAGGCCACCGCTTCGTGGGTGACGAGGTTGGCGACACTGCGGTGCTCCACTGCCGTGCCCTTCGGCGTGCCCGTGCTGCCCGAGGTGTAGAGCAGGTACGCCATGTTCGCGGGCATCACGCCCGTCACGGGCGCATCCGTCGGCTCGTCCGCCAGCGACTCCCGTTCGGTGTCCAAGCAGAGGGCGCGCGCATGCAGCGCCTCCGGAAAGCGGTCCACCAGCGGCTGCTGGGTAACGAGCACCTGGGCGGCGCTGTCCTCCAACATGAAGGCCAGGCGCTCCCGGGGCAGGAGCGGATCCACGGGCACCCAGGCGCCACCGGCCTTCAGGATGCCGAGGAGCCCGATGACGACATCGAGAGAGCGCTCGACACTGAGTGCGACGCGGACCTCCGGCCCGACACCGCGACGGCGAAGGGCATGGGCGAGCTGATTGGCGCGCGCATCCAGCTGCGCGTACGTCAGCTGCGTTCCTTCAAACACGGCAGCCAGTGCTTCCGGCGCACGGCGCACCTGGGCCTCGAACAGCGCGTGCATGCACGCTTCGGGGAACGGGGCCTTCGTGGCGTTCCACTCCACCAGCACCTGCTGGCGTTCATCTCCCGCGAGCAACTGCAGTGACGACACGCGAGTGTCAGGCTTCGAGGCGGCCTCGTGCAGGAGCACGCGGAGGTGCTCGGCCATGCGAGCGGCGGTGGAAGGGGAGAAGAGGTCGGTGGTGTATTCGAGGTAGCCCTTGAGGCCCGCGTCCGTCTCGAGCACCTGGAGGGTGAGGTCGAACTTGGCGGAGAAGGTGTCGAGCTCCAGGGCTTCGAGCTTCACGCCCTCGACGGTAGCGGCGCCGCGGAAGGAGGCCTGGTAGGTGAGCATCACCTGGAAGAAGGGAGTGCGCCCCGGGATGCGCTCGGGCTTCAACTCCTCCACGAGCCGCTCGATGGGCAGCTCCTGGTGCTCCTGGGCACCCAGCACCGTCTCCCGCACCTGACGCAGCAGCGTGCGGAAGGAGGCGTCGGGCGTCACCCGCGTGCGAAGCACCTGGGCGTTGACGAAGAGGCCGATGAGGCCCTCCACCTCGCCGCGCGTACGGCCCGCCATGGGGGAGCCGACGGTGACGTCCTCCTGGCCGGAGTAGCGGGCCATCAGCATCTGCCAGCCCGTCAGGAGCGCCATGTAGAGGGAGGCGCCTTCCTGCTGCGCCAGGGCCTTGAGCGCGTCCGTCAACTCGCGAGGCAGCAGGACGTCATGCCGGGCGCCGCGGCCGTCACGGGTGGCGGGGCGGGGGAAGTCGGTGGGCAGCTCCAGCGCGGAGGGCACTCCGGCCAGCTGCTGCTTCCAGTACCCGAGCTGCTTCTCCAGGCGGGGGCCCTGCAACCACTCACGCTGCCAGACGCCGAAGTCCGCGTACTGCACGCCCAAGGGCGGCAGGGGGGCGGCCTGGCCTCGTGCGAGCGCCCCGTAGAGCAGCGCGACTTCGCGCACCAGCAGCGTCATGGACCAGCCGTCGGAGACGATGTGGTGCACCACCACGACGAGCAGGTGCTCCGCCGGGCCGGACGTCAGCAGCAGCGCCCGCAGCAGCGGCCCCGTCGCGAGGTTGAAGGGCTGGGCCGCCGCTTCGCGCGCCAGGCGCCACGCTTCCTCGGGCGGCGAGCCCGTGAGGTCCTTGCGCTCCAGGGTGAGCAGCGGCTCCGGTGCCACCACCTGCACGGGGCCCGAGGCGTCCTCGCGGAAGGTGGTGCGAAGGACTTCGTGACGGCGCACCACCTCGCGCAGCGCGCGCTCCAGCACGGCCACGTCCAGCGCGCCCTCCAGGCGCACCGCCATGGGCACGTTGAAGAGGGAGGTGCCGGGTTGCAGCTGATCAATGAACCAGAGGCGCTGCTGGGCGAAGGACAGGGGCAGCGGGCGCGAGCGGTCCTGTACGGGGATGAGGCCCTGAGCGGAGTTGCCGGCGGCGGCCTTCTGCGCGGCCATCTTCTTGAGCAGCTCGGCGCGCTTCTCCGGTGAGAGGTTGGCGATCCGCTTCGACAGCTCGTTGCTCATCTCATGTACTCCGCACTCAGGGACGTCATGGCGTGCGAGCACCACTGGGGGCGGTGGCGCTCGCGAGAACTCGGGCTTGTTGCTGGTGCCGGATTGACACCCTGCATCGCCTCCCGGGGAGAAGCGCGAGGGTGGGTCAAATTCATGTAGGTGAGATTATTCTGCCTACGGAGGCCCTGTCATGGGGACGACTGGACACCCACTCGAATGAATCCAGGCATTTGGGGATTATTCTCGTTCCTTGAGCCTTGAGACGGAAGGACGTCAGATGTCCTCCACGGTAAGACCTGCTCCCAGCGTCTCCTCCCCCCGTCGGGGAGGGGGCGGGCTCCAGGCTCCGCGCCTCAAGAAGGCCGCGATCCACTGTCGAGGCGGGAGGGCTCACGCCTTGAAACATGTATCGAGGGCGGCGCCGCGCGAAACGGACCCACCGTCGCGATGAACCACGACGGTGGGTCTCCTGTTTCACTCCACCCGGGTCAGCTTGCCGTGGTCTGTCGGGGCGCGATGCCCGACGCCCGCGAAAGCGCATCGCGCAGTTGCTCGGCGACAGCCTCGACGTGCGGATCCTGCATCAACGCGTGGTGGCTTCCGGGCACGGTGTGCACTTCCAGGCCACCGCGGATCAGGGGCTCCCAGCCGCGGTGACGCGGAAGCTCCGTGGGGGCTTCACTGGCGCTCAGGAGCAGGGCTGTGCCGTCGTAGGGCCGGGGCACGTACTTCTCCTGGGCGAAGAGGTTGGCTCGGAAGACGTGGAAGAGGGCGCGCAGCTGGGCAGGGCCCGACTGCGCATCAAGGATGCGCGCCCGGAGGCCTTGCTGGAGCAGGTGGTCCAGCATGGCGTCGTCGCCTTGTGCCAGGACGTCGTCCGAGATGGAGAGTTCCTGCCCGAAAGCCGTCGCGGTGGCGTGGGCGAAGGAGATCCTCGCGCGAGCCTCGGCGTTGAGGTGCGCGACGACCTGTGAGGGCCTCGTCAGGCCCGGCACCTGGCTGTCGATGAAGGCAAGCACGTCCACCCCTTCACCCGCTTCGCGCAGCCGCTGGGCCATCTCATAGGCGATGAGCCCGCCCAGGGACCAGCCTCCCAACTGGTAGGGGCCGTGCGGTTGCACCGTGCGGATGGCTTCGATGTAGAGGCCCGCCATCTCCTCGATGGATTCCGCGACAGGGCGTCCGTCGAGGCCGCGCGACTGGAGGCCGTAGACGGGCAGCGAGGGGCCCAGACGGCGCGCCAGCTCCGAGTAGGCGAGCACGTTGCCGCCGCCCGGGTGGACGAGGAAGAGAGGCCGCTGGCCGGGCTCTCCACGCTCCAGCGGGACGAGGGGCGTCCAGGCCTGGGAGTCATCGCGGAGGATTTGGGCAAGCTGCTCGATGGTGGGCTGCTGGAAGAGGACTGAGAGGGGAATGGACTGGCCCAGGCGCTCACGCACGGCGGCGACCATGCGTACCGCGAGGAGGGAGTGGCCGCCCAACTCGAAGAAGCTGGAGCGGACGCCGACGGAGCGGACGCCGAGGACGTCCTCCCAGATGCGGGCGAGCTGCATCTCGAGCGCGTCACGGGGAGCGACGAAGTCCTTGGCCTCGATGGCGTGGGCATCGGGTTCAGGCAGGGCCTTGCGGTCCACCTTGCCGTTGGCGTTGAGGGGCAGGGCGTCCAGCACCACGAAGGCCGACGGCACCATGTACTCGGGCAGCCGCTGCTTGAGGCTGGCCTTGAGGGTGTCCGCATTCAGCGAGTGGCCCGCGCGTGCGGTGACGTAGCCGATGAGGCGCTTGTCCACGCCCGTGCCACGCGCCACGACGACCGCTTCGTTGACGCCGGCGGCGGAGCGCAGCGCGACTTCGATTTCACCCAGCTCGATGCGGAAGCCACGCACCTTCACCTGGAGGTCGACACGGCCGAGGAAGTCGAGCGTGCCGTCTTCCCGCCAGCGGGCCTTGTCGCCCGTGCGGTAGAGGCGCTCGCCGGGAGTGGAGGCGAAGGGGTGGGGGACGAAGCGCTCCGCGGTCAGCTCGGGGCGGTGCAGGTAGCCCCAGGCGAGGCCGAGGCCACCGACGTACACCTCACCGGCGATGCCCACGGGCACGGGGTGCTGGTGCGCGTCGAGCACGTAGACGGTGGAGTTGGAGGGAGGCCGGCCAATGGGCACCGCGCCCTCGACGCGCGAGCCGTGGTGCATGGCGAAGGTGGTGGCGAGGGTGGTGTTCTCCGTGGGGCCGTAGGCGTTGTGGAAGCTGGCGCCTTCGGGAATGCGAGCGAGGTGCTCGCGCACGCGGTCGGCGGGAAGCACGTCGCCACCGGAGAGAATCTGCCGCACGCCTGCGAGCGCTTCGCCCTGGTGCAGGGCCATCTGCTCGAAGAGGGCAGTGGTGAGGAAGAGCGTCGTCACGCCGTGGAGGCGCAGCAGGGCGGCCAACTCCTCCAGGGAGAGGGAGTGGGGCGGAGCGAGGACGAGCTTCGAGCCATTGAGCAGCGCGCCCCAGATTTCGAGGGTGGAGGCGTCGAAGGCGACCGGGGCGACATGGAGCCAGACTTCTTCAGGCCCGAAGTGCATGAAGGTGCTGCCGAGCACCATCCGGATGATGCCCCGGTGAGGCACGCAGACGCCCTTGGGACGGCCCGTGGAGCCCGAGGTGAACATGACGTAGGCCATCGCCTCGCCGTCCACGCGGACGTCGGGCGCATGGGTGGGACACGCGGCGATGTCACCGGCCTGTGCGTCCAGCCAGACGCGGGTGCCGCTGGCGGGCAGCAGCGAGGCGAAGGGCTGGTGGGTGACGACGAAGTGGACGTCCGCGTCCTCCAGCAGGGAGGCGATGCGCTCCACCGGGGCATTGCGGTCCACGGGGACGTAGGTGGCGCCCACCTTGAGGATGGCGAGCAGGGCCGTCACCAGCTCGAAGGAGCGCTCGACGGCGAGGCCAATGCGCGCACCCGGGGCGATGCCGAGGTTGCGCAGGTGGTGGGCCAACTGGTTCGCGCGCGCGTCCAGTTGCGCGTACGTCAGTGCCGCGTTTCCCAGCACCAAGGCCACCGCGTCGGGCGCACGCTGCGCCTGCCGGGCGAAGTGGACGTGGACGGGGACGTCCGTGGGACTGGCGACGGCCGTGTCATTCCAGTCCACGAGGATGCGTTGACGCTCGTCGCTGGAGAGCAACGGCAGTGCTGCCAGAGACTCTTCGGGCTTCGCGGCCACGGCCTCGAGCAGCGTGCGCAGGTGGCCGGCCATCCGCTCCACCGTGCTTCGCTGGAAGAGGGCGGTGCTGTACTCCAGCGTGCCGCGCAGGCCGTCAGTCCCTTCCGTGAAGAAGACGCTGACGTCGAACTTGGCTGTCGACTGGGTGGACGTCAGCCCTCGCATGCGAAGGCCCGGCAGGCGCACGTCCTCGGTGGGAACGTTCTGGAGCGCCAGCAGCGTCTGGAAGAGGGGCGTGTGGCTGAGGCTCCGCGTGGGCTGCAAGGCCTCCACCAGCTTCTCGAAGGGCACCTCCTGGTGCTCGTAGGCCTCCAGCACGGTGGTGCGCACCTGCTGGAGAAGCGCACGGAAGGACTGGCCTTCCTCCACCTTCGCTCGCAGGACGAGCATGTTGACGAAGAAGCCGATGAGGCCTTCCGTCTCCGCGCGCGTACGGCCCGCGATGGGCGAGCCCACGCTGATGTCCTGCTGCCCCGTGTAACGCGACAGCAAGCCCTGCCAGGCCGCCATCAGCACCATGAAGAGCGAGCCGCCTTCCCGGTGGGCCAAGCCGCGCAGGGCTTCCGTTACTTCTCGCGACAGCGAGAAGCCGAGGGTTGCGCCCGCGGTGCTCCGGATGGCCGGACGGGGGAAGTCGGTGGGCAACTCCAGCACGGCCGGTGCGCCGGAGAGCTTCGCCTCCCAGTAGGTGACTTCCTGCCGCAGCGTCTCACCCGAAAGCGTGCGGCGCTGCCAGTCCGCGTAGTCCGCGTACTGCACGGGAAGGGCGGGCAGGGGCGACGGCTGGCCTGCGGAGAAGGTCGTGTAGAGGGCGGCGACTTCCCGCACCAGCACCCCCAGCGACCAGCCGTCGGAGACGATGTGGTGCAGGGTGACGACGAGGACGTGCTCGTCGCCAGACAGCTTGAAGAGCAGCGTGCGGATAAGGGGCCCGGTGCGCAAGTCGAAGGGCCTGCGCATCTCCGCTTCCACACGGGCCCGTGTCTCGGACTCGCGGTGGGCTTCGGGTACGTCCGAGAGGTCCACGAGGCCCAGCGGCAGGGGGCTGTCCGCGTGGATGCGCTGGACGGGCTCTCCTTCTACCTGGACGAAGGTGGTGCGCAGGGCGTCGTGGCGGTGCACGACTTCCTGCAGGGCGCGCTCCAGCACGTCGGGACGCAGGGCACCTTCCAGCCGGACGGCGACGGGCACGTTGTAGAGGGCGCTGCCCGGCTCCAGTTGGTCAATGAGCCACAGTCGCTGCTGCGCGAAGGAGAGCGGCAGCGGGCCGTCATGCGCGACGCGGGTGAGGGCCGAAGCGCTGGCGCGGGTGAGGCCCGTCAGGCGGTGGGCGAGCGCCTCCACGGTGGGGGACTCGAAGAGGGCGCGCAGGGGCAACTCCACGCCGAACTCCGAGCGCACGCGTGAAACCACCTGCGTGGCCAGCAGCGAGTGGCCGCCCAGCTCGAAGAAGGAGTCCTTCACGCCCACCTGGGGCAGACGCAGCACCTCCGCCCAGATGGCCGCCAGCTTCGCCTCGGCTTCCGTGCGAGGTGCTTCGTAGGTGCTGCCCGACTGCGGCGCCTCCGGCTCCGGGAGGGCCTTGCGGTCCACCTTGCCGTTGGAGTTGAGGGGCAGGGCGTCCAACACCACGAAGGTGGTGGGCACCATGTACTCAGGGAGCCCCTGACGCAGATGCGTCCTGAGGGCTTCCACTTCCAGCGAGGCATTCGCCTTGGGCGTGACGTACGCGACGAGGCGCTTGTCAGCGGCCTCGCCCTTGGCGACGACAACGGCGTCCTTGAGGCCCGGAGCGCGGCGGAGCGCCGCTTCGATTTCACCCAGCTCGATGCGGAAGCCACGCACCTTCACCTGGAAGTCGATGCGGCCGAGATACTCCAGCCGTCCGTCCATGCGGTACCGGACGCGGTCACCCGTGCGGTACATGCGACCGCCCGGGGGACCGTACGGCTCAGGGAGGAAGCGCTCCGCGGTGAGTTCCGGCCGCAGGAGGTAGCCGCGCGCCTGGCCTTCGCCGGCGAGGTACAGCTCGCCGGCGACGCCCACAGGGACCGGCTGCAACGAAGCGTCCAGCACGTAGGCGCGCGTCGCGGGCAGCGGGCGGCCGATGAGAGGCACTTCGTCACGGCCGACGAGGGCGGCGGTGGAGTAGGTGGTGTCCTCGGAGGGCCCGTAGAGGTTGTAGAGCTTCTGCACCGTG
>NZ_RAWK01000279.1 GCF_003612165.1 Corallococcus aberystwythensis | reverse complement strand
GGGTACCGGCGACCCCCGCGCCCATTGGCGGAGGCGGGTTGCCCACGACCACCCCCCCGTCCCCGGCGGCCGCGGCGCGCAGTCCCGGCAAGGGAGACCCCTTCGCGGAGCCCGCGGAGCCCCGGCTGCCCATGGGCGGCTCGCCGGAGGACAAGCTGGAGTTCTTCCGGGGCATCCTGAAGCAGAAGACGGAGACGCTGGCCCGGGCGCGCGCGCTGTACGCCGAGCGCGACGGCGAGGTGGCGCAGCTCAAGGCCGCGCTGGAGAAGGCGCGCAAGGAAGGCGGCGGTGCTCCGGCGCTGTCGTCGCAGGACGAGCAGCGGCTGAAGCTGGCCCAGGTGCGGATCGCCTCGCTGGAGGCGGAGCTCGCCGCGTCGGAGGCGGACCGCAAGGACCTCTCACGCGCGCTGGCGGAGGTGGAGTCGGAGATCCCCCGGCTGACGGAGGAGCTCCAGGCGGAGCGCGAGTCGCGCGGCGCGATGGCGGAGGAGCTGGTCGGCGCGAAGGAGGCGCTGGGGCTCGCGCAGGACCGCGTGGCGGAGCTGGCCTCCGGCAAGTCCGAGGCGCAGGGCGCGCTGGAGGCGGTCCAGGAGCAGTACCAGTCGGTGCTCGCGGACGTGGAGCGGCTGACCGCCGAGCGCGACGAGCAGGCCCTGCGCATCAGCCAGCTGGAGACGGGGCTCGCGGAGGCGCAGGGCGCGATGGGCGCCCTGGAGAGCGAGAGCGACTGGTCGCGCAGCTCCCTGGAGGAGGCGCACGCCCACGCGAAGGTGCTGGAGGGCGAACGGGACGCCGCGCGCCGGCAGCTGGCGGTGGTGGAGGACGGGCTCAAGACGCTCCAGACGCAGGTGACGGAGCTGGAGCGCTCGCTCGCGCTGAAGGACGCGGACGCGGTGGGCCTGCGCGCCGCGCTCACCGCGCGCACGGCGGAGGCCGCGGAGCTGCCCTCGCTCCGAAGCGCATTGGAGGGCCGCGCCGCGGAGGCCGCCCGGGTCCAGGCGCGCGTGCGCGAGCTGGAGGCGGAGGTGGCCCAGGCGCGCGAAGCCGTGCGTGCCGAGGTCGAGGCGGCGGAAGTCCGCGCGCGCATGGCCGAGTCGGAGCTGGCCTCGCTGCGCGAGGTGCTGGAGGCTACGGAGGTCGAACAGGTCTCGCTGCGCGACCGGATGGAGTCGGACGCGGCGGCGCTCGGCGAGGCGGTGCATGAGGCCGAGGCCCGGGTGCACGCGGCCGAGGCGAAGGCGACGGCGCTGGAGGCCCAGCTGGCGGAGCTCACCGCCCAGGCCGCGGCCGTGCAGGCCGAGCGTGAAGAGCACCAGCAGCAGCTGGCCGCCGTGGAGCGGAAGCTCGCCACCACGCAGGCGGAGCGCGTGGGCTACTCCGCGCGCGTGTCCATGCTGGAGACGGCCGGCGGCCAGCGCGAGGCGGAGCTGCAGCGCCAGCAGGCCCTGGTCGCCAAGGCCCAGGAGGAGCTGTCGCTGGAGCGCGCCCGCCGCGAGGCGCTGGAGGCCGAGGCCGCGGACGCGCGGGTGAACGCCGCCGAGGCCGAGGCCCGCGTCGAGGCGCTGAGCTCCGGACAGGACGGTCAGCGCGAGGAGCTGGTCGCCCTGAACGAGCAGCTGGAGGCGGCCCGCGCGGAAGCGGACAAGGTGGACCGGCTCCAGCAGCGCGTGAAGATGGTGGAGGGCGCGCTGGAGGCCTCCGAGGCCAAGCGGCGCATCGCCGAGGCCCAGGCGGCCCGTGTGAAGGACCTGGACGCGGTGAAGGCCGCGCTCCAGTCGGAGCAGGGCGCGAAGGCGCTGCTGGAGGCACAGCTCGAGGAGGCCCGCGCCGCGATCGAGGCGGAGCAGGCGGAGCGGGCCGCGCTGGAGGCGAAGCTCGGCGAGGCCCGGTCGCATGGCCAGGCCGGTGACGCACGGCAGGCGGAGCAGGCCGCGCTGGAGGCCCGGCTCGCCCAGCTGGATACCTCGCTCAAGTCCGAGCAGGCGGCCCGTCAGGCGCTCGAGGCGAAGCTCGCGGCGGCGCCCGCTTCGGGAGCAGACGCGCCCGCGGACTGGATGTCGGAACGTGACCAGCTCAAGGCGGACATCGCCTCCATGAAGCGCAAGCTGATGGCGGCCGAGGCAGCGCTCGAATCGGCTGCCAGCACCAAGGCGAAGGTGGCGCGTCTGGAAGCGCAATTGAAGGCCCTGAAGTAGAGGTTGGACCTCCATGTCCTTCGCCGCGCCCACGGATCCGCTGACGGGGATGCAGGCGGCCCGCTTCGGGCTCTACCTGCACTTCCCGTACTGCCTGGCCAAGTGCCCCTACTGCGACTTCGCGGTGGCGGTCGCGCGCCAGGTGCCGGAGGAGCGGTACGCGAACGCGGTGCTGGCGGAGCTGGACGCGCGCCTCGCCGCGGATCCGTCGCTGCGCACGAAGCCCCTGGAGTCCCTCTTCCTCGGCGGAGGTACGCCGTCCCTGTGGCACCCCCGCTACGTGGCGCGCGTGCTGGAGGGCATCGCCGCGCGCCTGTCGCTCGCCGCCGGGCTGGAAATCTCCCTGGAGGGCAACCCGGAGCGCGCGGACGCGGAGCGCTTCGCCGGCTACCGCGCCGCGGGCATCAACCGCCTGTCCCTGGGCGTGCAGTCCTTCCAGCCGGAGACGCTGAAGGCGCTGGGCCGCGCGCACGACGCGGCCATGGTGGAGGGCGCGGTGGCGGCGGCGCGCCAGGCGGACTTCCCCGTGGTGGCGCTGGACTTCATCTACGGCGTGCACGGCCAGACGCTCGCGCAGGTGGAGGCGGACGCGCGCCGCGCGGTGGCCCTGCAACCCGAGCACCTGTCCACCTACGCGCTGACGGTGGAGCGCGAGGTGCTGGCGGAGTCCACGCCGCTGTCCAAGCAGCTGGAGCGCGGCGAGCTCTCCCTGCCGGAGGATGACGACGTGGTGGCCATGGCCCGCGTGGTGCGCGACGTGTACGGCGCCCACGGCCTCGCCCGCTATGAAGTCTCCAACCACGCGCGCCCCGGCTTCAGCTCGCGCCACAACGCGCTGTACTGGACCGGCGGCGAGTACCTGGCGCTGGGCGTGGGCGCCACCGGCATGCTGCTGTCCCCGGAAGCCCACCGCTACGTGAACCTCCGGAGCCCGGAGGCGTACCTGCGCGCGGTGGAGGAGGGGAGGGTGCCCGAGGCAAGCCGCGAGGACCTGGGCCCCGAGGAGCTCTTCGCCGAGCGGCTGAGCATGGGCCTGCGCCTGGTGTCGGGGGTGGACTGGGAGGCCGTCTGTGAGCGATACGGCCAGCCCGTGGAGCCCCGGCGCGCGGAGGTGGAGCGGCTGGTGGCCCATGGCTTCGCCACCCGTCACGGCCGCAGGCTGGCGCTGACGGAGCGGGGGGCGGACGTGCACAGCGCCATCTGCGCGCGGCTGCTTTAGGCGTTTCCAGGAAGGACGATTCAACCGTGCTGACCAAGTGGTTCATGTGGATGGGCCTCACGATGCTGACGGGCAGCCCGCTGCTGTCGTTGGTGCTGCTGGCCGTGCTGATGTTCGCGGCGGACCGCTTCACGCTCCAGCTGTTCCCCAGCCCCGTGCGCGCCTTCAAGCGCTGGCAGCGCGCGGGCGAGCTCGCGGGCACCATCCTCACCAACACCCACGACCGCCGCGCCCGCGCGGAGCTGGCGGACCTCCGCGTGGGCCAGAAGCGCTACCAGGAGGCGGTGGACCTCTTGCGCCCCAACCTGGACGCGGGCGACGACGACGTGGACACCCTCTACCTGCTGGGCGTGGCCTACCTGGGCGCGGGCGACGCGCCCAGGGGGGAGCTGCTGCTCACCGAGGCCGAGCGCCTGGACGCCGACTACCGGCAGGGCGCCATCGACCTGGAGCGCGGCCGCTTCCGCCTCCAGCGCGGCGACTTCAAGGGCGCGCGCGAAGCCCTGGAGCGCTTCCTCCAGGTGCGTCAGGGCTCCGTGGAGGGTCGCGTGCTCCTGTCGCGCGTGCTGGACAAGCAGGGGCTGGACATCGAGGCGAAGGACGCCCGCGACGCCGCCTGGCGCGAGTACTCCGTCGCCCCGCGCTTCCAGAAGCGCCGCGACCGCTGGTGGGCGTACCGGGCCCGCCCGTCCCGCCCGCTGACGTACGCCGCCGTGGCCCTGCTGTTCATGGGCTTGGGGGCGTACCTGACCCGCTACCTGCCCACGCACGACGCCGCCGGCCCCTACGGCGCCTATTACGACGAGCCCTACGCCGCGGACGACATGGGCGGCGACGACGCGGAGTAGTAGTCTTTCCGCGCATGTTCCCCCCGCCGTCCCAGGTGCTGCGCCAGCGCGAGGGCCTGCTGGCGGACACGCCCTTCCCGCTGCTGCTGCACGCGCTGATGGTGGAGGAGCGCACCTGCACGCTGGAACTCAAGGTGCGCCAGCGCGAGAAGCGCATCACCTTCGAGGACGGCGCGCCGGTGGCGTGCAACTCCAACCTCCTGCACGAGACGCTGGGCAAGTACCTGGTGGAGAAGGGCCGCCTGACGGAAGGCGACTACCAGAAGGCCCTGGGGGAGAGCGTGTCCTCGGGCCTGCAGCTGGGCGCGCTGCTCGTGCAGAAGGGGCTCATCAGCCCCTTTGACCTCTACAAGCAGCTCCAGGCGAACCTGGCGCACAAGCTGCTGGACTGCTTCCGCTGGACGGATGCGAAGTACCGCCTCATCGCGGACGTGGAGAACCCGGACGCCACCGTGCGCGCCAACACCGCGCAGCTCATCCTCACCGGCGTCTCCACGCAGCTGCCCTTCGACACCGTCGCCACGCACTTCACCTTCACGGACGACCGCCGCTTCGGACAGATGCCCGGTGTGGAGTCCGCCCCCAAGCTGTCCTCCAAGGACGCGCGCCTGTTCCAGGCCCTGCGCCAGCGGCCCACCTTCAACGAACTGTTGGAGCGCACCGGCTTCGACATGGACGTCGTGCTGCGAAGGCTCTACGCGCTGTGCCTGCTGGGCGTGGCGGGCTTCGTGGAGGACGTGGACGCGCGCGCCCAGGCGCTGGCCCAGAAGGCCCCCGCCGTTCCCATTCCGGAACACGCGCCGGAGCCCGTCCCCACGCCGGTGCCCGTGCCGTCCCAGGCTCCTGCCGGCACGCCCTTCGCGGATGAAGACGAGGCCGCGCGCAACGCGCTGGTCGGCGCGTTCCTCAACCACCGCAGCCTGGATCCGTTCGCGCTCCTGGACGTGCCGGAGGACGTGCAGCCCGTGGCGCTGAAGAAGGCGTTCCTCGCCGCCGCGGAGCGCTTCTCCCCGCTGCGCTTCCAGACCGCGGAGCTGAAGGAGAAGGCGGAAGGGATGCTCGCCGCGTACGCGCGGGCCTACGGCGCGCTGTCGGAGCCGGAGCAGAACACCCTGTGGAAGAAGCGCCGGCAGGCCCAGCGGGAGAAGGCGCGCCAGAACACCGGCCGGCCCTCCACCGCGGAGCAGTTCCGCATCCGCACGGACCTCTTGGACGCCACCACCCAGTTCGACGAGGGCAAGCGGCGCCTGGAGGCCCGCAACTTCGCGGGCGCCTTCGAGTACTTCGAATACGCCTGCGACATCGACCCCCGGCCGCTGCACCAGGTCCACCGCGCCTGGGCGCGCTACCTCATGAAGCCGGAGGCGCACGGGCGGCTGGTGCTCCAGGAGCTCCAGGAACTGACGCGCCAGGAGCCCGGCCTGGAGGAGGGCTGGGCCTTCCTGGGGGACGTGGCCCGGGGCGAGGGCCAGTGGGCGCTCGCGGAGGACGCCCTGCGCAAGGCCTTCAAGTTGAACCCCCAGCAGCGCCGCTACGTGGCGCTCATCCAGGAGATTGCCCGGCGGCGGTGAGGCGCGCCGGGCACCCCCGCGCGGGCTACATCTTGCTGATGGCCGCGCGGTCCGTCGCGTTCAGCCCCTTGCCGTCTTGCAGGTGGTTCACCGCCACCTGGATGTCGCCGGCCTCCTGGCGGGAGATCTCCTTGCCCTCCAGCAGGGTGAAGAGCTCCTGGAAGTCCGCGTACTGCGTGACGGGCCCCAGGTCGTACTCGTCATCGGTCGAGCTGGGCTGACGGGGGCCGTTGGCGCAGTACATGAGGACGGGCGCGAAGAAGCGCTCCCCCGCCGGTACCTCGATGGTGATGCGCTGCGTGAGCAGGCCGTTCTGCGTCTTCAGGTTCCGCGACACGAAGATGAGGCCCGGCGGGAGCGTCACCGTGATGGGACCGCCGGTGCGGTTGTTGAAGATGAGGCACAGCTTCACCAGATCGCCGTGGCCGTAGGACTCATTCCGGTACTTGTCGTCGCACTCCAGCGGATCCTCCGGCGAATAGCCCCGGGTGGGGGTCTCCAGCTCCAACCCCGCTGGCAGCGCGAAGGGCGCGCCCTCGGGCGCCGCCGTCGACCTGCCCAACCCGGGGCGATCCGCCCCGCCGCCGCCGCCGCCGCCGCCGTCCGGGGTGCCGTCCTTGCCGTCGTCGCTGCAGGCCGCCAGCAACGCCACCGCCAGCGCCACCCCCCACCGCTTCGCCTTGTGCCAGTTCATCCATGCCTCCTGGGCCACGTCTTCGGAGTTCCGTGCCAACCCCGGAGCCTCGTGCCAACCATGGAGGGCGCACAGCGTCAAGCATCCAGGAATCCCCGTGCCCGATAATGTCCGCAAGGCCTCCGGGCGGCTTGTCCTCCCGGCCAGTTGGCCGATTCCCTCCGGGCTACCTCCCGGGGATATGGTGCAGGCGAGGGTCGGGAAGGCTCCCACCTTTCGGGGATTCTGTTCCAGGGGCGAATGATGCGGCGCAACGACGAATCAGGCCAGGTCGCGGTCGAGACGGCCATCGTGCTTCCCCTGTTCGTCTTCATGCTGCTGGGCATCCTGCAGCTGGGGCTGATGCACCAGGCGCGGCTCCTGACGAAGTACGCGGCCTACAAGGCCGTGCGCGCGGGCTCGCTGCACAACGCGGACGTGGGCGCCATGGAGCGCGCCGCCGTGGCGGTGCTGCTGCCCATGGCCAGCCAGGCGGCCAACAGCGGGGGCGCGGAGGTCATCAAGCCCGTCAACGACGCATCCTCCTTCCGCGACAAGTGGGAGTCCGGCTTCAAGGACAACCAGATGCCGGACGCCGACCTCAAGTTCGCCGAGGTCACCATCTGTGGCCCTCTCAAGGGGGACGTGAGCAGCGGCGTCACCCAGTCCGGCAAGGAGATGGACTTCGACAACCCGAAGGCCGCGGTGGGCGGGGGCAGCTGGGACGACAGCCTTCGCACGAAGCTGCGCGTCCAGGTGACGTTCAATTACCGCCTGCCCATCCCGTTCGCGGACGTCGTCATCTACAACATCGCTCGCGGGCTGGAGATCCCCTGGGTGCTGCGCCTGGGCAAGACGTCGAGCCGGCGCGAGTTCGTCAATGGCAGGATGTCCGCGTACGACTCCGCCGCCGGCAACAAGATCTACATCCTGCCCATCCGCGCCACCTACAACATGCGGATGCACTCCAACTTCTACCTCACCCAGAAGGCCCTCCCCGAGGACAACCAATGCATCTTCCCGTTCTAGCCTCGAGGCCGTCCCGGGTCCGGCGGCACGCGCGGGGACAGTCCCTGGTGCTGGCGTGCCTTTCGTTCCTGCTGCTGGCGCTGATGGTGACGCTGAGCTTCAACCTCAGCCACGCGCTGCGTGAGAAGACGAGCCTCCAGCAGCACAGCGACGCGCTCGCCTACTCCATGGGCATCGTGGAGGCGCGCGCGCTCAACTACTACTCGGTGAGCAACCGTGCCATCGCGTCCGCCTACGTGGGCATGACGTCCGTGCACGCGTACATGGCCGCGGCCAGCGCCACCGGCGACATGATGCGCGCCGGCCGGATGAGCTTCTTCATCATCGCGGGTCTGGAGTTCGCCCAGTGCCCTCCCTACAACTTCCAGCACTGCGTCGACGGCTTCGAGGCGCTGATGGTCGCCATGGACTACAGCGACGCCGCCGACAAGTACGACGGGAAGGTCAAGGACCAGGAGAGCAAGTTCAACAGCGTGGTGAAGGGGTTGGACGGGATGGCCAACCAGATCCACAAGTCCCAGTCGGGCGTGCACCGCCAGGTCAAGGGCGTGGTGTCCAATGGCACGGGCGCGGACCTCCAGCGGTTGACGGATGAGAACGTGCCGGGCGCCAGCGCGCTGGAGAGCGGCGTGGGCCGCCTCAACGCGGGCGAGTTCGACTGCGCGGTGGATGGCTATGACTGCGACTCCGCCGCCAGCACCCGCAAGGAGTCCCGCGCCCGGGTGATGACGGAGGTCTCCAACGCGTCGCGGCCCTCCTGGGCGGCCAACCGCAGCCTGCCGATCCTCATGGACGGCGTGCCCAGCTACCTCAACAGCGACTTCCTGACGGAGCTGCTCAAGGACATCCCCTCCGAAGGCACGCACATCGGCGTTGGCCACAAGGGCACCGCGAAGACCACCCAGACCAAGAGCAACATCCACGGTCCGGGCCAGGTGGGCGGCAACGAGGGCAAGGTCGTCGTGGCCGACGAGCACGGTCGCCTCATCCAGCAGTGGCGCCACGGCTTCGGCACCGGCGGCTACGAAAGCCTCATCGCCAGCGACGAGAACGGCAACGACCACGAGCCGGACGGCGCCCACAGCGACGCGCACACCGAGTTCAACGGCATCAACACCGACGACCTCGTCGGCTGCTCGGAAACGGCTAACTGCTTCATGAAGTTCCGCGCCAACGATGACCCCGACGACAACTGGGGCCAGCCGGCCGTCTACAGCTACGTCACCAAGCAGTTCTTCGTTGGCGACTCGACCAAGGCGCCCTGGGAGCTCAACGACACCGGCTCCTTCACCCTCACGCACGGCGACCAGGGCGACGGCCAGCTGCGGCTCGCGCCGGGCGAGGGCGCGGCCCTGTCCAAGGCGCTCGTCTACTACCACCGGTTCGGACCGAACGGCTGGCGCGAGGCCCCGGGCCTCTTCAACCCCTACTGGCGCGTGAAGCTCCACCCGTTCACCGCGGAAGAGGCGCGGCGGGTGCTCAACGCGGCCGGCAATTCCGACGCGGCGAGTCTCGCGGAAGCCGAGGACCTGACCCTATGAACCGCACGAACCGTCACGGCCGCGCGGCCCGGGGCGCCGCCACGGTGGAGATGGCGCTCTCGATGATCGCCCTCATCCCCATCTTCATGTACGCGCTCTTCCTGGACGACCTCCTGCGCTATTCGCTGGACGCCCAGGAGACCGCCCTCTCCACGGTCTGGGACTTCACCATCCAGAACTACAACGAGGACCTGAAGAAGGAGGGCGGTGGTGGCGCGGGCCCCCAGGGCGGCTCCACCCAGGTGCAGCACAACGCCCGGCTCACCTTCTGCGACCACGAGTCTGGCGCCAACCGCACGGACTCCAACGCGGATTGCGAGGAAACGGGGCACCACAAAGCCGTCGTCGCGCACGTCTGCTGGCTGAACGACAACGCCTGGCAGGTCACCTGCGAGGAGCCGCTGCGGGGCGTCGGAGCGCTGAACGGCGACGTCGCGAGCACCTACCACGGGCGGTACACCAAGGGGGGCTACATCCGCTGCTCCGCGAAGGCCGTGGTGGAGAACTACCTGCTGCCCAAGCAGTTCCTGCCCCAGTTCACCAAATCCGGGACGCCCGACCTGTCCAAGCAGAACTGGAGGCACCACGGCGGCGAGGGGCAGATCCACGGGAACGCCCAGGGCGGCAGCGACAGCAACGCCTACTTCCTCAAGGAGCAGCGGCTGGGCATCGTCACCGACAGCTGGGCGCTCACCGAGGACGCGGACATCAGCCCCAGCGACTCCAGCGGTGAGATGTACGACCGCGTGGAGACCGTCTACACCGGCGTCAGCGACTTCAACACCATGCAGTCGTCCTTCCAGGACTTCCGCAGCGGCCTCACCGAAGAGCTGCTGGACGACACGTACCTCATGATGTTCGAGGACAAGCCCACGCGGCCGTACCTGTCCATCCACCCGCACCTGGCCGGCATGCAGACGCCCGCCAACGACGTGGAGCAGGAGGGGCAGGGGCGGCGCTACTTCAACCAGGAGTGGCGCGACTGGGATGACGACAAGAACCAGAACACCTACCAGCACGGCGAGCGCGGCAACTGGTACATGGGCTGCAAGGACGCGGAGTCGTGCTGAAGGGAGTGTCCTCTCGGCCCGCGTTCCGCATCGGCTCGGTGCTGGTGACGGTCGCGGTGGCGGGTGGCCTCATCGGTATGGGGCTGGAAGAGGTGCGCTACGGCGGGAGCACGGAGCTGGAGCGCGCGGAGGCCGCGGCGGACGCGGTGGAGCAGGAGGCGCGCACCCTGCGGCGCTCGCGCCAGGACGAAGCCATCCTCGCGCGCACGCTGTCGTATTTCCCGCCCTACCCCAACGGGGGACGGCCGGAGGCACTGGCCGCGGACTACCTGGGGCCGGACGCGCCCATCGCCGTGGCCTTCTTCGAAACGAAGGACTCGTCGGACCAGGTGCTCCAGCACTACCGCAAGTTCCTGTTGGACAAGGGCCTGCCGGTGGTGGGCCTGCGCTTCAACCAGAACGCGGGCTACGTGGGCTACTGGAGCCCGTCCACGGAAGAGGTCCGGTTGATGTCCACGATGCGCCAGGGAGACACCACGGAGGTGTTCGTGTCCACGGCGCGCGTGGCGAGCTACCTGGAGCGCGACTCGCAGGTGCCGTCGTGGGTTCCGGTGCCGCCCAGTCTCAAGGACGCGACCTCGCTGTCGCTGCGGATGGAGGGCTCCACGCAGGTCTCGGTGTCCGGCCTGGTGCCGGCCGCGGCGCTGCCGGAGGTGGAGCAGCAGTTCCGCGAAGCCCTGCGCGCGCGCGGGTGGACCGTGTCGGAGTCCACCGTGTCGGGCTTCCAGGAGTCCACATTGGATGTGACGCACACAGGCCTGCGCGGACAGGCGATGCTGCGGCAGCCCACGGCGCAGCCGCAGGTGGAGTTCTACCTGACGCTGATGAAGGCGGGGCAGGCCGCACCATGAGCCGGCGCGGAAGGGGACGGATGATGAAGCGTTTCACGATGACGGTGCTGGGATTGGGTGCGGCGAGCCTGCTGTGGGCGATGCCCGCGAGCGCCGAGAGCCCGCTGGCCCGCTGCGAGCGCCGGTGCTCGGCGGACAAGGTGCTCGCGGAGAAGACCTGCAAGCAGTACGCGAAGAACGGCGCTCCCCAGTGCATCCAGGCGACGGCGAAGGTGAAGGAGAAGTGCCTCAAGTCCTGCCAGGAGAAGGCCGCCGGCAAGCGGAGCAGCGGCGGCTCGGAGGCCACGCCATGACGCCCCGGACCTCTTCCCGCCGCCTGACACGCGGCCAGGCCATGTCGGAGTACGGCGTCATCACGGCGGCGTTCTTCGGCTTCACCGTGCTCAGCTGGCCGTTCCTCATCCAGCTCTTGCGCGCGCTCAACACCTACTTCCAGTCCATCTACTACATCATCCAGTCGCCCATCCCCTGACGCGAGGGGACGGGCGGCCGGAGCACTCCGGCGCTCAGGGCTTCACGGTGGTGACGAACACCGCCTTGCCGCCCTCCACCTTCATCACCACGGCCTGCTTCACCGCGTCGCGGTTGGCGTCCAGGTTGATGGTGCCGGCGACGCCCGGGAAGTCCTTCGTGGACGCGATGGCGTCGCGGATGGCGGGCCCGCTGGTGTCCGGCGCGCGCTTCATCGCATCCACCAGCAGGCGCGCGGCGTCGTACGCCAGCACCGCCACGCTGTCCGGCACCGCCCCGTAGGCGGCCTTGTACTTCTTGAGGAAGTTCTGGACGACGGGGTCCGGGTTGTCCGGCGAGTAGTGGTTGGAGAAGTAGCTGCCCTCCAGCGCGGAGCCGCCCAGTTCGTACAGCTTGTCGGAGTCCCACCCGTCACCGCCCAACAGCGGCACGCGCAGGCCCACCTCGCGCGCCTGCCGCGCGATGATGCCCACGTCCGTGTAGTAGCCCGGGACGAACACCGCCTCCGGCTTCATGTTCTTGATGGACGTGAGCTGCGCGCGGAAGTCCGTGTCGCCCTTGGAGTAGCTCTCGTTGCCGCTGATGGTGCCGCCAAACTCCTTGAACTTCTGGTTGAAGACCTCCGCCAGCCCCACGGAGAAGGCGCTCTTGTTGTCCGTGAGCACCGCCACCTTGGACAGCTTGAGGTTCTCCCGCGCGAACTTCGCCATCACCAGGCCCTGGAACGGGTCGATGAAGCAGACGCGGAAGATGTAGTCGCCCTTCTTCGTCACCTCCGGGCTGGTGGAGGTGGGGGTGATCATCGGGACCTTGCCCGCCTGCGCCTTGTCCGCCATGGCCATGGACACGGACGACGCGGCCTCACCCAGCAGCGCCACCACCTTGTCCTGCGCGATGAGCCGCGTGGCGGCCTGGGCGCCTTCCTCCGGCCGGCCCTGGCTGTCGTAGACGCGCACCACCAGCTTCTGGCCGCGCACGCCGCCCGCGGCGTTGGCCTCCTGCAGCGCCAGGTCGATGCCGTTGCGCGCGGAGATGCCGAAGGTGGCCTCGGAGCCGGTGAGGCTGCCCACCTCGCCAATGAGGATGCTGCCCGCCGGCGGAGGCCCGGGAGGGGCGGCGGTGGCGCTGCCGCCCTGCGTGGCGGGCGCGGGCGCGGGG
>NZ_RAWK01000278.1 GCF_003612165.1 Corallococcus aberystwythensis | reverse complement strand
GGGGTGGGGGAGGCGGCCTGCTGCTGACCGGGAGCACCGGCGGCGCTGCCCTCGGGCGGGCGCGCCTCCTGGCGTCTGCAACCGGTAAGAAGCGCGCTCACGAGCACCGCGAGGACGGCCGCGCGCATGGCCATCACCAGAGGATGCTCTGCACCAGTTCGTCGATCTTCTCGCCCATCGCCTCCAGGCCGTTCACCTTGGAGAGCGAGCCGTCCGCGCCCACCTGCTCGGCCAGCTTCGACAGCTCGTCGTCCGGCAGGCTGGAGAACAACACGATGGGGATGTCCTGCGTGTTGTACTCGTTCTTCAGCGTGCGGCAGATGTCCGTGCCCTTGGCCTCGGGCATGTGGATGTCCGTGAGGATGAGGTCCGGCCGCCAGCTCTGAAGCGTTTTCTCAAACTCCATGAGCGTGGAGGTGGCCACGACCTCATAGCCCCGCGCCTCCAGGACAGCCTTCTCCATGGCGAGGGTGATCTCGCTGTCGTCAATGAGGAGGATTCTTCGCTTCTCTTCGGACACGGCGACCTTCCTTGGGGGTCGGTTCTAGCCCACCACCCAGCGGCGCACCAATGCTTTCCCGTGTCGCGCTCCGGCACGGGTTTTCTGTTTTCAACCCCGGGCGTCCCAGCGGCCGGGCGGGCTCGGAATCACCCACCGTCTTTCCCGGACAACCAACCGGGACACGGAGTAAGGAGGCGCGCATGAAGCACCATGCCTCCCGGGTCCTGGTGGCCCTCCTTCTCCTGGGGTGCGTCCTCGGTGGCCTCCCCGCCTCCGCTCTCAATGGGGGCCTGGGGCAGGTCCCCCAGGACCTCGACCGGACGTCGCCGCGCGCCACGGCGCAGGGCTTCCTGGACGCGGTGCATCGCGGGAACTACACCCGCGCCGCCCACTACCTCTACCTGGACCACCTGCCGGCCGCCGAGCAGCCCACGAAGGGCCCCCAGCTGGCGAGGAAGCTGAAGTTCGTCCTGGACCGCGAGCTGTCCGTGGACACCTCCGTCCTGCCGAAGACGCCGGAGGGCGAGTCCGCCAGCTCGCGCTTCGTCTCCCTGGGGGCCATCCCGCTCAAGGGCGACAGCGTGCCCATCCGGTTGCAGCGCCTCTCCGTGGAGGGGACGTACATCTGGGTGCTGTCGGAGCCCACCGTGAAGATGGTGGATCCGCTCTTCGAGGAGTACGGCCCGCTCTTGACGGAGACGCTGCCGGCCATCTTCTTCGACCGCACGGTGCTGGGGCTGGAGCCGTGGCAGTGGCTGGGACTCGCGGTGACATTGCTGGGCGCGTGGATCCTCTCTTACCTCCTGGAGAAGCTCCTGCTGGCCACCGCGCTGCGGGTGGCACGCTGGACGCGCATCTCCTGGGACGACCAGCTGGTCAACGCGGGCCGGGGCCCCCTGCGGCTGCCCTTCTTCGCCATCCTGCTGGCGCTGGGCACCTCGTTCCTGCTCCTGCCGCCCAAGCTGAAGCTCCTGAGCGACCGGGTGAGCTACTCACTCATCATCGTCGCGGTGGCGTGGTTCATCCTGCGCTTCCTCCGGGTGTCGGAGGCCTACGTCCAGAGCCGCGTCACCTCGGAAACTGGCGGCCACCCCCGCGCCCGCTCGCTGCGCACGCAGCTGGCCGTGCTGCGCGCGGTGTTCGAGGTCGCCACCTACGTCATCGCCGCCGCGCTGCTGCTCATGCAGTTCGAGGTGGTCCGCAACGTGGGCGTGTCGCTGCTCGCCTCCGCCGGTATCGCGGGCCTCGCCATCGGTCTCGCCGCGCAGAAGTCGCTGTCCACGCTGCTCGCCGGCATCCAGCTGTCCATCACCCAGCCCGTCAGCATTGGCGACAACGTGCTGGTGGAGGGCGAGTTCGGCACGGTGGAGGAGATCACTCTCACGTACGTGGTGCTGCGCATCTGGGACCAGCGCCGGATGGTCATCCCCATCCAGCAGTTCCTGGACAAGCCGTTCCAGAACTGGAGCAAGGGCTCCCCGGAGATGATGGGCACGGTCATCCTCCAGGTGGACTACATGGCGGACATCGACGCCTTGCGCGCGGAGCTGGACCGCATCCTCAACAACGAGGGCAAGGCGCTGTGGGATGGCCGCGTGAAGACGCTGGTCGTCTTCGACGTGATGGACAAGACGCTGACCCTGCGGGCGCTGGTGAGCGCGGCGGACTCCGGAAAGCTGGGAGACCTGCGCTTCCTCGTGCGCGAGCGGCTGGTGCTCTTCATCCGCGCCCGGCCCCAGTGGCTGCCCACGGTGCGCAGCGAGTCCCGTCCCGCCGTGTCCCCCGTCACCAAGGACACCGAGGAAGCCGCCCAGGGCGCCCCGGAGCCCCGGGCCTGAACGAAGGGCGCCTGGGAAAACAGGCGCTTGCACGGACGCTCGCGGCGCGATGAATATGGCGTCCGTCGCTGCGTATGACGCGCGTAAGAGCAGTCGCACCCACGCTGGGGAGTTCAATCAGATGAAGCGTCCTGTCACCTTGTGCGGAGCCCTGGCGCTCCTGGCCGTCGCCGCGCCGCTCACCGCGAGCGCCCAGGAGCGGGGCCGCACCGACGGGCCCGAGGAGTCGGAGTACGGCAAGGGCGGCTACGGCGACAACCGCCGGGGCGTGTCGCTCCAGTTCGACTGGGGCGCGGCCATCAACTCGCGGGAGAACCCCGCGGGCGCGCCGGAAGGCCCGCCGCTGTTCGTGGGCGCCACCGTGTCCCTCTGGGGGGATGACTGGTACCGCCTGGACGCCAGCGCCGCGTACGTCTTCGACGGTGGCCGCTTCATCGGCAACGTGGGCCCCACCTTCCGCACCTGGGGCTGGCCGCTGTCCTTCACCCTGGGCCTCAAGGCGGGCGCCATCGTCATCCCGGAGGGCGAGGGCCTTCGCTTCGCCCTGTCGCCGCAGGTGGGCGCGGAGATCTTCCTGGACCGCCGCGACCGCGTGCTCATGGGCCTGCACTACTCGCCGGACATTCCCATCGGGGGAGGAGGAGTGACGAACCGGTTGTTCATGAACATCGGATACCGGTTCTGACCGCACGCCATGATCGCTCAATTGCTCGCAGCCGCTGTCGCGTTGACCACGGCCCAGGCGCCCCGCGCCGCCGCGCCGTCCGTGTCGCTGCCGTTCCCGTCCGGGGACGTGCAGACCTACAACATCATCCAGTGGGACCCGAACCAGCTGCCGCGCATCTATGAGCGCTCGGACCAGCTGCCACTCACCGACGAGGAGCTGACCAAGCTGTCCCAGGCCGGCTTCGAGCCCGCACAGCTGGTGAAGATGATTGAAGAGCGCCGCTGCGCCTGCGACGCGAGCGCGGACGGCCTCATCCGCCTGAAGAAGGCGGGCGTGGACAAGACGGTGCTGGCGGCGGTGTCGCGGCACGGTCTGGCGCCCAACCGGCAGCTGGACATCCTGGTGACGCTGGACTTCACCGGCGAGAGCCGCACCGCGCGCGAGGCGTTCCTCTACTTCTTCGTGGACGACGGGGACATCACCCGCGTGTTCTCCGCGAACCTCCCGGAGCTGCTGCAGCGCCGCAACACCCACGAGACCATGGTGGACCGCAGCGACATCATGGTGGCGCGCACGGTGCGCCGCATCCAGCTCGCGGGCCACGTGCCGCTCAAGACGTACGGCGCGCACCGCGTGATGGTGGCCGCCAGCGCCAGCCCCACGCTCACGCACCCCTCGCAGCTCACCCCGCAGGAGCGCGCGAAGGCGCAGACGTACACCTTCGACTATCCGCGCGCCTCGCTGCAGAGCCTCTGCCGGCTGACGGCCGGCTACCGCCGCGACGCGGTGCTTGCCTACAAGTGGAACTTCGAAGGCAGCCGCTTCGAATGCGAATGGAACTAGGAGTCGACCCGACCATGAACACCCGCCGCCTGCTTCTCTCCGCCCTCGTCGCCGTGTCGCTCGCCGGCTGCGGAGGCCCTCGCGCCTTCACGCGCGGTACCTACGAGGACCCCAACACCATCGAGATGCTGGGGGATCGCTTCAACGAGAACGACCTGCAGCTCATCGCGAAGAAGATGGCCGAGTCGCTCGCCAGCTCCCCGCGCTTCGTGCAGGCCGCGCCGCAGGGCCAGCCCCTGCCCATCGTCCTCGTGGGCAAGCTGCGCAACAGCACCAGTGAGCACATCGACATGCGCTCGCTGGCGGACAAGATTCAAACGGCGCTCGCGCAGACGGGCCGCTTCGCCCTGGTGGACCAGGCCGCGCGCCAGGACATCGCGGAGGAGTACGAGTACCAGCAGTCCGGCTACGTGAACCCGAACGCCGCCAAGGCCCCGGGCCAGCAGGCGTCGGTGGACTTCCTGATGACGGGCGACCTCGCGTCCATCATCCAGGAGGTCGGCCGCGACAAGCTCGTCTATTACAAGATGACGGCGAAGCTGAACGACGTGCGCACCGGCACGATCGCGTGGACGGACGAGAAGCAGATCCGCAAGAAGTTCGAGAAGCAGGGCGTGAGCTGGTAGCCGTCCGCCGTGTCCAACCTCCCTGACATCGCAAGCCAGGCCCCGCGTGTCTCCGCCTCTCCGGCGGCGGCGCGTTGGGGCCTGCTGTTCATCGTGGCCCTGAGCGCCTTGGGGCTCGGCACGGGCTGCGCCAGCGACTACGTGGCGCGCACCGCCTCCGCACGCTCCGCGTACCAGTCCTCCGACTATCCGCGCGCCCTGCGTGAGCTGGACGGCGAGCAGAAGGAAGCCCCCGAACGCGACCAGCTCCTGTTGCTGTTGGACAAGGGCATGGTGCTGCACGCGGCCGGGCAGTGGGAGGAGAGCACCCAGGTGCTGGCCCAGGCGGACGACCTCAGCTCGCAGCTGGACATCACCTCCGTGAGCGAAGAGGCCGGGGTGCTGCTCAGCAACGAGCGGCGCCGCGCCTACCGGGGAGAGGACTTCGAGAAGCTGATGATCTCCGTCCTCCAGGCGCTCAACTACGCGGAGCTGGGCCGCGACGAGGACGCACTCGTGGAGGTCCGCCGCGTCAACGAGCGCATCGAGAAGATGATCACGGAGGAGAAGAAGCCGTACGAACAGCTCGCCATCGCGCGCTACCTGGGCGGCGTGCTGTACGAGGACCAGAAGGAGTGGGACTCGGCCTTCATCGACTACATGAAGGCGTACGAGCTGGAGCCCCGGCTGGGCGGGCTGGTGGAGCCGCTCTTGCGTCTGGCGAAGAAGACGGGCCGCGACGACGCCTACGCAACCCTCTCCCAGAAGTTCCCGGACGTGGCGCATGACGCGCTGGCCCCCGGCGACGGGCAGCTCGTCGTGGTGGTGGAGGCGGGCCTGTCGCCGGAGAAGCAGCGCGCGTCGCGCGACTACGGCGACTCCGGGGACCTGATTGAAGTGCCCGTGTACCGGGACCGCGGCGGCACACCGCCGGTGCGCGTGTCGGTGGAGGGGAAGGCGGAGCGGGCGGTGACGGTGACGTCGCTGTCGCGCGTGGCCCAGGTGCACCTGAACGACCGCATCGGCCGCATGCTGGCGAAGCAGCTCGCGGGCGCGGTGGCGAAGGCGGGCGTGGCCGCGGGCGTGGGCGCGCTGACGAAGAGCAAGGAGTTGGGCGTACTCGCCTTCCTGGTGCTCAACGCGGGCAACCAGCCCGACCTGCGCTCCTGGCTTTCACTGCCGGCGGAGTTCCAGGTGGCGCGCTTCCGGCTTCCTCCGGGAAAACACACCGTCCAGGTGGATGCACCGGGCCGGCCCACCACGCACCTGGTGGAGGTGAGGCCGGGGCGGGTGGAGGTGCTGGTGGTGCGAAGCTACTGACAGGGGACGTTTTGGGAGTAGGGTGCGCGCCCCATGTCGCCGGTCGTAGCCGAAGTCCTCCTGTACTCCTTCATCGTCGTGGCGAGCGCGCTGGCCGGCGCGGGGGTGGTCATCCTCAATGACCGCTCCACGCGGCTCGTGACGTTCCTCGCCTTCGCGGCGGGCGTGATGTTCGGCGCGGCCTTCTTCCACATGCTCCCGGAGGCGTACGAGGGCGGCGGCTGGTGGGCCTTCGCGCTGGTGCCCATGGGGTTCCTCTTCGTGCTGGTGCTGGAGCGCTACCTCGTCGCCCACGCCTGTGAGGAGCCGCCGGACTGCGCGGAGCACGTGCACGGCCACGCGCTGGGCTTCAGCGCGTTCCTGGGGCTGTCCACGCACACGCTCTTCGACGGCATCGCGCTGGGCTCCTCGGTGAAGGAGGGCGTGGGCGCCATGGCGCTCCTGGCCATCACCGCGCACAAGGTGCCCTCGTCGCTGTCGCTCGCGTCCATCCTCCAGGCGGAGGGCAAGAAGCGCGGCACCATCCTGGCGTACACCGCGCTGTACGGCCTGATGGTGCCCGTGGGCGCGGTGCTCTACTTCGGCTTCGACGCGGTGCTGAACTTCCAGTCCCTGGCGCCCAAGGCCCTGGCCTTCTCCGCCGGCACCTTCCTCTACATCGCCGTGTCGGACCTGCTGCCGCACGTGAACAAGCACGGACGGGACAAGCCCGGACGCAACCTGGTGGCATTGGCAGCCGGGTTGCTGGTGATGTTCGTGCTCGCGCGGCTCCTGGGGCACACGGACCACTGAAGGCACCATGGAACGACGCAAGGACTGGTACGAGCACCCGGAGTACTACGAGGCCATCTTCGGCACGGACACCGTGCGCGAGGCGGACTTCCTCCAGGCGCTGAGCCGGCGCTTCGGCACCGGCGGCAAGCAGTGGCTGGAGCCCGCGTGCGGCGCGGGGCGGCTGGTGGCGGAGGCCGCGAGCCGGGGCCTGAAGGTCGCGGGCTATGACTTGTCGGAGGCCATGCTCGCGCACGCGCGCAAGCGCCTGACGCCCGCGGAGCGCCGCCGCGTGAAGCTGTCCCAGGCGCGCATGGAGGACTTCTTCGACCCGGCGCTGGAAGGCCGCGTGGACCTGGCGCACACGCTGGTCTCCACCTTCCGCTACCTGGACAGCGAGAAGGCCGCGGTGGAGCACCTCACCGGCACCCGGCGCCTGCTCAAGCCGGACGGCATCTACGTGCTGGGCTTCCACCTCACCGACTACGCGCGCTCCGGCCCGGAGCATGAGCGCTGGGTGGGGCAGGTGGGCGCGGACAAGGTCGTGTGCAACACGCACGAGGGCCTGCCGGAACTGGGCCTGCGCCGCTCGCCCATGCGCAACCGGCTGCGCGTCACCGGCCCCGGCAAGGACTGGCTCATCGAGACGACGTGGTACTTCCGCACGTACGATGAGGCCCAGGTGAAGCGGCTGTTCCGCAAGTCCGGCCTGCGCGTCGCGGCCACGTTCGACTTCGACTACGACCTGGACTCGCCCGTCGGTCGCGGCAGCCCGCGCCTGGACCGCGTCTTCGTGCTGAAGCCGGACGCGGCGTCCAAGGCCTGACGCGCATCCCTGACTGGTGTGGAATGACCCGGCCGCCTGCCCGTTCAGGAGGCGGGTCCGTCAGGCATTGGGACCCAAATGTTCTGGGGTTCTGCGTCCTGTCTGGACGCGTCTGCGTTCCAGTTGGACGCAGCCGCGACCGAGGGATGCACGGGACCCCGCGAAATCACTGGGCTCCGCCCCTGGCACGACATCCGCATTAGCGTCTGGCCATACGCCGGCAACGGCGTGTACCGCATCCAGATGCATCCGGAGCGCGGAAGGAGGGGCCGCTCCTTCCGCGCTCTCCATCTGAATCCGCACCTCCCCGCCATCTCCGATAGAGTCCGCGTCTGATTTCTGGACGGCTTCGCCGGTCGGCGGTGGCGCGGCTTCCGCATGGGAGGCGTCGGGATGCAAGACGAGTTGGCGCAGCTCATGGCTGCGCTCAGGGATTCCAGGGACTTCGAAACCGCGGCGGCGGCGACGTTGCGCCGGATGCTGGCCGTGGCGGACGCCGCGGTGGCGTCCAGCCGCTATGCGGGCCGGGCCCGGGTCCTGCGCGGCATCGTCCACCTGCGTCCCGGAGAGGCGTACCGTCGGCTGGCGGCGCTGGACGTGGGTGCGCGCGAGGTGACGGACGCGGGCGTCGGGACGCCCTTCTTCACCTCCGCCACGGCGTGGCGCGCGGTGGTGGAGCACCGGTGCGCGGTGTCCATCGACGTGAACATCGGCACGGTGCAGCCACACGCGCCGGACGCGCCGGTGACGGGCGACCCCGGCCTCGCGGGCTTCCACAGCAACGAGAGCAAGCAGCGCTTCCTGGGCCGTCACGCGACGCACGTGTGCGTGCTGCCCTTGCGCACGCCCACGGGCATGGAGGGCATGATCTCGCTGGAGGCGGACTGCCTGGCCGCCATGGGGCAGGAGTTCGTCTGGCGCGACGCCGGCGATTCGCTCCAGCTCATCACGGACATCGCCGCGCCGTACCTCACCGCGCTGCCGCAGCGGCCCGTGGCCACGCCGGAGGTGGACGAGTTCCTCCCCGTGGTGGGCCGCTCCATGGCGGAGCTCCTGCCCATCCTGCGGACCTTCGCGCTCCAGGACGAGACCATCCTCGTGAGCGGGGCCACGGGCGCGGGCAAGTCGCGCCTGGCGCGCTGGTGCCATGAGCGCTCCAACCGCCGGGGCAAGCCCTTCGAGACGCTGGACCTGGTGACGGTGCCGGAGGACCTCCAGATGGCGGAGCTCTTCGGCTGGAAGAAGGGCGCCTTCACCGGCGCGGTGCGCGACGCGCCGGGCGTGGTGGCCCGCTCGGATGGCGGCACGCTGTTCATCGACGAAATCGACAAGCTGTCGCTGAAGGCGCAGGCGGGGCTGCTGCACCTCTTGGAGTCGCGCAGCTACCGGCCGCTGGGCGAGGGCACCGGCGAGAAGCTCGCGGACGTGCGCTTCATCATCGGCACCAACGCGGACCTGCACGCGCAGGTGCGCGCCGGGCGCTTCCGCGAGGACCTGTACTACCGCGTGAACGTGCTGCCGGTGCGCATGCCGCCGCTGAAGGACCGGCAGGACGAGATCTCCCTCTGGGCGCGGTACATGGTGAACCGCCGCCATCGCGAGCGGCCCGCGGAGGGCTCCGCGCGGCTGGCGCCGGAGGCGGAGCTGCTGCTGACCACCAGCTCGTGGCCGGGCAACTTGCGGCAGCTCGACAACATCGTGCGGCGTGCGTACACGTTCGCGATGGTGGAGCCCGTGGGCGGCACGGGCGACCTGGTGCTCCAGGAGAAGCACGTGGCCCGGGCGCTGGACCTGGAACAGTCCTCCGGTGGCCGTCCGCTGCCGGAGGCGCTGCGCGCCGCCGCGCAGGCCTTCGTCGGTGAGGCGCGCAGGCGGAGCACGCCGCTGGACCTGGACTACGCGGACGGCTTCCGCGGGCTGGTGCTGGGCACGGCCATCCGTCAGATGGGCCGCGACGATGCCTTCCGCATGCTGGGCCGCGAAAGCCTGGTGAAGAACCGCAACCACCACAAGGCGCTCAAGCGGGAGCTGGAGAAGGTGGACGCGCTCTACAAGGCGCTCGGCGAGGAGGGCTCGCCCTTCTCCGACCTGCTGGAGAACGAGGACGCGGACTGAGGCACGCGCGCCCCGGAGGACCGGGGCGCGGGCTTCTCAGCGGATGGCGCTGCCCAGCGGCTGATACTGCTCGTCGCGCAGGCCCACGAGCACGCTGGTGCCGTTGTCCGTCACGCGCAGCTCGCCGAAGCGCGCGTTCGCGTAGCGCTCCGCGTGGCCCTCCTGGAAGAAGAAGGCCTCCGCGCCCAGGCGCATCTGCGAGTTGCGGATGCGGAAGCGCAGGCGCACCTCACCGGGCGCGAGCGCGGTGCCCGGCGTCTCGTAGCGCACGAACTCCCCGACGTTGTGCTCGTCCAGGCGCAAGACCACGTTGCCGTCGTCCTGGGGCTGCTCGCGGCCCTCGCGCCAGCCCTGGTTGATGGCGTAGTCGAGCACCATGTAGTCGCCCTGGATGAGCGAGCGCGGATCCACCGGGGCCAGCCGCAGCAGCACCGGCTGCCCCCGGGCCAGCACGGTCTCCTTCTGCACGACGAGGAAGGCGAGCGCGACGAACACCAGCCCCAGCCCTCCGAAGATGACGGCGCCGCGTTTCATCGGGCCTCCGAGAGCACGGCGGATTCCCGCCGCAGGAAGAACTGCCGCACGCCCAGCAGCACCAGTCCACTGCCCGTGAGCGCGAGCGCCTTGGCCAGCAGCGTGATGTGGAGGTCGTAGTAGTAGTACGCGCCGAACGTCAGCAGGAACGCCACCGCCAGCCCCAGCATCACGCGGCTGCGGCGGTGGAAGCCGAGCGTCAGCATCAGCGCCGCCACAATCACGCCGGGCGTGTTCAGCGTCATCACCGTGAGCAGCACCAGTGCGCAGGCCGCCGGAATCGTCACGCGCTTGTCGTGCTCCAGCCCCAGCTCGCGCAGCACCCGCCACCCCGTCCCCAGCGCCAGGAGCGCCAGCGCGATGGAGAGGTACGCGCTCGGCACGAACTCGCTGTCGAAGCGGAAGACATAGCGGAAGCCCTGCAGGGAGCTCTCGTAGCTGCGGAACAGCAGCCACCCTGGCACCGCGCACGCGAGCGCGAAGGCGATGGGGCCCACTCGGGCTCCCAGTGGCCCGCGCCGCAGCCGGGGCTCGAAGAGCAGGGTGCCCGCGAGCGCCGCCGCGCAGAAGAGCATCCACGCGTCCACGCCCGCGCCACCGACCGCCTCGACCTCCAGCACACCCACGGACACGCAGAGGCCCACGGTCGCCAGGAAGTAGAGGATGACGTCCGGGAACGTGGCGAGCAGCGCGATGCAGATCACCACCCCGGTGGTGGCAAGGCCGAGCGTCCGCACCTCCAGGCCCGCCATTCCCACCAGGAGCGTGCCCACGCCGGCGAGGCAGAGGGCCAGGGCGAGCTGCTCCATGAAGGGCCCCTGGGTAGTGCGGCGCAGGAACACCGAGGCCACCAGCAGCATGAACCCCAGGCCGACGAGCGCCACCTCTTCATTCCACAGGCCCACGCAGGCGAAGAAGCTGAGCAGGAAGGCGGCGGACATCCACGCGCCACCGCCGGCCAGCGCCTTCACGAACCAGGGTGAAGCCCCCAGGGTCTTGTGGCGAACCTCCAGGGTGGTGCGGGCGCGCGCGTCCACCTCCGCGTCCACGTGGCCCTCGGCCTTCAGCCCCGCCAGCACGTCTTGAATCGTAGGTCGCAGGGCCATGATCAGGTCTCCTCCGAAACGCCCGTGGCCTGCGACTCGTGGCGCAGCCAGTACACCGCCAGGCCCACCTCTCCAATGAGCACCAGGGGCAGGATGAAGAGGGTCAGCTCCTCGGCGTGCGTCACCTCGATGAAGAAGTAGCCCACCGCCGTGGTGACGAGCGTGATGACGCACAGCGCCCCCACGGTGAGCAGGAACAGCTCGCCGTGCAGGTGCCGGTGCAGGGCGTAGATGGCGACCAGCCCCCCGAGCACCAGCAACAGGGACAGGCCCGACACCAGCGAGCGGTCATGACTGCTGACGATGAACAGGATGCCCAGGCCCACCAGCGGCGTCAGCGACATGAGGGACAGCACTCGAGGCATCCACCGTCCCTGGAGCCAGGACACCTTCTGGTTGGCGAAGTGCTCGTACGTGGCCCAGGCGAACCCGTTGAGCAGCCCCAGCACCAACGCCAGCAGCTCCTCGCGCCAGGAGCCGCGGTTCATGCGCTGGCCCCAGAAGAGGATGACGCCCGTGTTGACGAGCACGAGCTGGAGCATCCACAGCGGCGTGAAGCGCGCCAGCGCCACCCACGGCAGGATGAGCACGCCCCAGCCGATGAACAGCTCATACGGATCCGCGCCCGTCTGGTACGCCTGCCCGTACACGGCGAGCAGCGGCCCCACCAGCACCGCGGCCGCGAGCAGCGCGAACTGCCCCGCGGGCCGCTCGCCCAGCCGCCACGCGCCCACCGCCGCCCCGGCGATGCCCAGGCTGATGAGGCCCAGCTTCGAGAAGCGCCCCAGCTCCGCCCAGTTGAAGGCGAAGAAGTACACCACGCCCGCCAGCACCAGCAGCGAGCCCAGGGCCATCAACGTCGTGGACAGGAACGCGCGCCACGCGGGCCGCGACGGCGTGGCGACCGCCAGGTGCAGCGCTCGCCCGTACGCGTCCGGGCTCAGGATTCCGGCGTCCGCCAGCGCGTGCAACCGCTCGGGCGTCGCCTCCAAGTCGAGGAAGTCTTTCGGCACGGCGGAGGACTGTACCCGGTTCAGGTGACGCCGGGTGTGCCGCGCCCGCTCACGGACCGGAGCGCTCCGCGTCCAGGAAGGCCTTCAGCTCGGGAAGCACGCGCTCGGGATGCTCCAACTGCGGACTGTGTCCGCACGCCACGCGCAGCACGCGGGCCTGGGCAAGTCCCCGCGCGGCCTCGTCCGCCAGGGCGACGGGCAGCGTCTCGTCATGCTCGCCCCAGATGAGCAGCACGGGGACCTTCACCTCACCCAGCCGCTCACGGCGGTGGAACACCGGCCCCGTCAGCGGCACCAGCGCGTTGAAGGCCTGCGCGGCTTCGGGCCTTCCTCCGGGCACGCTCAACAGCTCGTAACCCAGCGCGCCCAGCTTCTCTCCCAGCGGCGTCGGCGGGGGCGGCAGCATCCGCGCCATCGCCCAGGGGCCCAGGTTGCGCGCCAGCCGCTCCGGCCCCGCGCGGAAGAAGAGGCGCGAGGGCCGGGGCATCTGGGGCCCCAGCCCCATCGCGTCCACCAGCACCAGCCGCTCCACCGGCACCGTGCCGCGCAGCGCCAGCTCCAGCGCCACCAGCCCGCCCAGCGAGTGGCCGACCACCGACACCGGCCCCGGCG
>NZ_RAWK01000277.1 GCF_003612165.1 Corallococcus aberystwythensis | reverse complement strand
ACCTCCCCCACCCTCTCCGTCCAGTCCCCGGCCACCACGCCCAGCCTTCCGGGCGCAGCGGATGCCTCTCCCTCCGGGAAGGTGGGCGGCAAGGACTCCAACCTGATGTCGGCCCTGAAGACGGATGGCTTCGACGCCGGTGGCATCGCGGGCAAGGCGCAGGAGATTGGCAAGCTGTTGGAGGGCGTCGCCTCCGTGCTGGGCAGCCTCACCCAGCTGGTGCAGGGCCTCACCCAGGGCGTGCAGGGTGTCGCCGAAGGCGTGCAGGGCGCCGTGGGCGCGGTGGGCGGCGCCGCGAGCAGCGCGCTGTCCCTGGCCCAGTCGCCGCTTCAGGACCCGACGGCCGGCATGAGCCAGGCCCCGACCCTGGAGTAACAACACCTCCTGAAACACACGAGGCGTGACGGCGATGAGCCATCACGCCTCGGACGTCTTGCTCCAGCCCGTCACCGCGCTACTCGATGGTGGCGACCTTGTCGTCCTTGCCGAACTTCACCCGCACCTTGGACGTCTTCGACTTCCAGTAGGTCCAGGTGGAGGAGTTGAACGACGGCGTCTCATGCGGAGGCGGCGGGCCCCACGCCATGCGCACGGCCTCGCGGCTCATGCCGGGCTCCACCTCCGACGCGGAGACCTTCTTGCGGTCGTCCGGAGACAGCGCCTCCAGCTTGCCGGCCTGGTCCTCCAGCGCGAACGCGGCCTGGAACAACTTCCAGGTGTCCGACCCCGAGCGCGCGTCGTTCTCGAACTCCAGCTCCGCGCCGGAGTCCACGACCTTGAACTTCACGGAGGACGAGCCCTTGTCCAGCACCTCCACCCGCGCGTTGAATGGGATGATGGGGCCCTTGAGGTAGTTCACCCAGGACACGGTGCCGTCGTCGAAATGGAAGTTCGCGGTCGCGTGGTAGTAGGTCTTCTCCACCGGGGGCGGCGGGGGCGCGGGCGCCACGGGCTCGTCGCCAATGCGCACGACCTTGCCGTCCGGACCGAACTCCACATCGAACGTGGAGAACTTGGAGGCCCAGTAGATCCAACGGTTGCCCTGGAGCGACGGCGTCTTGTGCGGCGGCGGCGGACCCACGGTCAGCAGCACGGCCTCGCGCGACATGCCCCTGGCCAGCTCACCGGCCCGGACTCCCTTCTGCTCCTCGGGCGTCAGCGCGGCGATGCGCGGCGCGGGGTCCTGCTCGGCGAAGAAGCCCGAGAACAGCACGTTGATGGGCTTGCCCAGGCTCCGGTGCGTCACGAACCGGAACTCGGCGCCGGAGTCGATGACCTTGCAGCGCACCTCGTCGCTGTCCCGCTCGATGACCGCGACCTTCGCCCCCACGGGGATGGCCACGCCCTTGCCACGGTAGTTCACCGCGGAGAGCTGGTTCTTGTTGAGCAGGAAGTTGGCCTGGGCGAACAGCACCTCGGCCCGGGCACTCATCGCCGTCATCAACCCCAGCGCGAACAACGCGCCGAGGACATTCTTTCGATACACGCAAAACCCCCTCGGGTGAGCAACGGCGCGTTTGTAGTGGTGTCCCGCGCATGACCGCAAGAGGGGGCACTGCGCCTCAGGCCGCGACGCTGCCGCGCGCGCCGTCCCAGTCCTCCACCTCGTAGAGGAACTTCGTGCCGCCCTTGAGCTTCCGGTTGGCGGACGTGCTCTGCACGAAGACGACGTACTTCTCCAGGCTCGCGGGGCGGATGCGCACCGTCTCTCCGGGCGGCAGCCCGAGCATCTCCCGCGCGCGCTCGCCGCTGTAGAGGTCGCCCGACTTGCGGTCCATCAGCACCACCTCCTTGCGGCCCTGGATGGTCTCCGTCTTGGTGAACTCGTAGAAGCCGCGGCCCGTCTTGAAGCCCAGGCCGTTCTCCGTCACGAACTCCTTGATGGCGCTGTCCGCTTCCACCTCCAGCACCTGGAAGCGTCCCGGCGGCACCGCCCGCAGGTCCGTGTCGCCGAAGAGCGCGGACGACGCCCGCCTGAGCATCGTGTTGAACATCGCGTTCAGGCCACGGTTCATGCGGCCCTCGCGGGACACTTCCGCTTCATACGCCTGGAGTTGCGCGTCCGAGGACTGCTTGTAGCAGACGGCCAGCAGCATGTCGGTGATGTGCGCGAACTGATCCAGGCTCAGATGGAAGCCGCCCGACTTCTCCGCCAGCTCCTTGTAGAACGACGTCGCGTGACGGCGGTTCAGCGCCTGAACGCCATACACAGGCACGCCCTTGTCCCCCAGCGCGGCCACCTCCTTGCGCCAGTCCAGCTTCTTCGGGTTGTGCTGGGGCGGATGCGGCACGTCGTCACCGATGAGCACGAACGCCTTCGTGTAGCCCTCCGTCCAGGACAGGCTCCGCGCCTCGTGCAGCACCAGTTCGTAGCACTCGGGCGCGTCTCCGCCGCCCGTCTGGCCCACCTTCTCCACGAAGCGCGTGATGGCCTTCGCGTCGTCCGTGAGGTCCAGCGCCTTGGTCACATAGGTGGAGCCCGCGTCGCAGTAATCGCCATGCGCGATGATGCCAATGCGGATGCCCGGGATCTCCTTCGTCAGCCGGGCCACGGCGGCCCCCAGCTTCTTCCGCACCTGCGCGAGACACGGATACATGCTGCCCGTGGTGTCAAAGCTGAAGACGACCTCGACGCGGTTATCAATCACAGTCACGGCCATGGCGCACTCCCCCTCGTTCGTTTCTCGCTGCGACGGGAAGAACAGTACGTGAGGGGTCTGACATGAAAGGCCGCGGTTTCGGACCCCTGCGTTGCCAGGACGGGGCCCCCGCTCCGTAGGCTCATGGAGGGGCGTGACGCCCGGACATCACCCAGGGGGGAACCATGAGGAACATCGGCATCATTGGAGCGGGTCAGGCGGGCCTGCAGTTGGGCTTCGGCCTGCTGGAGAAGGGCTACACCGTCACCGTCTACTCGGACCGCACGCCCGAGCAGCTCTTCAACGCCCGGCTCGCCGCGACCACCTACCTCTTCGGCCGCGCATACCAGTACGAGCGGGAGCTGGGGCTCGACTTCTGGCAGGGCCCGGGGGAGTACGCCCGGGGCGGGGACCTGGACGTCTGCGTGGCGCCGGGCCAGCGGGTGCTCCGGGTCCAGGGGCGCATCCTCCAGCCGGGCAAGGCCCTGGACCTGAGGGCGAAGTACTCCCGCTGGCTCGCGGAATTCGAGCGGCGCGGCGGCACGGTGGGGGTGCGGGACGTGGACGTGGACGGCCTGGAGGCGCTTGCCGCCGCGCATGACCTGGTGGTCGTGACGACGGGCCGCAACAGCTTCACCCGGCTGTTCGAACGGGATGCAGAGCGCAGTGTCCATACACAGCCGCAGCGCCACCTCACGGCAATGATTGTCACCGGCATGAAGCCACTGCACGAGACGCCCGACCCCGCGCTCAAGTTCATCCTGACGGCGGGCCACGGCGAGTACTTCTCCATGCCGTACTTCGACCGCATCCGGGGCCCGCTGCACTGCATCCTGCTGGAGGCCATCCCCGGACAGGGCCTGGACCGCTTCGGCGGCGTGAGCACCGCGGCGGAAGCGCTGGAGCGGATGAAGGGGGTGCTGCGCGAATTCTCGCCGTGGGTGGCGGAGCGGCTGGAGCGTGCGTCCATCGTGGACGAGTCCTCCTGGCTCACCGGCGCGTTCACGCCCACGGTGCGCAAGCCGGTGGGCCGGCTTCCCTCGGGCCGGACGGTGATGGGGATGGGGGACGTCGTCATGCTCAACGACCCCATCGCGGGCCAGGGGCTCAACAGCGCGTCGAAGCAGGCGCACGCGATGACGCAGGCCATCCTCGAGCACGGCGACCAGCCCTTCACCCCGGAATGGATGGAGCAGACCTTCGAGCACTTCTGGCGGACGGAGGGCCAATACATCACCGCGTTCACCAACATGCTGCTCCAGCCGCCACCGCCGCACGTGCTGAACTACCTGGGGGCCGCTTCGACGCTGTCACCCCTGGCCGACACGTTCTTCGACAACTTCGGAGAGCCGCAGCGCTTCTGGCCATGGATCGCCAGCCCCGAGGAGACGGAAGCCCGCATCCAGCGGGCTGCCGCCGCGTAGCGGTTGTAAGTCTTTGTCTTTCCCACCCGGCCGGTCCTTCAATCCCGGTCCGGGTGGCTGAATCCTGTCAGTCCCGCGACAGGGGGGGACATGACGATTCAGTTTGGGTTCATCGACCAGGGTGACGGCGCCAACCTCCGGACGCTTCCCGCGGAGCTGAAGGGCTCCACCTGCCTGACTCCAGCGCCCCTGCCTCCGGGCACGCGGGTGAGCGTCATTCGTGACCAGGCCCAGGCCCCTGGCTGGTCCTACGTGTCCACCGTGGTGGGCGGATATCTGCTGCAAGGCTATCTGCAGACCTTGCGCATCACGACCCAGCTGCCGGAGCCCGCGGCGACGCTCTATCCGGTCCGTCCAGGGGACCGCCTGGAGCCCATCGCCGCGCGCATCTACCGGCAGGCCATCCAGCCGGGGCGGGACCTGCGTTTCTATGAGAATGTCATTCATCACGTGAACGTGAAGAGTGGCCGCAAAGGGGTCCAGCGCATCGACGGTGACGTCCGGCTGGTCGCGGGCGAGCGCATCTGGCTGGTGAGCATCGCCTTCGCCAACCAGCTCCAGGGAATCGTGTCGAGCGGCTCCATCACCCACGAGGCGATGGCCCAGGCGCGCAAGGCCGCCCGGCACCTGGAGGACGTCCTCACCTCCGTGAAGCAGGCGGACCGGTACTTCGGAGAGGTCACCGGCCCGTACGGCCAGGCCATCCTGGACAACTGGCTGGAGATCTCCGCGATGGTCGTGGGCTTCATCGCCGCGGAGGCGCTGTCCACCTTCCTGGCGGCGACGCCCACGGGGGTGGGGCAGCTGGCGGCGGCGCTCATCCAGCTGGGCCTGGCGGCGTTCGGTGCCCATGGCCTCATCGAGGCCGGAGGCGAAGCCCTGAAGCACGCGCAGCTGTGGCTCACCCAGGCCTGGGAGGCCAACGGCTCCGCGGAGAAGCTCAAGGAGGCCAGCAAATCCTTCCTCCGGATGCTGGTGAGCATCGCGATGGCCGCGCTGGCGCTGATGGGCGCGAAGACCAACCTGGGACGTGGGCTCAAGCTGGCGAAGGCCGTGAAGATCACCCCACCCCGCTTCTACATGATGGCGGCAGCGGGTCCCGGCGGTGCCTACGCGGGAGTCCCTGTCTTCCAGCCGGGCTCCATCACCGCCGCCCCGTCCCTCTCGCTGCCCTTCAATCCCTGGGGCTCCGGCACGCCGCTGCTGTCAAAGGCCGTCAAGGAAGGCGGGACGTCCAGGCCGGACCCCGAGCCCAACCTGACCGAGCGCGCGCTCAGTGACGCCGAGCTGGAGAAGCTGCTGGAGAAGCTCCCCAACTGGGACAAGCTCAAGGACTTCGTCGGACGCCGCATCCCGGCGGAGGGGACGCCGGAGTTCAACGCGTTCAAGCGGGAGCTCCAGGCTGCCGGATACCGCCTGGAGAAGTTGAACACGGGCTCCCAGCCCTATCGGCTGAGCCGTCCACACGGAAAGGCCCTGGGCGACGAGTACGGAGCGCTCACGGTGACCGAGGACGGGCTGGTGGTGCTCAAGGTTGGCAAGGGCACACCCCGGCTCAGCGTCTTCACCCGCTACCGGAAGAACTACCTGGACTGGGTGGAGAAGACCCAGGGCCCGGCAGCACGGGCGGCGGCGGAGGTCCGGCTCTCCGCCGGTCATCCCATGCACCACCTCATTCCCGACGGAGTTGCCCAGACCCACCCGCTGATCCGCACAGCCATGGAGCGGCTCAAGGGCTACACGATTGACCGGGGGTCGAACATCCTCGACATGCCTTCTGGGATCAACGTGGAGGGTCAGCTCATCCACTCGGGGAGCCACCCGCTCTACAGCAAGTTCGTGGAAACCCGGCTGGACGCCGCCAGGAAGATACTGCGCATGAAGGGACCGGCCTCCCACTGGACGCCCAAGCTCATCGAGGACGCGATCCTCAAGGTCGAGAACGAGCTGCGCGAGGCCATCCAATCCGGAAGCCTGAAGGAGCCGGTCATCAAGGTGATCCAGGAGCAGCGCGGCGGTAAGGTGATCACGGGGAAGAAGCTGGCCCTGCTGGAGCTGCCCTCCCACGGGGAGTCACACACCGTATGATGTATGCATTGACGGCTGACACCTCCCACATTGAGGAGGAAGGTGTCTATGACGCCAAGATCATCGAGTTCGACGGCTTCGAGGACGTGACGTTCTTCGACCCCAGCATTGACTATCAGCGCCAGCAGGGCGCGCCCGGGGTCATCGAGTTCGTCGGCAACCTGGAGAACGCCGCCCGGCTCGACCACCTGTTCACCGCGCCCATGGGGTGGTTGCTGCTCTCCCGGCGCATGGTGCGTGTGCTCGAGGCAGTGGGCCCGTTCCCCCACCGCCTCATCCCCACGGTCATCTATTCGGAAAGCATCAGGCACCTCGTCCGAAGCGGGTACCCCCGGAGGCGAACCTGGTACTCGGTGGAGGACCCGGCGCTGAAGAATGAGGACTTCGTCATCCTCCAGTTGATGGAGCGGACCGACTGCCTCGACCGGGAGCGCACCCTCGTGAAGGGCGTGCCCTTCCACCGGTGCGGCGAAGAGTACCTGGGCGAGGAGGAAGCCGAGCCGCTCGTGCTCCGCCCGCCACCGGGAGGCTTCCCTCCTGTGTTCTCCGTCCCCGAGCTGGTCTTCTACTGCTACACCGAGGAAGCGCGGCAGGCGTGTGAGCAGGCGGGCCTGAAGGGCCTGTGGTGGCGCCCCCAACCTTGAGCCCGTGAGCGTCCGGTGCTGGCTTTGGGCGCGGACGCGCTCCCTCCTAGGATGACGTCCCCATGGGGACGCAACATGAGTGGTGAGGGTTCGAAGCCCGTCGCGGCGGTGCTGGTGGGACTGACGAACTTCCGCCTGGGACGCATCCTGCTGTGGACCACGACGGTGTTCCTGGGGCTCCTGGCGCTCGTGCCGGGGCCTGACAGTGGAATCCTGTGGCACATGGCCGCCATTCCGGGCGTCTGTGCCCTGATTGGGACAGGTACGGCGTGGTGGAAGGAGCGACAGCAATCCCGCTCCGGCCCCATTGCGTGGCTGCTGCCCCGGCTGGCCGTGGGGGCCGTGCTCTTCGGCGCCGCCGCGCTCCTGATGTGGTGGCGGCGCAGGCGTGAGCTCAAGTCTGACGTGCCGGTGTCGCCGCCCTCCGCCGAACAGGTGGACCAGTGGGCCACCGCCGAGCTGGGCGTTGCCTCCGCGGAGCGCGTGTCATGAGCCTCGCCGCGTTGAAGGACAGCGCCGTGGACGTGGCGCCTCCGCGTGAGTCCACGGGGAGCATCGTCCGCGCGGGATTGCGGAGCCTCATCGCCCTGGTGCCCGCGCTGCTGGGCTCTGGCGTGAAGGGCGCGTTGAAAGGCTTCTTCCTCTTCGGGTGCTTCGGACTGGCGCTGGCGGGCGTCTTCGTCCTCGCGCCGCGCTGGACAGGCGCGGCGCCGACGCCCGCGTGGTTGGACGTCCTGGGCTTCGTGCTCACGCCATTGGCCCTGGCCGTGGCCGGAGGCTACGTGTGGATGCTCCACGGCGTCAGCTCACGGCTCGCGAGCGAGGTCCGGGCGCGAGGGCTGATGGGCTACGCGTACGCCATCCTCAAGCCCGCGACGCTGCAGGTCGCCCGCCGACTGCGAGGGGCAGGCACGCCTGGCCGCGCGGAGCTCACCCGGGCCATCGAGCAGTCGGTGGCGGAGCGCATGCGGGAGCCCGAGGAGGCGCGCGAATCGGCATCGTCCCGCGCCACGTGGCTGGAGGGCTTCCTCATGGACCAGTCCCGCCGGGTGCTGGGGCTCATCGCCCTGCGCGCGGTGCTGACGTCGCCGGACATGCCCTCCGCCGTGCGCGAACTGGAAACGCTCGCCATCGACCGGCTGGAGGGCGTGCTGGAGGAGACACTGGAGGACCTGTTCTTCCTCCAGATGGTGCTCACGCTGGCCGCGGGCATCCTCGTGGCAGCGTTGCCCACCCTGCTGTTGCTGTTCCTGCCCCACTGAGCAGGAACCGGCATCTGCTAGCCTCCATCCGCCCCACCGGGGTGGGACAGGAGGCGACGCCGGGATGGATTCACTGGACGCGCGCATGGAGCGGCTGGAAGGCCGGCTCCGAAGGTGGCAGGGCCTCACCCTCGCGGCCTTCGTACTGGCCGGGGTGGGACTGGGAACCGCGGCCCTGCGTGACGAAGCATCACCGCCGCACACGGGGGAGCTGGTGGCCTCCCGGCTGGTGCTCAAGGACGCCAAGGGCCGCACACGGGCCAGCCTGGACGCGAACCGCCATGGCGGCGCGGCGCTGGTGTTGAACGACAGCGAGGGCCGTCCCCGGGCCCTCCTGGGCGTGGGTGAGGACGACTCGCCCCGGCTGCGCTTCTCCACGGCGGAGGGCGAGTCGCTGGCGGAGCTGATGGTGTTCTCGGACGAGGCGCCCCGCCTGACGCTGTCCAAGTCCGGAGGCGCGGAGCTGTTCTCGGTGGGGCTCCAGGTGGATGGCTCCTCGCGGCTGGAGCTGGCGGACGTGACGGGGAGGCCCCGGGCCATCCTGGGCGCGGACGAGGAGGGCTCGCCCGGTCTGCTCCTGGTGGACCGGCGAGGCCAGGCCCGCGTGGAGCTGCGCGTGGGCAGCTCCGACGAAGCCAGCCTCGTGCTGGAAGGCCGCAACGGCCAGGTGTTCCGAGCGCCCGGCGTGCAGTGACGCCGCGTCGTCATTTCCGGAAGCCGGCGGGCGTCGTCACTGGCAGGGAGACCCACCGGTGATGGCGCCCAAGGACAGCATCCTGTTGGTCCTGGACCTGGATGAAACCCTGGTCCACTCGAGCGAGAAGCCCCTGGCCCGGGAAGCGGACTTCCAGGTCCTGGGGCACTTCGTCCACGTGCGTCCGCACCTGGAGCCCTTCCTGCGGGAGTGCGCCTCGCGCTTCCGGCTGGCCATCTGGTCGGCGGGGACGGACCCGTACGTGGCGGCGATCGTGAAGCGGATCGTCCCGCCGGAGCTCGAGCTGGACTTCGTCTGGGGGCGGAGCCGGTGCACGTACGCGGTCGACAAGGCGGGCGTGCAGCGGGACGGGTTCCTCGACCTGGATGCGCACTACGGTTGGGTCAAGAAGCTGCGCAAGCTGAAGCGGCACGGCTACCGGCTGGAGCGCGTGCTGATGGTGGACGACAGCCCGTCCAAGTGCGTCCACAACCACGGCAACGCCATCTACGTGCGCGAGTACGAAGGCCAGGACCCCGACACGGAGCTGCTCGACCTGTCCCGGTATCTGGCCACGCTCGCGGACGTGGACAACGTCCGGTGCATCGAGAAACGGAACTGGCGCAAGCAGCTGTGTCAGGACTGATTTTCCGCCGCGTCTCTCCTCCACAAGAAAGGAGTGGTGCCCATGACGAAGCGCGACGAGCCGAACCCGAAGCTACCTGCCGACATGGAGCCCACTCCGGACAGCCTGGACCTGGCCATCGCCTCGTTCCGCGGCAGTCCCCCCGGCACCTGACCCACGCCGCCACCCGGTAACCCCGGGGCGGGCATGGACAGAGGCCGGGCTCCCGAGGGGGGACCCGGCCTCAGTCATGTCCGGGTCCTCCCTCGAGGACGCAAACCTTCATCGGGATGTAGCTCAGTCTGGTCAAGAGCGTGTGCCTCGGGCGCACAAGGTCGCTGGTTCGAATCCAGTCATCCCGACTTCAATCAAAGACAAACCCCGCCGGGGTAGCCCAACTTGGTAGAGGCGCCGCGCTCAGAACGCGGAGGTTGCGGGTTCGAATCCCGCCTTCGGCACTCCTTGAAGCCTGGCAATCCCAACGGGTTGCCAGGTTCTTCTTTGTCCTCGCCTCTGCATGTGCCCTCCGTGTGCCTCTGGCACACCTCCAAGGAAGTGGGAGACAAAGTCCCCCCATTGCCTGCATGGCAATACACACACATGCTGCCCCTATCAAGGGTTCACGCCGCCTCCAATCCATTCGCAGCAAATAAGGCGCGGCCATCCGGAGTAGCCGAAGCATTCCAACGACTGGATTGGACCTGCAGCGCAAGGGGACAAGAATGCGAAAACCTACCCACCCCTCTATATCAACAGCAAGCAATATGGCGTCACGGTCGATGCCCAGAACCGATTGGCGGCCGCCATCAAGGATTTCCGTGTCGCCAACAACGTTGGCGGTGCCGTCCTGGGATTTACTGCGTTCCTTCGTCTGTTTGGTCTCTACAACGTCGATGCGGAGCGGGCGCAACTGGATGCGCTGCTGAAAATCGGGTTCTCCGATCATGTCGAGCAACACCTCGGCAAGGCTCCGGATGGAACGGTAGCCCTTCTGTCTGCTCCGAACACCTGGGGACAAGTCTCACGCGACACTTTCGCCCGCCTGTTGCAGTACGAAGCCTTGAATGCCGCGAACCGCGGTGAGCGGGAAGAAAGGCAGATGTGGCTACATCTGCGTGACATCATTCTCAACTATGAGCGGTACGAAGACGGTGGCATTCGCTTCGACAGTGAGAATTTTTCCGCGGATGAACCGGTCACACCAGCCAGACTCCTGGACGGAGCGAACACACCCAAGCTGATGCTCCGCTCCATGCCGGGGGAAAACCACAGGTCGGTGGCTGGGATCGAGGGGCCGTTTTCCTGGGCCGACCTGGATCAACTGGCACGTCTCTGCAGCGTGCTCTCCTACGATGCTCAGGCGGCAGATTACCTTGCAACCGCCGACTTCACCATGGACCTGGATTTCACCCGTGGAGCGATGCCACGAATTTCGAAGCGCGATGCGTATCTTCTCAACCATGCGCTCCTGAGCGTCGATGATGCGACCCGCTCGCGGCTCCGTCAGGCATTTCGGGCAAACAAGAACAACTCTCTGTTGGCAAGCCAGCTCTGGAGCAAGCTGTACAAGTTCCTCGACGGTGAATCCTGGTATGGCGCCATCCGCATCGCCGGTGATTCCGAGCAGGATCGGTTCGGCTTCTGGCACGACCTGCCTGAGGCGCGCACCGAGGACCATGCGTTCTGGCCGCCGTTCCAGGTTCCCAATTACTACCGGGCCGGACCTGCCCCTTTGGGGGCGTACACCTATTACTGGTCTGCCGGACCGGCTCTTACGTCACCACCAAGCGGCTGGACGTTCTATTGGCCAGGGTCGAAATAGGTTCAGCGAAGCTGGCAGCCCAGTCACAAGCTCCAACATCCTGACTGGACCGCCCAGCCGTTCGGACGATTCTCCAGGAGAGGCCTCAAGGTTCCGGACGACGCGGCCCTGCGCTTCCCCGAATGGACCTTGTATGTGAAGGTCCACGCCTCGTCTCCCCACGTGGAGTCTTCAAGGGTGAGATTGACGCCCTCCCGGAGGTCGTGCCCCTTTCTCCGCGGAGTCCATCCCGGAACGTGGACCTGACGCAAGGTGCGCACCGGGGTGTGCGCCAGCGTAGACTCCACGGAGGACATCGACTCCACTCGCTCCAGGTACCACCAACGGTCGAAGGTCTCCACGGTCAGCGGAGGAGAGCCAAGCAATTCCGTGAGTACCTTCTGCATCACCGACCCATCGCCTGCTTCGGATGACTGGCGGGTTTGATCCAGACGGGCCATGAAGCTGGCGAGCACCGCGAGTTTTGAGGAAGGCCTGCTCCTCCCCGCCCTGCCCTTCGTAGTCGTGGTCCCCAACCTCCTGCTGACTCCAGAGGTGCGGACGCTCCAACTGCATCCGCGCGGCAAGGTCCCGCTCCTTCAACCATTCCAGAAGCGAGTGAGTGGGGCGCAGCACATAGAACAAGCCAGGTCCTGGAACGCGCCGGGTCGTGAGTTGACCACCAAAGCTCTGAAGCCCTGATTCTCGCCTCCCTTCATGCCTTTGGGGGCACGCATCGCCCGGTTCGATCGAATTGTCGGACTCGGCAGTTATCACGGGGTTCTGCACGCCGTACCGGAGTGCAGTCAGGAGGCGTGAGCGATGGGCTACCGCTGGTGGGCGGTGCTGTGGCTGGGGCTCCTTCCCATGCGAGGAGCGGCTACGGCCTCGCCCGACGCCAAGGATTCGGTCCTCAAGGAACCATCCCGCTCCTGGTCTTCACTGGCACGGATGGAGGCAACGACGCTGACATTCCAGCCGCGCGCGGGCGTCGGCACGCATGAAGGGTTCATGCAGGTGGAGCCGACCCTCATTCTCGACGGAGGCGCGGAGTTCGGCCTCAACCTTGGCGCTCCGATGCGGCTCCGTCTGTGGGGTGGAGGGGAAAGCCCGGGCCTCATGAGGAAGGAGGACTGGGACAGCCTCTCGGACTGGGGACACGTGGTGCGCGGCCTCAAGCTGGGCTCGGACAACGCGCCCGTGGGCATCTGGTTCGGCGCGATGGAGTCGTACAGCCTGCTGTCCGCGCACCTCGTGCGGCGCTACTCCAACCGAAGCAATCCCGACTACCACCCGGCGGGAGGCTTCCTCACCGGCACGCTGGGGCCTCTTTACACACAGGCCTTCGCCTCGGACGTGTTGGGCGCGCGCCTCATGGGGGCGGAAGTCGCGCTGGACGTGCAGCACATTCTCTTCGGCCACCCCCGCGAGCAGGGCCGCTACACGCTGGCCCTCTCCGCCGTACATGACTGGGGGCAGGCCGGAGGACGCGCGCCTTCGGTAACGCTGGCGCATCTGGACGGCACCGCCGTGGTGGTAGTGCGGCCAGGCTTCGAGGCCCACCTGCTTGCCGGTTGGGGCGGACGGCCCGGTGGGGGCGG
>NZ_RAWK01000276.1 GCF_003612165.1 Corallococcus aberystwythensis | reverse complement strand
GCCTCCCTCCGAGCCGGAGGACCCCAGCAAGCCGCGCGTGCCGGTGGTGCTCTTCGGCGGCGCCGCGCAGGGCGTGAAGCCGTCCATGGCGCTCACGCCCAAGCCGGACTTCTCCGAGGAGGACCTGGCGGTGCTGGACGACATCGACCGCATCTCGCGCGGCGAGGAGGCCAGCCTGGACACGGAGAAGGTGAAGCCCGCGCGCATGGTCGCGAGCCTCATCCGCCTGCTCATCCGCAAGGGGCTCATCCAGGAGGCGGAGTTCCTGGAGGAGCTGGCCCAGAAGTGACCGGCGTCGCGCCGTCCCCCGGGGCCCTGGCCGGCGCCCCGGCCCCGCTCCTGGACGTGCGGGGGCTCGTCACCCAGCTGTCGCTCCCGCGCGGCACGGTGCGCGCGGTGGACGGCGTGTCCTTCTCCGTCCCTCCTGGCGGCACGCTGGGCGTGGTGGGGGAGAGCGGCTGCGGCAAGAGCCTCACGGCCCTGTCGGTGATGCGGCTGGTCCCCCAGCCTCCTGGCCGCGTCGTGGGCGGCGAGGTGCGCTTCCGGGGCGAGGACCTGCTGGCCCTGCCGGAGAAGGAGATGCGGCGCGTGCGCGGCCGGCACGTGGCCATGGTCTTCCAGGAGCCCATGACGTCGCTCAACCCGGTGTTCACCGTGGGCGACCAGATTGGCGAAGGCGTCCGGCTGCACCTGGGCGCCACGCGGGCGCAGGCGCGTGAGCGCGCGGTGGAGATGCTCCGGCAGGTGGGCATCCCCGCTCCCGGCGAGCGCGTGGACGCGTACCCGCACCAGCTCTCCGGTGGCATGCGCCAGCGCGTGATGATCGCCATGGCGCTCGCGTGCGACCCGGCGCTGCTCATCGCGGATGAGCCCACCACGGCGCTGGACGTCACCATCCAGGCGCAGATCCTGGAGCTGCTCAAGCGCCTCCAGGCCGAGCGGCACATGGCGGTGATGCTGATCACCCACGACCTGGGCGTGGTGGCAGGGAGCTGTGACGCGGTGGTGGTGATGTACGCGGGGCGCATCGTGGAGCAGGCCCCCGTGCGCGAGCTGTTCGCGCGGCCCGCGCACCCGTACACGGCGGGCCTGTTGCGCTCCATCCCGTCGCTGCACGACGCGGGCGCCGCGGCGGAGGGTGGGCGCCAGCGCTTGAGGGCCATTCCCGGCATGGTGCCGTCGCTGGGGGCGCTGCCGTCCGGGTGCGCGTTCCGCGACCGCTGTGACCGCGCCACCGAACTGTGTGCCCGCGTCACGCCCGTGCTGGAGCCCAAACGCGGAGGCCAGTCCGCCGCCTGCCATCATCCGGTGCCCGCGCCATGAGCGAACCGCTGGTCCAGGTGCGCGACCTCAAGGTGCACTTCCCGGTGAAGGGCGGCCTGCTGGGGCGTACGCGCGGCACGGTGCGCGCGGTGGATGGCGTGTCCTTCGACGTCGCCCGCGGTGAGACGCTGGGCCTGGTGGGGGAGAGCGGCTGCGGCAAGAGCACGCTGGGCCGCGCGGTGCTGCGCCTCATCGACCCCACCTCCGGCTCCATCCGCGTGGCCGGGCGCGAGCTGACCGGCCTGTCGCAGCGCGAGCTGCGCCCGCTGCGCCGGCAGATGCAGCTCGTGTTCCAGGACCCGTACGCGTCGCTCAACCCTCGCATGACGGTGGGGGACATCCTCGCGGAGCCCTTCGCCATCCATGGCCTCGCGAAGGGCAAGGCGCGCGAGGACGAGGTGCTGGCGCTGCTCGATGCCATGGGGCTGCCCCGCGAGGCGCGGCACCGCTACCCGCACGAGTTCTCCGGCGGCCAGCGTCAGCGCATCGGCATTGCACGTGCCATCGCGTTGCGTCCGGACCTGGTGGTGGCGGACGAGCCCATCAGCGCGCTGGACGTCTCCATCCAGGCGCAGATCGTCAACCTGCTGGTGGACCTGCAGCGCGAGCGCGGGCTCACGTACGTCTTCATCGCGCACGACCTGAAGATTGTTGAGTACGTGTCCACTCGCGTGGCGGTGATGTACCTGGGCCGCATCGTGGAGGTGGCACCGTCGCGAGCGCTCTACGCCGGGCCGCGCCATCCGTACACGCAGGCCCTGCTGTCCGCGGTGCCGGTGCCGGATCCAGAGCATCCCCGCGCCCGCCTGCTGCTGCCGGGAGAGCCGCCTTCGCCCCTGTCACCGCCGGCCGGCTGCGCGTTCCACCCTCGCTGCCCGCATGCGATGGAGCGCTGCCGCCGCGAGTCGCCGCCGCTGTATCCGCTGGGCGGAGGCCACGCCGCGGCGTGCTTCCTGGCCGAGGGGGATTCGCGGAACGTGCAGGAAGGGCCCGCTGTTTCCGCGTCCGGAGGAGGTGCCGGTGTTCTGGCTCAGCCATCATCACCCGGATGAGTACAACCGCACCTGCGTGCTCGCGGGCGTGCGCGTGTGCGCGCGATGCCTGGGCACCTACCCGGTGCTCGCCGCCGTGTTCCTGGGCTTGTTCGCGCTGAAGGCGCCGCTCCAGTGGGAGTGGGACGTGCCCATCGTGCTGGGGCTCACGCTGCCGGCGCTGGTGGACTGGGCGGTGGGACGCTTCCGGCCCGCGTCGGGTTCCAACGCGCTGCGCACGCTGACGGGTGTCCTGCTGGGAGCAGGGCTTGGCCGCTCGCTGTACGTGCACGTGCAGCGCCCGCTGCCGGCGGTATTGCTGGCGCAGGCACTTCTGGTGACAGGGGTGGCGGTCCCTGTCATTCTCGCCACTTACCGGCGGCCACGGCCGGAATAGACCTTTCGCGCAGGGCTGTCCGTTACAGGCCTTGGGCGGTGAAGGGGATGGCACCCGTGGCTTCATGGGCACTGGGGGAAGTTTGGCACCCGAAACCTCAGACGAGCAGCTGATGCTCGCCTTCCAGGCGGGAGATGCGCGCGCGTTCGAAGCGTTGGTGCGCAAGCACCGCGCGCCGGTGTTCAACTTCATCCTGCGCTTCGTGGGGCAGCGGGCGCGGGCGGAGGACGTGCTGCAGGAGACGTGGCTCAAGGTGGTCCGCAGCGCCCGGGAATACGCGCCGAAGGCCCGGTTCACGACCTGGCTGTACACCATCGCGAGGAACCTCTGCGTGGACAGCACGCGCAAAGAGAGCTACCGCCAGGCCACGTCCCTGGAAGCCCCCGCGGCGGGTACCGACGGGGACGAGGGACGTCCGCTGGGCGAGGGGCTGCCGGATTCCGGCGCCAGTCCGGAGCGCGGGGCGCACAACGCCCGCCTGCGGCCCCTGTTGGAGCGGGCCCTGGCGGGCCTGCCGGAGGAGCAGCGCGAGGTGTTCGTGCTGCGTGAGTACAGCGGCATCCCGTTCAAGGAGATCGCCGAGGTGACGGGCGTGTCCGAGAACACGGTGAAGAGCCGGATGCGCTACGCGCTGGAGGGCCTGCGCCGCCGCCTGGGTGAGCTGGGCGTGGATGGCGACCTGTCGGAGGATGGAAGGACGGTGGCGGGATGAGTGCCCAGAATGCCCACGCGCACGAGGACCGGCTCCTCGACTTCGCCTATGGCGAACTGCCCGCGTCGGAGGCCCAGGCGCTGGAGCAGCACGTCCAGGGCTGCGTGCGCTGCACGAAGGCGCTGGCGGACATCCGCGGCGTGCGCACCACCATGGCGCAGCTGTCGTCGGAACCCGCGCCGGACGCGGGCCTGGAGTCGCTGCTCGCGTACGCGCAGCAGTCCGCGCGCCGCGCCGCCGCCGGGCCCGAACCGAAGCCCTCGCGTTGGCGCCGCTGGCTGTTGCCCGCGGTGGGCCTGGCCACGGTGAGCACCTTCGGCCTCCTGACGTTGACGGTCAGCGAGAACCTCCACCTGGAGCCGAACCTGTCGCAGAAGGCCGCCGCCCCCAGTCTGGCGATGGAGGCGAAGAAGGAATCGGACCCCCCCAGGGGCATGCCCGCTCCGAGCGCCGCCGCGCCCGCGCCTTCGAGCGCGCCCATGGAGGCGGACGCGCTGGAAGCGCCTCGGGACGAGGCTGAACGCAAGCAGGCCCATGCGAAGGCGGAGCTCAAGGGCGGGGGCGGGGCCCGGCCGTCGGACTGGATGAACGCGGGCAGCGGAGGCGCGCTGCTGGAGCGGCGCCGCGCGAACGAGTACGCCCCGAAGAAGAAGCTGTCCAAGGCGGTCCAGGACGCGGACGACGGGTTCGTGACGCCCGAGCCGGCCGCGGACAGGGCGGTCGCGCAGGCGCTGCCTCCGAAGGAAGAAGAGGTCAACGCCGCGTTCGGCGCGAAGGACGCTCCCGCGCCCCGGCGCGCACCCGGCGAAAGCAGCGACAAGGCCAAGGTCGCGAAGAGTGACTCCCTGCGGATGGGCGGTGCGGCCTATGGCCGTGGGCTCGCCTCGGACGACGCGGAGCAAGCGGAGGGCGTGTCCGTAGGAGGGCTGATGCCGCCGCCTCCTCCTCCCGCGGCCTCCGCGCCCCTGGCGCAGGCCATGCCCACGACCCCAGCCGCCACGGGCAGCATCGGGGGGCCGCCTTCGTCCGCGTCCGCGGAGATCTCGTCCGCCGAACCGAAGCGGGAGTCCGCCCGCGCGGAGGCCGCGAAGCCCATGCCCGTGGAGAAGTCCGCCTCCGGGAAGGCGATGACGGCGCGGGACCTGTCCGCCCAGGCCCAGGCCGCCGCGAATGAGGGAGACCGCGCCCGGGAGGCCCAGCTGCTGCGCGCCGCGCTCGCGGCCGGAGCCAGCGGCGGCGAGCGGCTGGCCCTGCTCTCACGGCTCTGCGAATCGGAGTCCGCCCAGGGCCGCAACGCGGAAGCCGCCGCCGTGTGCGGGCAGATCATCACCGAGGCCCCCGGCTCCAGCGCGGCGCAGCTGGCCCAGCGCCGCCTGCGTCAGGCCACGCCCGCCCAGGCTCCGGCGGCTCCCGCCAAGGCCGCCCCCTCCAAGCCCGCGCAGTAGGGGAGGGCGGCAGTCCACATGACCGATGCGTCCGGGGCCCGCGTCCTGGATAATGGGGCCATGAGGTCGGACGTGCACGCTCCCCCCGTGAACAGCCCCCGGAAGTCGTCGCCGCGCTCCCCGCGCCGGGCCCGCCGTGGCCAGGCCATGGTGGAGTACTCGGTGATCAACTGGGTGTTGATCGTCGGGCTCGTCATCGGCGCCACGGTGAAGATCCGCTGGGACGAGGACAAGCAGGCCAACGTCATCGACCTGTTCCTCGAGGCGTACCAGATCTATTACGACTCGTTCTACTTCGTGCTGAACCTGCCGTTCCCCTGAAGAGACGCGAAGGACGCGGATCCAGGCCGTGTGTCGCGCCGTCTTCCCCGCCGGGCGGGCAGGCGCCACGAGCCCCGGGTGTCCCGGGATTCCGCTTTGTCGCGAGAGGTGGTTTTGACACCTGCCATGGGGCATGGATAACATTCCGCCCCGTTCGCGCCCTGGCATCGCCCCCTCGTCCAAAGCTGTCCTGCCGCCACGACGGCGCCCCACCGTTCTGGAGGACCTTGAACCATGTTGAAGGGTAAGACCCCGCTCATCGTCGCGCTGGTGCTCGGTTTGCTCGCCGGCATCGTGGCCTACTCGGCCATCAAGAAGAAGGAATCGGATGTGCGTCGTGGGTGGAACCTGGTGCCCGTGGTGGTTGCGGGACAGGACATGCCCGAGGGTTCGGTCATCACGTACGAGATGATCTCCCAGCGCTCCGTGCCGGAGCAGTTCGTCACCTCGTCGGTGGTGAAGCCGGACTCCGCCAACTACATCGTGAACCAGAAGGTGCTGGTGGCGCTGCAGGCCGGCGACCCCATCCTCTGGAGCCAGTTCGAGACGACGAAGGCCGCCGAGCGCCTGTCCACCAAGGTGCAGAAGAAGGCGCGCGCCATCACCATCGAAGCGAAGCAGACCACGTCCGTGGGCGGGTGGATCCGCCCCAACGATCACGTGGACATCATCGGCACGTTCCGCGATCCGCAGACCGACGAGAGCGTCGCCGTGACGCTGCTGCAGAACATCATCGTGGTCGCCACCGGCAAGATCACCGGCACGACGAACATCAACCTCATCCCGGAGAACCAGCGCGAGTACAGCAACGTGTCGCTGATGGTGCTGCCGGAAGAGGCGGAGATCCTGGTGCTGGCGGCGGAGCTGGGGCAGCTGACCCTGTCCCTGCGCAACGAGGACGACGTGGACCTCATCGAGGAGCGAGGCCGCGCGACCATCAGCACGCTGCTGTCCGGCGAGCGCACCCGTGTGCTGGAGCAGAAGCGCCGGGAGATCATCCAGATCATCAAGGGCAGTGGCGGCGGCGAGAAGGCCTCGGCCGGCTCTCCGTAGTCGTCGCGCGCGGGGCCGCTTCCTTCAGGTTGAAGCGGCCCTGCCCACCCCTCCCTCATCCCCCGGGGATTCGCGCCCATGCTCGCAGGTATCGTCCTCCTCCTCGTCACCGGCTCGGTGTTCTTCTTCAGCCTGGTGATCTTCAGCGTCCTGTCCAAGGCGTATGAGCAGTACCAGGAGCGGTACGTCGCCAAGTCGATGAACGACTTGAGCGACATGTTCCTCTTCATCGACGCGCGGCAGATGTTGGTCCTCAACATCGCCTGCATGTGCCTCCTGGGCATCCTCAGCTACATCATCTTCAACCCCATCCTGGCGGTGCTGGCGACCATCTTCGGCTTCTTCCTGCCGATGCTGCTCGTGAAGCACTACCGCAAGCGCCGCATCAAGAAGTTCAACGTGCAGCTGGTGGACGCGCTGCAGGCCATGGCCAACGCGTTCAAGGCGGGCCTCACCTTCCCCCAGGCCATCGAGCACGTGGCGCGCGAGGCGATGCCGCCCCTGTCCCAGGAGTTCGGCCTCTTCGTGAAGGAAGTGAAGCTGGGCGTGCCGCTGGAGGAGGCCCTCGTCAACATGGGCCGCCGCGTGGGCAGCGACGACCTGGAGCTGGTGGTGGTGTCCACCAACATCGCGCGCCAGCTGGGCGGCAACATGGCGGAGATGTTCGAGACCATCTCCACGGTGATCCGCGAGCGCTTCCGCCTGGAAGGCAAGATCGACGCGCTGACCTCCCAGGGCAAGCTTCAAGGGTGGATCGTCGCGGCCATGCCGGCGGTGCTGGGCATGGTGCTCAACTACATGCGTCCGGACCTGATGGAGCCGATGATGAATCACTTCTTCGGCTACATCCTGGTGACCCTGATCGCCATCATGGAGATCATGGGCATCCTCATCATCCGGCGCATCGTCAACATCGACATCTGAAACGAGGCGCACCGTGCAGGAAGTCCTGACATTTCTGCTGATGGGCGGCTCGGCCCTGCTGACCGCGGGCGCGGTGGCGTTCCTGGGCATCGGCCTGTACTCCAACGTCCTGGAGCGCTTCCTCACGGAGGTCCGGGACGAGTCCGCGGGCGGCATGAAGGGCGCGGGTTCCGTCGCCGTCCGCAAGCTGGGCGCGATGAACCGGCGCTTCATGTGGCCGGGCTACGAGTCCAAGACGCGCCGCAAGCTCATCAAGGCGGGCGAGCCGTCCCAGTACAAGCCCGAGGACATCATGGCGCTGCAGGAGATCAGCGCCTTCTTCGCCCTCTTCGCCGGCCTGTTCGTCGTCAACGGCATTGGGATGAACCTGGCCTGGTCGCTGCTGGTGATGCTGCTGGGCCTGTTCTATCCGCTCATCTGGTTGAACGACCAGGTGAAGCGCCGTCACCTGGCCATCAGCCGCGCGCTTCCCTACAACCTGGACCTGCTGACCCTGTCGGTGGAAGCGGGCATGGACTTCACGGGCGCGCTGGCGAAGGTGGTGGAGAAGGGCCGCCAGGGGCCGCTGCGCGAGGAGCTGCAGCTGGTGCTCAAGCAGCTCAAGATGGGCAAGACGCGTGAAGAGGGACTCAAGAGCATGATCGTGCGCGTGGACCTGCCGTCGCTGACGACGTTCGTCACGGCGCTGATCCAGGCGGACAAGATGGGCACGAGCCTGGGCAAGGTGCTGCGCATCCAGTCCACGCAGATGCGCATCGACCGCACGCAGCGCGCGGAGAAGCTGGCCGGCGAGGCCCCGGTGAAGATGTTGTTCCCGCTCATCGCCTGCATCTTCCCGACGGTGTTCATGGTGCTCTTCGGGCCCATCGTGTTCCAGTTCATGTTCGGCAACGTCGGGGGCTAGTCCTCTGCCCATCCTGCTCACCATCACCCAGGGGCTCCAGGTCGGACGGGAGCTCGCCTTCGAGCAGGCCGAGGTGAAGATCGGCCGGACCTCGGAGAACGACCTGGTGCTGCATGACCACGGTGTCTCCCGGCGTCATGCCCGCATCACGGCGAGGGATGGGCGCTACTTCGCCGAGGACGTGGGCAGCGCGAACGGCACGCAGCTGAACGGGCAGCCCCTGGGCTCCGAGAAGCAGCTGCGTGACGGGGACCGGATCACCGTCGGTCCGGTGGAGCTCATGTTCGTCTGGGTGGCTCCGGAGGATGACGACGACGTCACCCGGCCCATCCGGCGGGTGCTCGCGCCGCCGCACGCGAAGGTGTCGCCGCAGGGCTTGGAGCAGGCCTCGCTCGCGGAGATTGAAGCCGCGCCCACGAGCTACCAGCAGTCGATGCCCGCCATGGCGCGGCCGGCGTCCACGCCGCGCCCCGGAATGGCCGTGCCCGCAGCGAAGGGTGGGGCGGCCCCCGCGGTGCCGGTGGCGAGCCCCGCGCCGCAGCGGACCTCCGCTCCTGACCTCCCATCCGTCGGTGCTGCCTCGCCGGCAGCAGCCGCGCCGGCCAGGGCTCCGGTGGCGCCCCCCGTGTCGAGGGCTCCCGCGCCGGTCGCGAGTGCTCCGGTCAAGGCGCCCGCTGGCCCTCCCGTGCTGGCGGCGGCATCCCCGGGACGGTCCTCGGCGTCCGGGCTGCCCGCGGTGGCGGCGGCTCCGGCGAACAAGGTGTCCGCGCCTGTCAGGTCCTCCGGGCCGGGGCTTCCGGCGGTCGGTGCCTCGGGCCGCGCGTCCGGACCGTCCACGCCCGCCCCGCAGCCATCCCATCCCACGGCGCTCGAGCTTCCCCTGGTGGGAGCTCCCGCTTCGGTGGCGCCTGCCCCCGCGGTGGCTTCCACGCCGCCCCAGGCTCCTCCGCTCCCAGGTCCGCTGGATCCGGCGGCTTCCGCGAAGCCCAGGGCCGCCGCGAACCTGCCCGGTGTCGGCGCGCCCGCGCTGAACCGTCCCGAGCTGGGGCGCGGCGCCGCGCGTGCGTCCGCGGCCTCCGCGTCCCGGAGCTCGCCGGCTTCGGTGTCCGGCCTGCCGGTGATGACGCCGCCGGGGCTCATGGCTCCGCCTCCGCCGCCACGGGCTCCCGCCGCGCTGCCTCCCGTGGACCTGGCCCCGGTGGTGCCGGACGAACCCGAGGAGCGCACGCTGATGGCGATTCCCACCATGGAATCGCCCGGGCCCGTCCCGATGCTGGCTCCCGTGCTTCCCGTCCCGGACCTGGACGAGCCCGAGGAGCGCACGCTGATGGCGATTCCGGCGACCCCGGAAGCGCCCTTCCTGGACGCGCCGCCCCTGGTGGGAGCGGCGCCGCCTCAGGCCGCCGTGTCCGTGCTGCCCCTGCCGACGATGGAGGAGCCCGAGGAGCGGACCGTCCTCGACCTCCGGCCCATCACCCCGGTCCGTCCGCTCGTGGCCCCTCCGGTGCGCGTCGGAAGCGTGGCTCCTCCCGCTCCCGGCTCCCCTGAACCGGCGACGTTCGTCGGCCAGGATGACGCCATCCCCGCGGACCCCCCGGAGGAGACCCGGGCCTCGGGCACCTTCGCGGGGCAGGACGCGCCTGTTCCCGCGCCGGCCCTGGCGCCCCCGCCGGTCCCGTCCCCGGAGCCGGCGACGTTCGTCGGGCGCAAGCGGTCCGAGGAGTCTCCGGCGCTGGACGCTGGCCCGCTCCTGCGGGAAGCCAGTCTGCTCGCGCCCTCGCCCGACGTGGAGCGGGAGACGACCCAGCCGCTGCCGCCCGACCTGGAGGCCTCGTTCACCCAGCCCGTGCCCAACGGCCCGGTGACGGTCGTCGCGAAGGTCGAGCCCTCGTCCGCCGCCGACAAGGCCCGCCAGCGGCGCCAGCTGGGCAAGACGCTCCAGGGCCGGTTCCTCCTCTTCTGGAAGCGCCAGTCGCTGCCCCGGCGCATCGGCTTCGCGTCGCTGGCGGGGTTGGGCGCGCTGGTGGTGCTGACGCTGCTCGTGGCGCTCGCGGCGCCCTCCGCGATCCGCCTCCCCGGCCGCGAGCCCTCCAAGCTGGGCCTGGATCCGGTGACGGACTCCTTCGGCCTGGGCGAGGGTGTGCGCTGGGTGCACGCCGACGACAAGCTCTTCGACTTCCGCTTCGTGTCCCCCACGCGCGCGGTGGCGGTGCTGCACTACCAGGCGAGCAGCATCGCCCGGGACGAGGTCAACCTGTCCCTCAACGGCGTGTCCCTGGGGTGGGTGCCCCCGGACACGGCGCAGACGGCCGAGCGCGAGCTGGAGCAGGTGCTGCCCCCCAGCCTGCTGCGCCGCAACGCCAACAACCAGCTGCTCTTCGACAACGCCCTCAACCCGCCCGGCCGCGACCCCTGGCGCATCTGGAACCTGCGCCTGGAGATCATCCCGGTGCCCGAGCTGCCGCCGGAGCAGCTGGTCACTTCCGCCCGGGAGTCCGCGAAGACAGGGGCCCGCTTCTACGAGCTGAAGGACGTGGGGGCGGAGAACCTCTTCAAGGCGTGGCGGGAGTACCGCGCCGCGTGGATCACCCTGGAAGCGCTCGACGACAAGCCGGAGCTGTACGACGACGTGCGGGAGCGGATCGCCCAGATTTCAACGGAGCTGGACCACCGCTGCGGACAGTTGATGATGCAATTCCAGCGGGCGGTTCAGTTCCGCAGCCGACGGGATGCGGTCGCGACCCTGGAAGACGTACGGAGACGCTTCCCTACGACCGAGCATCGCTGCCACAATCTCGCGCTGGAAAAAGCCTATGAGCACGAGCTTTAGGGCCCGTGCCCCCCTCAGCAGGACGCGGTGACCTCCATGTCGAACGCACCTCCCCCCGCCCGCCGACGGCCTGCATCCGGTACGCCCTCGTCCGGGACCGGACAGCGCGCGCCGGTGCGCCGCTCGACCGCCGGTGCCGCCGCGGCCCGCCCCGCGAAGCTCGTCGTCATCGCCGGCCCCATGGAGGGCGAGGAGTTCGCGCTCTCCGACCTCGAGTACACGGTCGGCCGCTCCACGGACAACCCCATCTGCATCCAGGACACGTCCGTCTCCCGCAAGCACGTGACGCTGCGCAAGGAGTCCGCCGGCTGGATGGTCAGTGACATGGGCTCCGGCAACGGCACCATCGTCAACGGCGAGCCCATCTCCGAGGAGACGCTCCTCGCCAACGGCGACGTCATCACGCTGGGCGACTCGGAGCTGCGCTACGAGGACGTCGCCAACAGCACCGCCAAGGTGCAGGCCCCCACCGGCCCCCGTCCCCGTCCGTCCTCGTCCGCGGGCAGGGGGCCCACGGCCGTGCCCTCGCGTCCCGCCCGGGAGGGCCGCGCCCGCCCCCAGACGTCGCGCGCAGCGGCCGCCGCGGAGCTCACGCCGGAGATGCAGCGCAAGCGCATGCGCCTGAAGCTCGCGGGCGTCGCCGTGCTGGTGCTGCTCTTCGCGGGCCTGGGCGTCGCGCGCTCGCGCATGCGGCAGCAGCAGGAGGTGAAGGACCGCATCGAGTCGGAGCAGAGTGAGTACCGCGCGCGGCTGGGCGCCATGTTCCAGGAGGCCAAGAACCTGGTGCGCGAGGGCCAGTGGCAGCAGGCCAAGGCGAAGCTGGAGGCGCTCAACACGCAGGCGCCGGGCTACCCGGGTGTGGAGGACTACCTCAAGGCCGCGGAGCGGGAGATCCCCAACCAGAACCACCTGAGCACGGCCCAGGCGGCGCTGGACAAGGGGGAGCTCGCCAGCGCGAAGGCGTCCATCGAGAAGGTGACCAGCGACACCCAGCTCTACGAGCAGCTGAAGACGGCGCGCCGGAACCTGACGGACGCCGCCGACAAGCGCACGAAGGAGGCCAAGGGGCTGCTGGACACCCGCCAGCTGGAGAACGTGCAGAAGGCCAAGGCCATCACCGACGACGTGCTGGCGACCTTCCCGGACCACCGCGACGGCAAGCTCGTCAACGACGAGGCCGCGCGCGTCATCGCGGACCTGACGCGGGTGGCGCCCGACCGTCCGGTCGCGACGCCCAAGCCGTGGGAGCCCGCCGTGGACCGCTTCCGCGACGGTGACATCACCGGCGCGGTGGCCATCCTCAACGCGTGCTCGGCCAAGACGCCCCAGTGCAAGCAGCTGATGTCGCAGGTGACGGAGTTCGGCAACCTCTACAAGAAGCTGGAGGACCTGGACGGCAAGGGGCTCACGCGGCTGCTCGCGTTGGACAAGGACATCACCGACGGGCGCATCAGCAAGATGGCGCGCAACGCGGGCACCCGCGCGGCGACCATCTATTACAAGCAGGCCGCGGCCGCGAAGGCCGCCGGTCAGTGGTCGCGCGCCATGGAGGCCGCCCGCAACGCGCTCCGCGCGGATCCCAACAACACGGGCGCCGCCAACATCGTCAACGACCTCAAGGGCAAGGCGAAGGACCTGTACATGCAGGCCTACTCCATCAAGGACTCCAGCCCCGAGGACGCACTGCCCAAGTTCCGCGACGTCGTCTCGATGACGCCCACCGACGACGAGCTGCACGGCAAGGCCCAGGGCTGGGTCGAGAAGCTGTCGCGATGAAGAAGCGCAAGGGGTTGGAGCCGCCCCCGGCAGACGAGCCGGGGCAGGGCGACCTGTTCGGCACGTCGCTCCTGCCGCCCCTGCGCCCCGCTCCGGCGAAGGCCTCCAGCCCAGGCAAGC
>NZ_RAWK01000275.1 GCF_003612165.1 Corallococcus aberystwythensis | reverse complement strand
TCGTGGGGGTGGGGGTGGCGCTGACGGTGCCCCGGGCCGGGCCTTCCGTCCGGCAGCCGCTGGTGGTGCTCATCGGCATTGACGCGTTCCGGCCGGACCGCCTGGGGGCGACGGGGCGTGGAGTGGCGCCCCAGGTCGACCGCTTCCTCCAGGACGCCACGCTCTTCACGCGGGCCTACACGCCGGTGGCGCAGACGGAGCCCGCGTGGCGCTCACTGCTCACGGCGCGCTGGCCGTACCGCACGGGCGTGCGCTACCCGCTGACGTCCGATGCGCGGATGGTGCTGGCGCCCACGTTCGCGCAGCGCTTCGCGGATGCCGGATGGCGCACCGTGTTCGCCACGGACTGCTCGCGCTTCCACTTCGAGGGCCCGGCCTCAGGCTTCGCCACGCGCTGGCAGCCTCCTCGCGGCGCGCTCAACTTCGCGCTGGAGAAGCTGCGCTACCGGGCGCTGGGCCTCTTCGCGGACAACCCGGCGGGCGCCGCGTGGGTGCCCGAGTTCATCGACAACCGCGCGCTGGCCGGCATCCATGACCCCATGGGCTATGCCCGGCGGCTGTCGGACGGACTGGTGGCGGAGGCAGGGGAGGGCCCGCTGCTCTTCGCCTTCCACGCCACGGCGGCGCACTTCCCGGGCGACCCCGTGTATCCGTTCTACCGCCGCTACGTGTCCGCGTCCGAACCGCTGGAGCGCCGGCTGCGCATGCACTTCGCCCCGGTGTCGCCGGGCGCGAAGGGGGCGTGGAGTCGCGAGGGCGCGGAGGGGCTCTACGACGAGCTGCTCGCGCAGGCGGACGCGCAGGTGGGGACGCTGCTGGACGCGCTGCGGGCCTCCGGACGCTACGACGACGCGCTCATCGTGCTGATGTCCGACCACGGCGAGAGCTTCCACGCGGACCGGCCGGACCTGGCGGGCGCGACGTCCGTGCACGGCGCGCGGCTGGGCGACGAGGAGAACCGCATCCTGCTCGCGGTGAAGCCGCCGGGTGGCCGTGGCATGGGGCCCGCCCAGGTGGACGCGCTGGCGCGGCTGGTGGACGTGGGGCCCACGCTGCTGGAGCTGTCCGGCCTGTCGGCACTGCCGGAGTCGGACGGGGCGTCGCTCGTGCCGCTGTTGCGCGGAGAAGGACGTCCGCTGACGCCGCTGTACGCGGAGACGGGCTACACGCACGTGAGTCCGGAGGTGTTCGACCCGGGCCACTGGCCGGGCGCCCCGCGCACCTTCGACGCGTACCGCCTGCGCCCGGACGGGGTGGTGGAGATGGGCGACGACGCGGACGCGGCGGTGCTGCGCGAGAAGGACACCGGCGCCTTCGACGGCCAGCGCTGGGTGGTGGACCGGCCGCAGGCGGATGGCCGCGTGCGGCGCACCTGTACGGGCGACTGTGAAGGGGCGGACGCGCGCGCGCTGGCGGACTGGCTGGACGCCGCTCGGGAGCGCGCGCCGGAGTCCGCCTCACGTAGAGTCGCCGGCCATGTCGACGACCGAAACAGCCCCCGGCCTCCAGGAGACGTACGCCCCCCACAACGCCTGCTTCGGGTGTGGCCCGGCAAACCCGAAGGGGCTGCGCATCCGCAGCCGCGTGGAGGGTGACCTCGTCGTCGCGGACTGGACGCCCGAGGAGCACCACCAGGCGTTCCCCGGCGTGCTCAACGGCGGCATCATCGGCGCGCTGCTGGACTGCCACTGCAACTGGACGGCGGCGTACCACCTGATGAAGGCGCAGGGCGCGGCCACCCCGCCGTGCACCGTCACCGCCGATTACGCCATCGTGCTCAAGCGCCCCACGCCCATGAGCGGCCCCGTGCACCTGTCCGCGAAGCCCGTGGACATCCAGGGGGACCGCGTCGTCGTGGAGGGCACCCTCACCGCGGAGAACGGGAAGGTCACGGCCACCTGCCGGGGCACCTTCGTCGCGGTGAAGGAAGGCCACCCCGCGTACCACCGCTGGTAGGCCCGGAAACGCCTCGGGCCCCGTCACCGGCCTCTTCGTGAGAGGCGGCGCGGGGCCCGTGGGGTGAAGCAGGCGCGGTGTGACTACTTGCCGGCGGCGAGCATGCGGGCGTGGTGCGCCGCAGTCTCGTTGGGCTCGCCCGGGTCACGCAGCCGGTGCACCTGGTTGCCAATCTTGTCCTGGAGCAGCATCAGGCCGTCCAGCACCTGCTCCGGACGCGGCGGGCAGCCGGGGATGTAGACGTCCACCGGGATGATGCGGTCGATGCCCTGGAGCACCGCGTAGTTGTCGTAGAAGCCGCCCGAGGACGCGCACACGCCGAAGGCCACGACCCACTTGGGCTCGGTCATCTGCTCGTAGACGCGCTTGAGGATGGGGGCCTGCTTCAGGTTGATGGTGCCCACCACCATCAGCAGGTCCGCCTGGCGCGGCGAGAAGCGGGGGAACTCCGCGCCGAAGCGGGAGATGTCGTGGCGGCTGGCGGCCACGGACATGTACTCCATGCCGCAGCAGGCGGTGGCGTACGGGTAGGTGAACAGCGAGTACTTGCGAGCCCAGCCCAGGCCCTTGGACACCAGCTTCTGGAAGAAGCCCGTGGCCTCCTCCCGGCGGGTGGTCATGATCGGAGCGATGTCGGTGTCAGCCATGGCGTTGTCTCAGCTCTCCCAATCGAGAGCGCCCTTCTTCCAGACATAGATAAGGCCCACGACCAGGGTCGACGCGAAAACCAGCATCTCCACGTAGCCGAACCAGCCGAGCGCCTGGAAGTTCACCGCCCAGGGGTACAGGAACACCGCTTCCACGTCGAACACGATGAAGAGCAGCGCGATGACGTAGAACTTCACGGCGAAGCGCTGGCGAGCGGGACCGCTCGACTCGGAGCCTGCTTCGAAGGGGGCCGACTTGGTGCTGCTCGGGCGCTTGGGGCCCAGCCGGGTGGTGACCTGGGGGATGATCATCCCCATGACACCGGCCAGCAGGAGCACCACCGCCATCGGCAGGTACGGGGCGAGGGGTGTAGTCATCGGGCGCGGACCCTAACGACACCGCTGGCGTCGTGTCAAAGGGAAACACCCCCGCGCCCGGCGCGCCAACCCCTTGAGAAGACGGCCGAAATGCCGCGCCCATCCGCCGCCCTCATCCGCCGCCTCCACGCCGCCCGGACGCCTGCCCCTGGACTCGGGGTGGATCAGCCGCGCCCTGGGCCCGGGGCCCGTTTGACGGTGTGGGGAGCGCACGCCTAGCGTCAGCGGGCTGTCCTTTGTTCCGCTCATCGCCTGGGGAGTCGTCGACATGTGGGGCCGGCTGACCTTGCGGATGCAGGTGGCGATCGCGGTGCTGCTCCCGTGCCTCGCGGTGGTGTTCTTCAGCGGGGTGTACTTCCCCGCCCGGCAGACGGCCGCGGGCCTGGATGTCCTGGCCGGACGGGCCATGACGCTGGGGACGGTGGTGGTGCGCCACCCCTCGCTCGCGCTGCCGGACACCTCGCCGGACGCCCGCGCGCGGCGCGACGAGGTGTTTTCCCAGGTGGAGTCCGGCGGCTTCACGCTGAACTTCCAGGAGCTCACCCGCCTGGACGGCACCGTGATCGCCGTGCGTGGCCAGTTGCCGGAAGGGCCGCCGCAGCCGGCCCAGCTCACGCCCGGCGCGTGCACGGTGGCCCGGCTCCAGGAACAGGTCGTCGTGCGCTGTGAGAGCGACGGCCGCGTGTACCGCGCCGGCTTCGGGACCCACGAGGTGAAGGCCGCGCTGGCGGCGACGGAGGGCTATTCGCTCATGGGCTACCTGGGGGCCGCCGTGCTGGGCCTGGGGCTGGCCGTCATCATCAGCCGCGCCATCGCGGACCCCGTGTCGCGCGTCACGCAGGTGGCGCGCGAGGTGGCCCGGGGCGACGTGTTCCGGGGCGAACTGGACGTGTCCGCCGCCGGCGAGGTGCGGCAGATGGCCACCTCCTTCAACGAGATGCTGGCCACACTGCGCTCCACGGTGATGGAGCTCGTCACGCGCACCGAGCAGCTGTCCAGCGCGTCGCGCGGGCTGATGGGCGCCTCCGCGGATCAGGAGCACGTCATCAGCCAGCAGGCCGCGTACGCGCAGCAGATCGCCGCCACGTTCGAGGAACTCTCCCGCACCGCCGAGCAGATCTCCTCGTCCACGGAGGTGGTGGAGTCCAGCGCGCGGCGCACCCACGACGCGGTGGCGGAGGCCATGGCGGTGGTGGCGCAGGTGGTGGGCGGCATCAACGACATCCGCACGGAGTCCAAGGGCGTGGCGGACGCCATCGTGGGGCTCAACAAGGACCTGCAGCAGGTCTCCAAGATTGCCCAGGTCATCAACCAGGTGGCGGAGCGCAGCGACCTGCTGGCGCTCAACGCGGCGCTGGAGGGCACCAAGGCGGGCGACGTGGGCCGGGGCTTCTCCCTGGTGGCCGCGGAGATGCGCAAGCTGGCGGAGAACGTGTCCGCGTCCGCGCGCGACATCGCCCGCATCGTGGAGAAGGTGCAGGACTCGGGGGAAGAGGCCGCGTCCAAGGCCCGCGTGGGCATGGCGACGAGCGACCGGGGCGTGGAGGTGGCCGAGCAGGCCTCCTCCGTCTTCCTGCGCATCGTGGAGCTGGCGCGCGGCACCAGCGAGGCGGCGCGGCAGATCACCATCGCCACCCGTCAGCAGCGTCAGTCCAGCGAGCAGGCGGTGCAGGGGGCTCGCAACGTGGCGGACCTGGTGAAGCAGGGCGTGGACGCCACCGGCCGCACCACCCGCATCGCGCAGGACCTCCAGTCCGTGGCCGAAGGGCTCACCGCCGTCACCAGCCGCTTCAAGGCCCAGCCCCGACCCTAAACGGGCTGGGAGACGGGCTGGGACGACGGCGCGCGGGCGCGCAGCTTCTGGAACAGCTCCAGGGACATGGCCGCGGCGCCCAGGCGGTGGTCGGGCGCCACCGCCTCGCCGTGGAAGTCGCTGCCGAAGGTGGGCACCAGGTCGAACTCCGCCGCGAGCGCCAGGTACTTCTGCCGCACCGAGGGGTTGTGGTCCACGCTGAGGATCTCCAGGCCGGAGAGTCCCGCCTTCGCCAGCGCCTGAATCTCCGGGCGCTCCATCTTGGAGGAGCCGGGGTGGGCGAGCGTCGCGGTGCCGCCCGCGTTGCGGATGAGCCGGATGGCCTCCGCGCCATCCAGCTTGAAGCGCTCCACCCACGCCGCACGGCCCGTGCCCAGGAAGCGGTCGAACGCGGCCTTCAGGTCCACGCACCAGCCCTGCTCCACCAGCACCCGCGCCAGGTGGGGCCGCCCCAGCTGCGCGTCCCCGGCCACCTTGCGCACCTGCTCCATGCGCACCGGGAAGCCCAGCCCGCGCAGCTTGGCCACCATGGCCTCCATGCGCCGGGTGCGCTCCTCCCGCAGCCGGTCCGCGAAGCGCGCGAGGTCCGGGTCCTCCGGGCGCAGGAAGTGGCCCAGGATGTGGGCCTCCTTGGCGTACACGAAGGCGGACAGCTCGATGCCGGGGACGAGTTCCAATTTGTGCGCGAGGGCCGCCTGCCGTGCCTCCTGGAGGCCCGCCACCGTGTCGTGGTCCGTCACGGCCAGGACGGTGACGCCCGCGGCGGCGGCGCGCGCCACCAGCTCCGAGGGCGGGTACTGGCCGTCACTGGCGGTGGTGTGCGAATGCAGGTCGATCACGGCGGGGGAACCCTCTGGAAGGCGGCGAGGCGGGCACTCTTACGCCATGTCCCCATGGGAAGGGGCCTTAAGAGCGGGCCCTGTGTGAATCCGCACGGCACGCGGTTTCTTCCTGTCCGGTGCCCACCCCTTGGGGAGGGGCAGGGCTGAAGGCGGGCCTCCCCTTGGCAGGCGGGCGGTGTTAGATCGCCGCGCCATGGCCAAGACGACCCCGACCCCGAAGAAGTCCTCCCTTCGCGCCGCCTACGCGAACGCGCGCAAGGCGGATCCGCGCCCCATCACCGGCAAGGAGAAGCCGGCGGAACTGCTCGCGCACGCGTTCAGCGCCTACGTGGGCCGGCAGGAGCGCACCGCGTTCGAGCTGATGCAGCAGTCCGTGCAGCAGGACGCGTCCATCTTCCTCACGCTGTCGGGCGCCATGACGCCCGCGGGCCTGCACCAGTCCTGCCTCATCCCAATGGTGGAGAAGGGCATCATCTCCGCCATCACCACCACTGGCGCCAACCTCTACCACGACGCCCACCGCATCATCGGCCACGGCATCCGCGAGGTGAACCCCAACGCGGGCGACCTCCAGTACCGCCTGGCGCGCATCATCCGCATCTACGACCTGGGGTTCTGGGAGGAGGCGCTGCTCGACACCGACCGCCTCTTCTCCGCCATCCTCCGGCAGCCCCAGTTCCAGAAGAAGATGACCACGCCGGAGTTCCACTACCTCCTGGGCAAGGCCATCCACGGCATCGAGAAGCAGCTGGGCGTCAAGCAGCCGTCGCTCTTGTCCACCTGCTACAAGCACGGCGTCCCCATCTGGGTGGGCGCGGTGCAGGACGGCTCCATCTTCCTCAACGTCGTGAAGCTGAAGCGCCTGCTGGGTGACGAGTTCAAGTTCGAGCTCGACATCAACGACGACGTCTATTCCATGGCCGCCATGCAGCACTACTGCCGCCACCACGGCAGCGGGAAGCTGGCCATCTGGATCCTGGGCGGCGGCGTGCCCAAGAACTACACGCTCCAGGGCGAGCCGCTGCTGGATCAAATCCTCAACGTCCCCACGTCGGGCTTCGACATCGACGTGCAGTTCTGCGTGGACCCGGTGGACAACGGCGCGCTGTCCAGCTGCCCCGCCGGCGAGGGCCACACCTGGGGCAAGGTGTCCGTGGAGGCGGTGGAGACGGGCTCCATGTACGTGCACTGCGACGTGACGGCGGTGTTCCCCTGGCTTACGCACGCGCTGTTCAGCGAGCCCAAGAACAAGCGCAAGCCCATGCGCCTGATGGACAAGATGGACGACGCGGTGAAGTTCCTGGACGCGGACGTCAAGAAGCGCAGCAAGTCGCTGATGAAGACGCTGGACTGGAGCGTCGAGGACGCCGAGCCCTCCTCCGAAGAGGACGCGAAGGCCCACGACAGCTTCGTCCGCTAGCCCGCGGTTCTTTCCCCAAGGCCTCAATCCCAAGGAGACGGTAATGAGTCAGCAGCCCGCGACGGGTGTGGTGATGTCCCTGGTGAGTGCTCCCCAGCTGAAGACGCAGGTGACGCACGGTCCTTCCGGCGCGACGCTGCCCACGGAGGCGCCGAAGGACAACGGCGGCACCGGCGGCAGCTTCTCCCCCACGGACCTGGTGGCCACGGCGCTGGCGTCCTGTGTCGTGACGACCATGCACCTGGTGGCCGGCAAGGAGGGCATCACGCTGGGCGAGGTGCGCGCGACGGTGGAGAAGCGGATGACCCCGCCGCCGCGCAAGATTGGAGAGCTGGTGATCTCCATCCTGATGCCGGCGGGCCTCGTGCCGGAGCAGCGCACGATGCTGGAGAAGATCGCCCACGAGTGTCCCGTGGCGCGCAGCCTCCACCCGGACGTGAAGGTGACGGCGTCGTTCGGCTACCCGGACTGAGGCAGCCGTGAGGGGGCTCGGCAGGCCGCCTGCCTTCCGAGCCCCAACGGCGCCGTGCGGCAAGCGGCCGTCGTGCCCACCCTCCTGAAGTTCTTTGATGCCTCGGGGGAGGGGCACTCGGCATGAACGTGAAGCGACTGGGCATCTACCTCAACGACCATCTCCTGGGCTCCACCGTGGGCGTGGACCTTGCGAAGCGGGCGGAGCGCGAGAACCGCAGCAACCCGGTGGGCCAGTACCTGGCCACGATGATTCCCCTGCTGGAGCAGGACCGCGCCACGCTGCTGGCGGTGATGTCCGCCCTGGAGGTGCGGGTGGATCCGCTCAAGGTCGGCGGCGCGTGGATCACGGAGAAGCTGTCGCGCCTGAAGCTCAACGGCTCCTGGCTGCGCTACTCGCCGCTGAGCCGGCTGGTGGAGCTGGAGGGGCTGTGCGTGGGCTCCCACGGGCGCGTGTCCCTGTGGCGGAGCCTGGAGCGGATCGCCGCGAAGGATCCGCGCCTGGCGCGGTTCGACTTCGGCTTCCTCGCGGAGCGCGCGGACGGGCAACTGGAGACGCTCCAGACGCTGCGGCTTCGCGCGACGGACCAGGCGTTCAGCGACACGTCCGTCGAGACCGGCGAACAGGCACCGGTCCCGACGGAGGCGTGATTCGTCAGGGCCTTCAGGTCCCCGAGGGCGAGACGGGGGGACGCGTCCCCGTCTCCGGCCCGGGCAGCAGGCGCAGCTGGCTGGCGGAGGTGAACGTCGCGTCCACCTCGCGCTCCAGGTACGTGTAGCCGGACAGGCCGTCCTCGTAGACGCGCAGCAGGTTGCGCGACTCGTCCAGGGTGATGCGCCCCTGGCGCAGCGCCAGCTCCGTGAACTTGCGCAGCTTCGCGACGAGGTCGTCCTTGTTGTAGCTCACGTAGTTGAGCACTTCCGTCACCGTGTCCCCGGCGACGACGTGGTCGATGAGGTAGCCGCCGCCCGGAGCGAGCGACACCTGCACCGTGTGCGTGTCCCCGAAGAGGTTGTGCAGGTCGCCCAAAATCTCCTGGTACGCGCCCACCAGGAAGATGCCCAGGTAGTAGTCGTCGCTGTTGAGCGCGTGCAGCTCCAGCGCGTCCTTCACCTCGCGCTTGTCGATGAAGTGCTCGATCTTCCCGTCCGAGTCGCAGGTGATGTCCGCCAGCGTCGCGCGCCGGGTCGGCTTCTCCGCCAGGCGGTGGATGGGCATCATCGGGAAGAGCTGATCAATGGCCCACGAGTCCGGCAGCGACTGGAACACGGAGAAGTTGCAGAAGTACGTGTCCGACAGCTGCTTCTCCAGGGCCTCCAGCTCCTCCGGAATCTCCCCGGCCTCGCGCGCCACGCGCAGGATCTTGTGGCAGATGGCCCAGTAGAGGTTCTCCGCCGCCACGCGCTGCTCCAGCGACAGGTGGCCCAGCGAGAACAGCTGGAGGCTCTCCTCCTTGGCGTCCTGCGCGTCGTGGAAGGCCTCGATGACGTTCTTGTTCGTGACCTCGCGGAACGTCGAATAGAGGTTGCGCACCACGGAGGGCGCCTTCTCGTCCACCTTGTCGGGCGTCTGGGACGGGTCGAACTCGCTGGTGCCCAGCACGTCCACCACCAGCACCGCGTGGTGCGCCACGACGGCGCGGCCGGACTCGGAGACGAGCGTGGGGTGCGGCACGCCCGCGCGGTCGCAGGCCTCCATCACGCCGAAGACGACGTCGTTGGCGTACTCCTCCGTCGTGTAGTTCATGGAGGAGGCGAAGTTCGTCTGGGAGCCGTCGTAGTCCACGCCCAGGCCGCCGCCCACGTCCAGGTACTTCAGCGGCGCGCCCTGGCGGGCCACCTCCACGTAGAAGCAGCCCACCTCGCGCAGCGCGTTCTTCACGTTGCGGATGTTGGAGATCTGGCTGCCCAGGTGGAAGTGAAGCAGCTCGAAGGAGGAGAGCAGGCCCGCGTCCTTCATGAAGCTGATGCAGTTCATCAGCTCCGACGAGGACAGGCCGAACTTGGAGCGGTCACCGCCGGACGCCTCCCACTTGCCGGCGCCGCGCGTGGACAGCTTCACGCGCATGCCCAGCCGCGGGGTGATGCCGGTGCGGCGGGCCACCTCCGCGATGAGGGGCAGCTCGCTGGGCTTCTCCACCACCAGGATGACGTTGCGGCCCAGGCGCGAGTAGAAGAGCGCCGTCTCGATGTACTCCTCGTCCTTGTAGCCGTTGCAGATGACGAGCGCGTCCTCGCTGTCCAGCAGCGCCATCACCGCGAGCAGCTCCGGCTTGCTGCCGGCCTCCAGGCCGTAGGTGTAGTCCTTGCCCGCCTCGATGATGGTCTCCACCACGTAGCGGTGCTGGTTCACCTTGATGGGGTACACGCCCCGGTACAGGCCCTTGTAGCCCTGATCCGCGATGGCCTTCTTGAACGCGTTGTTCAGGTGCACCACGCGGTGGCGCAGCACGTCCGTGAAGCGCAGGAGCAGCGGCAGGCCGATGCCCCGGCGGCGGACCTCGTCCACCAGCTCCTTGAGGTCCATGCTCGGAGCAGCGGGCCCGTCCGGATGGACGCACACGTGGCCCTTGTCGTTGATGCCGAAGTAGGGCGAGCCCCAGTTGCGGATGCCGTACAGCTCATGGGCATCGGCCAGGGTCCAGCGGTGCTGAGGGGAGGGAGCGGCCATCGTTGTTTCGTGCCTCCGGTGGAGCGCGCGGCGGGGGTGTGGAAACTCCCATGAACACGGGAGGGGGGCCGGACTATCGGAAACGTCCCGGGCATTCAATAGCCGCCTGTTTCCAGAGCAGGCAGGCAAGCAGGGGCCCCATTTCGGGTGCTGGCCCTGGTGGGCCGGTCAGCATCCAATTCCTACCCTTCCTTCCAGGCAGCACCGGGAGGCCGAGTGGAGAGAAGGGGAGGGTACATGGAGTCGTCCGCACGCAGGGAAGAGGCAGCGCCACTGACCCCGCGGGAGATTTTCGAAAGACTGGATCGCTTCGTCATCGGCCAGGAGGCCGCCAAGCGGGCGGTGGCCATCGCCGCGCACAACCACCTCAAGCGCATCCAGGCGCGGCGGATGCGACGGCAGTCCCTCATCAAGAAGTCCAACATCCTGCTCATCGGTCCCACGGGCAGCGGCAAGACGCACATCGCACGCAACCTGGCGGACATCCTCCAGGTCCCGTTCACCACCGTGGACGCCACCGAGTACACGGAGGCGGGCTACTACGGGAAGGACGTGGAGGTGATGGTGTCCGACCTGCTCTTCAAGGCGAACCACTCGGTGGAGGACACCCAGCGGGGCATCATCTTCATCGACGAGGTGGACAAGATTGCCCGCCGTACGCAAGGCGCGCGCAACGGCGCGGGCAGCCGCGACATCGGCGGTGAGGGCGTGCAGCAGTCGCTGCTGAAGCTCTTGGAGGGGCGCGAGGTGCACGTGCCCATGAACGTGACGCAGGCGTGGAACAAGAGCGACTTCGTGCAGGTGGACACGCGCGACATCCTCTTCATCTGCGCGGGCACGTTCAGCGACCTGCACGACTTCGGCGACGAGGGCGGCCGGGCCATGGGCTTCGGCGCGGACGCGCTGACGGCGAAGCGCAAGGAGAAGCGCATCTCCACGAAGCAGCTGGTGGACTTTGGGATGATGGCGGAGTTCCTGGGCCGCATGCCGGTGATGGTGCAGCTGGAGCGGCTGGGCGAGTCCGACCTCCTGCGCGTGCTCACCGAGCCGCCGGATGCCATCACCCGCGAGTTCAAGGAGCTCCTGTCGCTGGATGAGATTGAACTGGAGTTCCCGGAGAGCGGCCTGCGGGAGGTGGTGCGCTACTCCATGTCGCGCGGGTTGGGCGCTCGCGGCCTGCGCTCCATCCTGGAGCACGTGATGTCGGACATCATGTTCGAGGCGCCGGAGCGGCGGCACCGTCAGGTGGCGGTGGACGCGGAGTTCGTGAAGGCGCGGCTCGCGAGCCTGGACGACGTGGAGCTCAACGCTTAGCGGGAGCCGGCCGTTCGGAGGCCCGGGCGGCGGCGCCCAGCCGTGCCGCCGCCTGAGGGTCCTGGATGAGCTGGAGCACCAGGTCGTTGCGCAGGAGCGCCTGCGTGTCACCGCGCTCCAGCGCGTCCTGCAGGTCCTGGCGCGACAGCGCGGTCTGGAAGCGCGGGTCCTTGCGCAGCGCCTTGAAGGCCGGGTCGTCCTGGAGCTTCTTCGCCTTCGCGGGGTCGTGCGTGGCCTGGGCCACGCGGACCAGGTCCTCCAGCGGGGCGAACTGGGTCAGCTCGAAGAGGTTGAAGCGGCGGGACAGGTCGAAGGCGACGGAGCCCTTCGGGGCCACGCCCCAGCGCTTGCCGGCGATGACGACGTGCTGCTCCATGAAGGTGAGCGCGCTCAGGCAGACCCAGAACAGGGCGGCCATCTTCCCGCCGCCGAGGATGAAGCCCAGCGTGCGGTCCATGCCGCGCTCCTCCGACTGCTTGCCGGAGAGGATGCGCAGGAGCAGCGCGCCCAGGGCGTAGCGCACGGTGAGCCACGTGACGACGAAGAGCAGCACCGTGCCGAAGAGCGTGCCGATGAGCAGCGGCGAGCCCAGCGCGACGGCGAGCTTGGGGCCGATGACGGGCGCGAGCTTGCGGGAGACGAAGTAGCCCGCCGCGAGCCCTACGGAGTTGGCCACCTGGCGGGCGGCGCCGGAGAGGGCGCCGAGGATGCCGAAGAACAGCACCATGCCCAGGAGGATGAGGTCGATGACCATGCGGTGGGCTCCTGGGTGCGCCGCTAGCGGATCTTGAACGAGGAGTCGCCCTTGGACTTGTCCGCGGTCTGCTTCTGGGCTTCCGCGAGGGCTTCCTTGTAGCGGGCGTTGGAGGGCTCGTAGGTGAGCGCCATCTTGAGGTTGCGCTCCGCGGCGGACGGGTTGCCGGACTCCAGGTCCTTCTGGGCCTGCGTGTAGAACTGACGGCCCTTGGGATGGGTGCCGATCTGCTCTTCCTGTTCCTTCTTCGCGGCGGCCTTGGTCTCGGACTCGGAGGCGTCGGTGAAGCGCAGCTTCTGCGCGCGGTCCGGGCCGGCGATGTCGGAGAGGTACTTCTTGCGCTTGGTGTCGTCGCGCAGGACGTAATAGGCCTCGGTGACGCGCTTGTAGAGCTCGTTCACCTGGTCCTTGAGGGCCTTGGATTCCAGCTGGAAGAAGCGGTCCGGGTGGTAGACGCGGCTCTCTTTGTAGAAGGCCTTCTTGATGTCGCCGGGCGCGGCGGTGCGCTCCAGGCCGAGCAGCTCGAAGTAGTCCAGCTGGTCGAGCTTCGCGCAGCGCGATTCCAGGTCCGTGAGCTGCTCCGGGCTGAGGGCGGGGCCTTCAGAGGAGGGCGGCGG
>NZ_RAWK01000274.1 GCF_003612165.1 Corallococcus aberystwythensis | reverse complement strand
TGGGCTCGGAGCTGTGTATAAGAGACAGTGCGTGAGCAGCGTGAAGAGCAGGGATTCCAGCAACATGGCGTGCGCCTCCGGAGCGGGCACCCGGGGTGCCCGCAGGGTCCATCTACCGCATCCGGACGGACCCCGGGGGGCCAGCATTCACCGCTGTGTGGCTTTGACCAGACGCTTCCGCTGCTTCACGCCCAGCAGGTAGAAGCGCTCGCGCAATTCCTGGGCCTCCTCGGGGGACAGGTCCCCGGAGCTCCCCAGGTGCTCGTCCCGCCAGGCGATCGCCCGGGTGATGCTGGCGGACGCCGCCGCGGAGATGTTCAGGCTCTGGCTGAAGCCCTTCATGGGCACCCAGAAGGTGCCGTCCACGCCGGTGAGCACGTCGTCGCTCACGCCATAGCGCTCGTTGCCGAACACCATGGCGAACTTCGTGTCGAAGCGCAGGCTGTAGAGGTTGGTGGCCCCCTCGCGCAGCGCCGACGCGTAGAGGCTGAAGCCCCGCCCCTTCAGGTGCTCGCGGCACTCCGCGAACGTCTTGTAGAGGTGCACGTCCAACCACTTGTCGCAGCCCTGGGCCACCCGCAGGTTGGGGATGAAGGGCGCTTCCGGGTTGACGACGACGTGCACCTCCTGCACGCCCATGGACTCGCAGGTGCGCAGCACCGCGGCCATGTTGAAGTTGTCCTCCAGCCGGTCGAGGACCACCACGAAGTTGCGCGTGCGCTGGCTGACGACGCGGTCGATCTTCTCCTTCCGCACGTCGAGCAGGAACTGCTCCGGCTCGACGACGTCGCGCTCGAACTTCTCGTAGCGGGGGCCTCCACCAGCCATCGGCTTAGCGCCTCCCGCCGGACTTCTTCGCCGGTGCCTTCCGGGCGGCCTTCTTCGCCGGGGCCTTGCGAACCGCCTTCTTCGCCGGTGCCTTGCGCGTGGCCTTCTTCGCCACGGGCTTGCGCGCGGCCTTCTTCGCGGCAGCCTTCTTCGCCGGAGCCTTCTTCGCGGCGGCCTTCTTCACCGGAGCCTTCTTCGCCGGAGCCTTCTTCGCGGCGCCCGCCTTCTTCACCGGAGCCTTCTTCGCGGCAGCCTTCTTCGCCGGAGCCTTGGCGGCGGACCTCGTCGTCGGCATCTCGACGTGAATCTTCCCGGTGCGGCCGGTGAAGAGCACCTCCGCCACCGCGTCCATCAGGGGCTGCATGCCCTCGCCCGTGGCGCAGGACACCGGGAACACGCGAATGCCCCGGCGGCGCAACGCCTCCGTGAAGGGCCCCAGGCGCTCACGGGCCTCGGTCAGGTCCAGCTTGTTGGCGGCCACCACCTGCGGCTTGCTGGCCAGCTCCGCGCTGTACTTCTTCAACTCCGCGTTGAGGATGTTGAAGTCGTCCAGCGGCTTGCGGCCCTCACCCTCGGCGCCCATGTCGATGAGGTGCACCAGCACCTTGCAGCGCTCCACGTGGCGCAGGAACTGGTGGCCCAGGCCCACGCCCTCGCTGGCGCCCTCGATGATGCCGGGGATGTCCGCCATGACGAAGGACAGGTTGTCCTTGTACTGGACCATGCCCAGGTTCGGCACCAGCGTGGTGAACGGGTAGTCCGCCACCTTCGGCCGGGCCCGGCTCACCCGCGAGATGAACGTGCTCTTGCCCGCGTTGGGGAAGCCCAGCAGGCCCACGTCCGCCAGCAGCTTCAGCTCCAGCCGCAGGGTGACTTCCTCACCCTTCCCGCCGTCCTGCGCGAAGCGCGGCGTCTGGCGCGTGGAGGTGGCGAAGTTCATGTTGCCCAGGCCGCCCCGGCCGCCCTTGGCCGCCACGTACTGCTGGCCCGGGTCGCTCAGATCCACCAGCAGCTCGCCGGTATTCTCGTCGCGGATCAACGTGCCCACCGGCACCTGGAGGACCATGTCCTCGGCGCCGTGGCCGTTGCAGTCGCTGCCCATGCCGTGCTCGCCGTTCTTGGCACGGTGGTGCTGCTGATAGCGGTAGTCCAGGAGCGTGGTCAGCTGCGGATTCGCCACGAACATCACCGAGCCGCCGTTGCCGCCATCCCCGCCGTTGGGGCCGCCGCGCTCGATGAACTTCTCCCGCCGGAAGGCCACGGCACCGTTCCCGCCGTCTCCCGCCTTCACGTAGATGCGTACTTCGTCGACGAACTTCATGGGGCGACCGCCCTCCTGGAAAAACACAAAGCGGGCCGTCCTCGCATCCACCCGTTCCCAAGGGAACGAAAGGACCAGGAACGACCCGCTCGGTAATGACCGTGCCCCGGGTCTCCCCAGGGCAACCGACTAGGCGCTCGCCTCTGCGGCGGCCGGGTACACCGAAACCTTCTTCTTGTCGCGGCCGAGGCGCTCGTACTTCACCACGCCGTCCACCGTCGAAAAGAGGGTGAAGTCGCGGCCGAGCTTCACGTTCGTGCCCGGGTGGATGACCGTGCCGACCTGACGGACGAGGATGCTGCCCGCCGTGATGGTCTCACCGCCGTACACCTTGACGCCGCGGTACTGCGGGTTCGAATCACGCCCGTTGCGCGAAGAACCCTGACCTTTTTTATGGGCCATGACACCTGCTCCTTGAAGTTCGTGTGGGAATGACCGGAAAGGCGACTAGCCGGAGATCGAGGAGACCTTCACCTCGGTGTACGACTGGCGGTGACCCCGACGGCGGGTCCAGCCTTCCTTCTCCTTGCGGAAGTGCAGGACGCGGCGGTGCTTGTCCTGCGCCAGCACCTTGCCCACGACCTTCGCGCCCGCCACCGTCGGCTGGCCCACCTTCGGGCTCTCAGAGCCACCCAGCAGGAGGACCTCGGTGAACGAGACCTCGGCGCCGATGTCACCAGCGATCTTCTCGATCCGGATAACGTCGCCCTCGGCGACGCGGTACTGCTTTCCGCCCGTGCGAATGACTGCGTACATCGTCGAACCCCTGTCAGCTTCGGGTTGGTTCAACCCATGGAATCCAACGCGCATTTCGGACGGAGAACCGGCCGGCGCGCTAAAAGACGGCGGGACTTACGGGAAACCCTGGGGGGAGTCAAGGCAGTTGGCGGATCAACCCGCCCCCAAGACTCCTATTTGCTTTTGAATAGAATTCCCGGAATAAAGTCCACTGGACCGCACGCGAGCGCTCGTTAGGATGCGCGCCGCTTGCTTTCCACTTGTACCTCATCCCTGAGGGGGAGAACCATCATGAAGAAGATCCTGTTCGGTCTGGCGGCCATGGCTTCGCTCACGCTCACCGCTTGCGGCGGCGGCAGCATCTGCGATCAGCTCGAGGACGTCTCCAAGGAGTCCGCGGACAAGGCGGAGGAGTGTGGCCTGACCATCGACGCGGACGACAAGGAAGTCACGGACGCCGAGCGCGAGCAGTGTGAGACGGCGACCGAGAGCTGCTCGGACGCCGACAAGGAGGCCTTCGAGAAGTACGCCGACTGCGTGGCCGACGTGAAGGGCTGCGCCGACAAGTCCGAGGCCGAGCAGCAGGCCTTCGCCCTGCGCGTCTTCGCGTGCGCCAGCAACCTGACCTCCGTGAGCGCCGCCTGCAACGCGGCCGCTGGCGAGTAGTCGTCAGTCACCTCCCAGGTCCAACCTGGTAGTCAGGGCCCGGTTCCCTCCCCAGGGAATCGGGCCCTTTCATTTCGGGCGCCAGACAGGCGAGCGCCCAGCGCCCGGTCCACCACGCGGCGGCGCTGCTGGTACTCCCAGTCCAGGGGGTCCAGCTCCAGGCCCCGCTCGTAGGACTCCAGGGCCCGCTGGAGCTGGCCGTCGCGCTCCAGCGCGTTGCCGGTGAGGAAGTGCACCCGCGCGGTGCCCACTGCCCGGGGCTGCTCGGCCAGGAACTCGCGGCGCAGGGCGTCCGTCTGGGCCGCGGTGAGCCCGGCGTCCAGGCACCGCGCCACGCCCCGGGCGTTGCCCAGGCGGGCGTCGTAGCGGGCCCGGCGCAGCGGCACCCCCAGGGTGTCGCCCGCGTCCCTCACGCGGATCAGCATGGACTCCAGGCGCGAGCGCTGCCCACGGGACAGGGGCCGCTGCCGCAGCGCGGACAGGGCGGTCCACAGCTCCCGCGCCCGCTCCCTCGCGGACTCCAGATCCACGTCCGGAGAGAGGCCCAGCACCGAGTAGTGGGTGCCCTCCCCTGCCAGCTGCCCCCGCCACATCGTCAGGACGCGTTCGGCCTCGGGGTCGTCCGGCGGGTCCCGGGGCGCGGGGGCCGGTGAGGCCAGGGCCCCGGCCAGGTGCTGCTCCACGCGGGCCTTCAGCGCGGTGGACGGCGCGACGAACTGCACGCCGAAGCCCGGGCGCATGCTCCAGGCCTGGGCCTGCTCGGGCGAGACGTGGCGCACCACCTCGCACGTGACGGACTGCGGCCCCGAGGACAGGGGCAGCACCACCTGGACCTGGGCGAACAGCGGGGGCAGCTCCCCCGCCGCATGCAGGAAGACCCCGCCGCGCGTCAGGTCGGAGCCCGTGAAGGCCCGGGGCTGCGCGCCCGGCTGGAGCACCACCTGCACGGGCACCGGGAGCGTCTTGCCCCCGGCCGTGCCCGGAGGGGCCGATGGCGGGGTGCGCCGGGGGCCCATGGCGGGCGTTCCCGGAAGTGCTCCTCCCGGTCCGGGACGGGGAACCCCCACGGCCGCGCGTGACGGAGGCGGCCGCAGGGCGAGGGCCTGCTCCAGCGCGGCGCGCAGGGCGAGCGCGTTCGGGAAGCGCTCCTCCGGACTCTTCGCCAGCGCGCGCAGCACCACCGCCTCCACCGAGGCTGGCACCGCGGGGCAGATGGAGCGCGGGGCCGGTGGCTGCCGCGTCTGGTGCGCCACGAGCTGGGCGGTGAGCCCCTCGTCGGGAAAGGGCAGCCGCCCGGTGAGCAGCTGGTAGGCGATGACGCCCACCGCGTACAGGTCCGCGCGGCCGTCCAGGCGCCGGCTCAGGGACTGCTCCGGAGCCATGTACTCCGGCGTCCCCACGATGATGCCCGCCACCGTCTCCGGCATGCTCGCGTCCACCAGCTTCGCGATGCCGAAGTCGAGCACCTTCACGAACGGCATCCCCCGCCCACGCTTCACCAGGAAGATGTTGTCCGGCTTCAGGTCGCGGTGGACGATGCCCCGCGCGTGCGCCGCATGCAGCGCGTCACACACCTGGGTGAGCATGGGCACCACCGCCCCGGCGGACAGCGGCGTCCCCACCCACGCCGACAGCGGCGCACCCTCCAGGAACTCCATGATGAGGTACGGCCGGGGCGCGGTGGCGTTGAGGTCGAAGATGCTGACGATGTTCTCGTGCCCGATGAGGTTCACCGCCCGGGCCTCGGCGTGGAAGCGCTGCACCAGCTCCGGGTAGCGCGTCAGGTGTTCGTGCAGAACCTTCACCGCCACGCGGCTGCCAATGGACACGTGCTCGGCCAGGTAGACGGACCCCATTCCGCCCCGGCCCACCCGGCGCACCAGCCGGAAGCTGCCCATCTGGGTCCCCACCAGCGGATCCACCTCCTCCGCCACGGCCACGGCGGCCGGCGCCTCCACGGCCTTGCCCGCGCCGCCCCCGGCCTCCCGGACGAGCGTGTCGCACGACGTCCCCTCGCCATGTCCCCGCCCGCACGCAGTGCACGTGCGCTCGTTCCTCGCGACTTCGGCCATACCGCGCCCCCCTGGCCAATTCCCCGCCCAATCTGCACATCCCGGAAGCCCTGCATCTACTGCCGCCAAGGGTGGGTGTCTCAAAGTGAGGAGGGTCCCCAGCCCCTGGGCCGGGGTGACGGTTGGGCGGAGGACTGCGACGTGTCAGGAAGGTGTCACGCGGATAGGATGCGCGCATGTCCCGCTCGGCCCGACGCATCCCCACCGTGAACCTGTCCCACTACCGCTCCGGCACTCCCGAGGAGCGGGCCCGCTTCGTCCAGGTGTTTGGCGACGCGCTCAAGGAGTTCGGCTTCGTGACCGTGGAGGGCCACGGCGTCGAGGACGCGCTCATCCGCCGCACGTACACGGACGTGGAGCGCTTCTTCCAGCTGCCGGAGTCCACCAAGACGCGCTACGCGGTGCCGGAGCGTCCGGGGCAGCGGGGCTTCATGGCGTTCGGCCAGGAGCACGCGAAGAACCGCAAGGTGGGGGACCTGAAGGAGTTCTGGCACGTGGGCCGCGAGCTGCCCGTGGGCCACCCGTACCGCGACGACTACGGCGCCAACGTCTGGCCGGAGGAGGTGCCCACCTTCCGTGAGCACACGCTGACGCTCTACCGGGAGCTGGACGACGCGGCGACGGTGATGCTCCAGGCGCTGGCGGACTACCTGGGCATCGCGCGCAACACGTTCAGCGACATGACGGTGGACGGGAACTCCGTGCTGCGGCTCATCCACTACCCGCCGTTGAAGGACCGCTTCATCCCGGGCGCGGTGCGCGCCGCGGAGCACGAGGACATCAACTTCATCACGCTCCTGTGCGAGGGCACGGCCGGCGGCCTGGAGCTGCTCACGCGCGACGGCGAATGGATTCCGGTGGACACGCTGCGCGGGCAGATTGTCGTGGACTCGGGCGACATGCTCAGCCGCGTGATGAACGGCGTCATCCCGTCCACCACGCACCGGGTGGTGAACCCGCCCAGCACGGAGCAGGACACCGTGCGCTACTCGATGCCCTTCTTCGTGCACCCGTTCAGCGACTGCGTGCTGAAGCCGCTGCCGCAGACGGAGACGCCGGACAACCCCGCGCGCCACCCGCCCATCACCGCGGACGCGTTCCTCCAGCAGCGCCTGCGCGAGCTGGGCTTCCTCAAGTAACCGCCGCGTGGGCGAGCAGTTCCTCCATGGGCACGCGGAAGTGGCGAGTCCCTTCCGCGCCGTGGAGCCAGGGCCCCCGGCCCTTGAGCCACGAGGGCCGCCACGCGCGTCCCGCTTCGTCCGTCAGTTCGATGCGCGCCACGGGCCCCAGACGCTGATGGCCCCGGTCGTACAGCGTGAAGAGCTGGAGCTGGCAGGCGTCGTCGTAGCCGCCCCCGAACAGCACGTGCGTGTCGCTGACGGTGATGGCGTGCGCGCCCCGTACCGGTGAGTGCCACACCGTGGAGGGCTGTCCGGGCCGCATGCGCACGAGCGGGAAGTCCGTGTAGCTGTAGAACCAGGTCTCCTGCTCCGAAGCGACGTTGAGCGCGTAGCAGTCCACGATGAGCTGCTCCCCGGGCAGCGCCATCCGCACGCCGCTCTCCTGCCGCTGCCCCCAGGCATCGAAGCGCACCAGGCCGTCCTCGCCGATGGGCGGGCGTGTGGCGTCGTCGCCCCAGCCCCGGTTGCCGAAGACGCCTTCGTCGAAGTAGCTGATCCAGACCTGTCCATCGGATGTCGTCTGCACGTCCGCGATGCCGTCCCCCAGGGTCAGCTCCCGCAGCAACGCGCCTTCCGGCGAATAGACGTGGGCGTTGCGCTCGTGCTCCTTGTCGGAGAGGTAGCGGCAGCGCGCGTTCACGAGCAGCACCTCGCCGCCGGGAAGCGGCTGGACGGAGTCGAAGTCCGGTGCACCTCGGGGCAGCGTGAACCGCTCCCAGGTGTCCCAGCCGTCCGCGAAGTGGAGGACCTCGTCCCCTTCGCCCTCCCCGTCCGCGAGCCACCACACGGTGTTGTCGGGGCCCACGCCCCGGGCCTTCGGCTTCCGGCCCACGAGCGCCTCCGCCGCGTCGACGAACGGGTGCACTTCAACGTGGAGTGTCCTCTTCATGGGCGTCACGGGGCCTCCGGGCACGGGCTCGACGGTGGCACTGCCGGAACCTGACGGTCCACCGCCGGGAGGCTCGCGCGTCAGGGGGGCCGGTGCCATCTTCGCTGCACCGTGGCCACCTCCCTCGACCTGTTCGCCATCCAGCCGCGCGTCACGCTCGACGACTACGCCTCACATGAGGCGTTCACCGCGCACCACCGGGCGCTCGCTGCCCGCGCGGACGCGCTGCGAGCCCGGGACGCCTCGGGCCGGCCGTTGAACCCCGCGCTGGCCGTCTGGCCGGAGATGGTGGGCGCGGCGCTGGGATTGATGGGGCACCTGTCGCGCGTGCGCCGCTGCAAGACGACGAACGGTGCCCTGACGCGCGTGGCGCTCGCGGAGTGGCTCGGCATGTTCCGCACGTGGAGCGCCTTCCATCCACCGACGATGGAGGAGTGTCTCTACGCCACGGTGGCGCCCCGCGTGCACCGCGCCATGTACGAGACCTTCTCTGGCATCGCGCGCGACTTCGGCCTGTGGGTGGTGGCCGGAAGCGCGCTGCTGCCCACGAACCGCCTGGGCCCGGATACCCCCGAGTACGCGCCCGCGGGCGCGCGTACCTTCAACACCAGCTACACGTTCTCACCGGATGGCCACTGCGTGGCCGTCACGCGCAAGGTGAACCTGGTGCCCACGCAGGAGGATGTGCTGCACCTGAGCCCGGGCCGTCCGGAGGACCTGCCGGTGCTGGACACACCGTTCGGGAAGCTGGGGACGCTCGTCTGCTACGACGGCTTCCGCGAACCCCACACGTCCGGCGAACCCTATTTCGTGCCCTGTGCGCAGTACCTGGACGCGCTGGGCGTGGAGGTGCTCGCGCAGCCCTCCGCCAACGCCTGGAGCTGGGACGCGCCCTGGGCCTTCAACGCGCCCGGTGAGACGCAGCTGCGCAGCGAGCAGTGGTTCAACGAGGGCCTCTTCACGCAGCTGCGCACCCTGAAGCGCGTGCGCTACGCGGTGAACTCGCAGCTCACCGGTGGCTTCTTCGACAACACCTTCGAGGCGCCCTCGCTCATCCTGGAGCGCCGGGGGCCGGACGACGTGCACGTGCTCGCCCGGTCCGCGGATCCACGCGGCGAGGACGTGCTCCACGTCACTGTTCCCCGGTAGGCGCCGCGGGAACGAGCCGCGCGTCATCCTCCAGGACGAACTCGAGCGTGGGGCCGCGCTCCTCCGGCTTCCATCCCAGGTCCCGCGCCATCACGATGACCCGCGCCACCAGGTCGGGGCCCACGTCGCGAGTCACGAGTCCGGTCATGTCGCCGTCGTCGACGTGGAGCCACGGATCATCGTGGCGGACACGGACGTGCAACGCCTGCCGGGTGGCCTCGGCCCACACGACCGTGAGCAGCCGCCAGCCCGTTCCCTCCGGTGCGTCCCGCCGCCCCCGAAGGCTCCAGCGGTACGAGACACCGTTCACCGTCAGGAGCCGGGCCACGAGCGCCCTACTCGCCCAGCTTCTTCTTGAGCAGCTCGTTGACGAGGCCGGGGTTGCCCTTGCCCTTCATGGCCTTCATCACCTGGCCCACGAAGAAGCCGTACACGCTCTTCTTGCCGGCCTTGTACTTCTCCACCTCGCCCGCGTTCTTCGCGAGGATGTCGTCCACCACCGCCTCGACGGCGCCCACGTCGCTCACCTGCGCGAGGCCCTTCTCCGCGATGATGTCCGCCGGCGCGCGGCCGGTGCGGAACATCTCCCCGAGCACGTCCTTCGCCGCGTTCGCGGACACCGTGCCCTTCTCCACCGTGGCCAGCAGCTCGCCCAGCTGCGCCGGGGTGAAGCGCAGCGCGGACAGCGGCGTGCCCTCCTCCTTGAGCAGGCGGCTCAATTCGCCCAGGAACCAGTTGGAGAGCTTCTTCGCGTCGGTGACGTGCTTCGCGCAGGCCTCGAAGAAGTCCGCCAGCGGGCGCTCGGCGGTGAGGATGCGCGCGTCGTAGGCCGGCAGGCCGTACTCACCCATGAAGCGCGTGCGCTTGGCGCGCGGCAATTCCGGCAGCGACTGCCGCTGCGAATCCCGCAGCGCGTCCGACACCAGGAGCGGCGGCAGGTCCGGCTCCGGGAAGTAGCGGTAGTCGTGCGCGTCCTCCTTGGAGCGCATGGACCGGGTCACGCCCTTGTTCACGTCCCAGAGGCGCGTCTCCTGGGCCACCTTGCCGCCAGACTCGAGGACGTCCACCTGCCGCGCGGCCTCGTACTCGATGGCCTGCTTGAGGAAGCGGAACGAGTTGAGGTTCTTCAATTCGCAGCGCTGTCCGTACGTGGTGGAGCCCTTGGGCATCACCGACACGTTGGCGTCGCAGCGGAAGCTGCCCTCCTCCAGGTTGCCGTCGTTGACGCCCAGGTACACCAGCACGTCGCGCAGCACCTTGAGGTACTCCACCGCCTCGTCCGCGTCGCGCAGGTCCGGCTCGCTGACAATCTCCATCAGCGGCACGCCCGCGCGGTTCAGGTCCACCAGGCTCTGGCCCGCGGACGCGGACGCGTCGTGCACACTCTTGCCCGCGTCCTCCTCCAGGTGGATGCGCCGCACGCGCACCGTCTTCTCACCGGAGGGCGTGTCGATGATCAGCTCGCCCCACTCGCAGATGGGCTGATCATACTGGGTGATCTGATAGCCCTTGGGCAGGTCCGGGTAGAAGTAGTTCTTCCGGCTCCACACGCTCGTGGGCTTCACCGTGCACCCGAGCGCCAGGCCCGTGCGCACCGCGTACTCCACCACGCGCTGGTTGAGCACCGGCAGCACACCGGGCATGCCCAGGCACACCGGGCAGGTGTGGTGGTTGGGCTCGGCGCCGAACGCGGTGGAGCAGCCGCAGAAGATCTTCGACTGCGTGAGCAGCTGCGCGTGGACCTCGAGGCCGATGACCGTCTGGAAGTCGCTCAGGGGCATGGCGGTGTCACCCTTGTGTCGCGCCCGCTAGACGGGGGCGGCGCGGCGGAAGAAGTCGTGCTCGCGCTCGAACGCGCGGGCGATGCGGAGCAGGCGGGCCTCGTCGAAGGGGCGCCCCAAGAGCTGCATGCCAATGGGCAGCCCCGCCTGCGTGAAGCCGCACGGCACTGACAGGCCGGGCAGACCCGCCAGGTTGCAGGGCAACGTGTAGACGTCCATGAGGTACATGGACAGCGGGTCGTCCACCTTCGCGCCCAGCTTGAACGCCGGCACCGGCGACGTGGGCGACACGATGGCGTCCACCTGCTGGAACACCTTCGTGAAGTCCTCGCGGATGAGCGTGCGGACCTTCTGCGCGCGCAGGTAGTACGCGTCGTAGTAGCCGGCGGACAGCGCGTAGGTGCCCAGCATGATGCGGCGCTTCACCTCCGCGCCGAAGCCCTGCCCTCGCGTCTGCGTGTACAGCTCCTTGAGCCCGCGCGCGTCCTTCGCCCGCTGGCCGTAGCGGATGCCGTCGTAGCGGGCCAGGTTGCTGGACGCCTCCGATGAAGCCAGCAGGTAGTACGTCGCCAGCGCGTACTTCGTGTGCGGCAGCGACACGTCCACCAGCGTCGCGCCCAGCTTCTCCAGCTCCTCCAGCGACGCGCGCAGCGTGCCCGCGACCTCCGGGTCCATGCCGTCCGCGAAGTACTCGCGCGGCACGCCCAGCTTGAGGCCGCGCACGCCGTCCTCCAGCCCCGTGAGGCAGTCCGGCGTCTCCACGTTCGCGGAGGTGGAGTCGAGCGGATCATGCCGCGCGATGAGCTGGAACAGCGCCGCGGTGTCCCCCACCGTGCGCGCCATGGGGCCCGGCTGGTCCAACGACGAGGCAAAGGCGATGACGCCGTAGCGCGACACCCTGCCGTACGTGGGCTTGAGCCCCACGGTGTTGGTGAGCGCCGCGGGCTGGCGGATGGAGCCGCCCGTGTCGGTACCCAGCGCGCCGAACACCTCGCGCGCCGCCACCGCCGCGGCCGAGCCCCCGGACGACCCGCCTGGCGTGCGCGTCAGGTCCCACGGGTTGTGGGTGGGGAAGTACGCGCTCGACTCGTTGGACGAGCCCATGGCGAACTCGTCCATGTTCAGCTTGCCCACCAGCGGCAGCCCCGCCTCCTTCAGCAGGCGCACCACCGTGGCGTCGTAGGGCGGGACGAAGCCCTCCAGGATGCGCGAGCCACAGGTGGTCGCCACGCCCTCCGTGAGGAAGATGTCCTTGAGCCCCACCGGCACGCCGTCGAGCGCGCTCAGCGGGCTGCCCGCCTTGCGGCGCGAGTCACTGGCCCCGGCGGCCTTGAGCGCCCCAGCCTCATCCACGCGCAGGAAGGCGCGCACCTTCGGGTCCACCTGGGTGATGCGCTGGAGGCTCGCCTGGGTGGCCTCCACGGAGGACACCTCGCGCGAAGCCAGCTTCGCCGCCAGCTCCAGCATCGACAGGTCGGTGAGCGACGACATGGCGGGCTACTCCAGGATCTTCGGGACCGCGAAGGCGGTGCCCACCTTCGCTGGCGCGTTGGCGAGCCCTGCTTCCGGGGGCAGTGACGGACGCAGCACGTCCTCGCGCAACAGCGAGGACGCGAGCGTCGCGTGGGAGGTGGGCTCCACCTGGCTCACATCGAGCGCTTCCAGCTCCGCCACCGCGTCCAGGACCGCGGACAACTGGGTGGCGTAGCGCTCCTCCTCCTGCGGCGTCAGCGACAGCCGCGCCAGGGTGGCCACGTGCCGGACCTGCTCGAGCGTGAGGGCCATGGGGAAGCCTCCTCCGGACGTCGATGCTACGGGGATGACGGGGACGACGTGCGCTTGAACAGGTTGAGCACGGCGCTCATCACCTTGCCGCTGCCCTCGTGGCCGTGCTGCTTGATGACCTGCTCCAGTTCACCCGCGTCCAGCCAGACGCCGTGACAGTTGAAGCAGCTGTCCAGCTCCACGTTGCCCTGCTTGAGCGTCTGCAGGTCCATGCCGCACTTGGGGCACTTCATGTAGTGCAGCTGCTTGAGCGACTCGCGCTGATGGACGGCCATCTCCTGGGACTGCTGGAGGGCCAGCTTGCGCTTGGCTTCAATCTCCTCGCGCGCGAAGTAGTCGTCTTCGTTGTGGGAGGGCTTTTCGGGGCTCAGGTCAGGCATGGTCTTGGGTTCTCCTTGGCGGCGGGCACCATACCCTCTCGCCATGGGGACGCGCCCGAAATGTAGGCCCTGTCCCGCTCCCTCGGAGCCCCCCTGGACGCCTGCCCGAAAATTGACC
>NZ_RAWK01000273.1 GCF_003612165.1 Corallococcus aberystwythensis | reverse complement strand
CCCCCAAGGCCGCCCCGGAGGCGGAGGCCGCTCCCAGCCGCCCGGCCCGCGCGAAGACCGCCGGCAAGCCGAAGGCCGCCGACAAGTCCATCGGCCGCAAGAAGACCGCGGGCGCTCCCGCCGCCCCCAAGGGCGCCCGGGCCCCGAAGAAATCGGCTTCCAAGAAAACGTTGGGCCGCAAGAAACCCGCGCCCGGGGCGTGAAGTTCCGTTCCCCATGAAGTCGCGCCTGCCCGCACGCCGGGTATGCGCCATCCCCCTGGGTCCTGTTGGATCGCTCCCCGGCGCGTGAGATAGTGCGCGCCGTGTCGGGTACCAATGACAAGGGCAGCATCCAGACGGACATCGGGCAGGACGTGATCGACGAGGCGGTTCGCAGCGTCGAGCGTCGCATGGACGAGGACGCCGACGGCGCGGGCACGGAGGTGGAGCTGGACGTCTCCGCCCCTGCCGCCGAAGCGGACGCCTCCACCTCCGAAGTCACTCCCCCCACCGAGGACGCGGCCGCGCTCCGCCAGGAGGTGGAGTCGCTGCGCGCGCAGCTGGACTTCAGCCAGACCAAGGCCCGCGAGACACTGGAGCGCTTGAAGGAAGCGCACGAGCGCGCCAAGGACTTCCAGGACCGGGCCATCCGCTCCGCCGCGGACCTGGAGAACTACCGCAAGCGCGCGCAGAAGGAGAAGGAGGACGTCCAGAAGTTCGGCGTGGAGAAGCTCCTCAAGGACCTGCTCCCCGTGGTGGACAACCTGGACCGCGCGCTCGACGCCGCCGGCAAGTCCCCCGACTTCGACAGCTTCCAGAAGGGCGTGGCCATGACGCGCAAGTCCTTCGAGGACTCGCTCGGCCGCCACGGGGTGAAGGGGTTCTCCGCCAAGGGCCAGCCCTTCGACCCGCGCCTGCACGAAGCCATCCAGCAGGTGGAGACCGCGGAGGTCCCCTCGGGCCACGTCGTCTATGAAGTGACGCGCGGCTTCTACCTCAACGACCGGCTGGTGCGTCCCGCCATGGTCGTCGTCGCCCGCGCGCCTGAAGTCGCCGCGCCGCCGCAAGCCGTGGCCGCGGAGCCGGTCGCGCCCGCCGCCAGCACGGAAGCACCCAAGGCTTCAGAAGAAGGCAGCACCACGGCGCCCCAGGCGCCCGCGCAGCCCGATGACAGTTCCTCCGGGGGGAGTCAGTAGTCATGGCGAAGGTGATTGGAATCGACCTGGGCACCACCAACTCCTGCGTCGCCGTGATGGAAGGCGGCGAGCCGGTGGTCATCCCCAACAGCGAAGGCAGCCGCACCACGCCCTCCATGGTGGGCTTCACCGACTCCGGTGAACGCCTGGTGGGCCAGATTGCCAAGCGGCAGGCCATCACCAACCCGGAGAACACCGTCTTCGCGGCCAAGCGCCTCATCGGCCGCAAGTACGACTCGCCAGAGGCGCGCAAGGCCATTGGCGTCTCCTCCTTCAAGGTGGCGCCCAGCCCCAACGGCGACGCGTGGGTGGAGATCCGGGGCAAGGGCTACAGCCCGCCGGAAGTCTCCGCCATCGTGCTGATGAAGATGAAGCAGACGGCGGAGGACTACCTCGGCGAGCCCGTCACCGAGGCCGTCATCACCGTCCCCGCGTACTTCAACGACAGCCAGCGCCAGGCCACGAAGGACGCGGGCCGCATCGCGGGCTTGAGCGTGCTGCGCATCATCAACGAGCCCACGGCCGCCGCGCTCGCGTACGGCCTGGACAAGGTGAAGGACGCCACCACGGAGCGCGTCGCCGTCTACGACCTGGGCGGCGGCACGTTCGATATTTCCATCCTGGAGCTCACCGCCGGCGTGTTCGAGGTCAAGAGCACCAACGGCGACACGTTCCTGGGCGGCGAGGACTTCGACCAGCGCCTCATCGACTACCTGGCCAAGCGCTTCGCGGAGCAGAACAACGGCCTGGACCTGCGCAAGGACCGCATGGCGCTCCAGCGCCTGAAGGAAGCGGCGGAGCGCGCCAAGCACGAGCTGTCCAGCGCCCCGGAGACGGAGGTCAACCTCCCGTTCATCACCGCGGACGCGTCCGGCCCCAAGCACCTCACGGAGACCGTGGACCGGTCCACCTTCGAGGCCCTGGTGGCGGACCTCATCGACCGCTCCATCGAGCCGTGCCGCATCGCGCTCAAGGACGCGGGCGTCACCGCGCAGGCCATCAACCAGGTCCTCCTGGTGGGCGGCATGACGCGCATGCCCCGCGTGCAGCAGAAGGTGAAGGAGTTCTTCGGCAAGGAGCCCCACAAGGGCATCAACCCGGATGAGGTCGTCGCCGTGGGCGCCGCCATCCAGGGTGGCGTGCTCAAGGGCGAGGTGAAGGACGTCCTCCTGCTGGACGTCACGCCGCTGTCCCTGGGCGTGGAGACTGCGGGCGGCGTCTTCACGAAGATCATCGACAAGAACACCACCATCCCCTGCAAGAAGGGCCAGGTGTTCTCCACCGCGGTGGACAACCAGCCGCTCGTGTCCGTGCACGTCCTGCAGGGCGAGCGCGAGATGGCGGCGGACAACAAGACGCTGGCGCGCTTCGAGCTCGTCGGCATCCCGCCCGCGCCGCGCGGCGTGCCGCAGATTGAAGTGTCCTTCGACATCGACGCGAACGGCATCGTGCACGTGAGCGCGCGCGACCTGGGCACCGGCAAGCAGCAGCAGGTGCGCGTGGTGGGCAACTCCGGCCTCACCGAGGCCGAAATCCAGACGATGATCACCGACGCCCAGTCGCACTCCGTGGACGACAAGAAGAAGAAGGAGCTGGCGGAGCTGCGCAACAACGCGGACGGGCTCATCTACACCACGGAGAAGAGCCTGGAGGAGTACGCCAACCTCCTGTCGGAGAAGGACCGCGGCGAAATCCAGGCGGACCTGGAGCGGCTGCGCTCCATCCTCAACACCTCCGACGCCGGCGCCCTGAAGGAGGCCTTCCAGCGCCTGGAGGGCAGCGCCTACCGCATCGCGGACGCCATCTACACGGACCAGGCCAAGTCCGGCTGACGCTTCACCGCGGCGTGCGGCCGGGCGGTGTGCAATCGCCCGGCCCCCGCGTTCGTAGTCCGGGGCGTCCGCCTCTCTTTCCTCTCCGGAGCCTCTCCATGGAACTGACAGAAGCCGTGATGATCATCATGGTCACCGGCATGACCGTCGGCGTGCCCCTGCTCGGCCTCACGCTGCGCTTCGCCCTCAAGCCCGTGGTGGAGACATGGCTGCGCGTACGCGAAGTCCAGGCCCGGGGGCAGGTGGCCGCCGGGGAGCTGGAGGGGCTGCGCGCACGTGTGGCGCACCTGGAGCACATGCTGGACCGGCACGGCATGCTGGAGCACCCCGTCACCCGCGCGTCGACCGAGCGTCCGGAGCTGCCGGAGCGCCTGGCCGCGGTGGTCCGCGTGGACCGCGAGCGCGTCTGACGTCCCACCCGAGGGGCGCTCCATCCCCGCCGGGTTTTCGGGTATTGATGGGGCCGTGGCGTTCCAATCCCCGGAAGAAGAGCTGGCCTTCCTGCGCGGCCTGATGGCCGTGAACCGGATGGCCGACGACATCCTCGAGGACTGCCTGGAGCGGGGGCTGGACCTCGACACCGGCCTGGATGTGTTCCTCACGCAGTGCGCCCGCATGGTGCACGCGAAGGCGGGCTTCGTGTCCCTCCGGGGCACGCGAGGGCCCGTGCTGACGCGCGTCCTGGGCGAGCTGGGCGTGGACGTCTTCGAGGCGGCGCACTGGAGCGGCCCCCGGAAGCTGCGCGAAGGCCGGATGCTCTTCTGCCAGCAGCTCACCCTGGGGCGGCTGAACCTGGGCGGACTGGGCCTGGTGGTGGACGGGGACTTCGATGATGGCGGCAAGCGGGTGATGGGGCTGGTGGAGGCCATTGGGGAACAGCTGGACTCCGCGGTGCTGTCCTTCCTGGCGCTCACGGACGGACGGGGCCCGCTGGAGCGGCTGGACGAGCTGGACGTGGACGGCACGCCCGTCAACCGGGGGCGCATCGGCCGCTATGAAGTGGTGAGGCCCCTGGGCACGGGCGGCATGGCGCAGGTGCTCATCGCGCGCACGCGCGGGCCGGAGGGGCTGGGGCGGCTGGTGGCGCTCAAGCGCATCCTTCCCCACCTGACGGCGCAGCCGGAGATGGTGCAGCAGTTCCTGGACGAGGCGCGCATCGGCCTGCGGCTGTCGCACCCCAACCTCGTGCACGTCTACGACTTCGGCGAGGCGCAGGGCGCGTACTACATCGCCATGGAGCTGGTGAACGGCATCGACCTGGACCGGCTCTTGCGCGCCAACAAGGGGCCGCTGGAGCCGGCGGTGGTGTCCGCCATCGTGTCGCAGGCCTTGATGGGGCTGCACGCCGCGCACGCGCTCAAGGGCGAGGACGGCGCGCCCCTGGAGCTGGTGCACCGCGACCTGTCGCCGCACAACCTGATGGTGGGCTTCGACGGCCAGGTGAAGGTGCTGGACTTCGGCGTGGCCAAGGTGCGCGCGCAGCGCACGGTGACGCTGCCGGGCATCGTGAAGGGCAAGCCGCTCTACATGTCCCCGGAGCAGGCGCTGGGGCAGAAGCTGGATTCCCGCAGCGACCTGTTCGCCATGGGGCTCATCCTCTACCAGGCCCTCACGGGCCGGCGTGCCTTCGAGCGTGAGGACGAGCTGTCCTCCATGAAGGCCATCTGCCAGGAGAAGCTGACGAAGCCCCCGGAGGTGCCCACGCCCCTGTGGAACGTGATGTCGGTGGCGCTGTCCAAGGCCCCGGAGGCCCGCTTCGACAACGCCCATGCCATGGCGGATCGGCTGCTGGCCGCGTGTCCTCCCGCACGTGACACGGCGCTGGCGGCGCTGGCGGCACGGCTCTTCCCGGAGCGGCTGCGCGACTCGCAGCGGCTGGAGACCGCGGTGGACCACGCGCGGGAAGCCCCCACCCGGGCGACGCCTGCCACGCGCGCGCCTCGCTGAAGGCAGGGACGTGCCACCCCCCGCGCACCGCGCGCGTGAAGGCGCGGCATGCGGGGGCGGAGCACAAGGTCTGCATTCTTCCGTCCGGTGGCGCTACCTGCGCTTGAGCGGATCGATGTCCGGGCTCGCGTTGTAGCCGGTGCGGCGCTTCTCCTCGTCCACGTCGCCCTCCGTGCGCACCACCGTCACGTCCCCCAGCTCCTCGTGGCGGACGCGGCCCTCCATGCTGCGGCGCTCCTCGATGGGGCGCTTGTGGATGGTGATCTCCTCGTCCGTGTACGCGCGCTTGGTGAGCTCCGCCTCCTCCGCGTGCAGCGGGATGCGGATGGTCTCCTCCTGGAAGGTCGCCACGTCGCCGGGAATGGGGTCCTTCGCCACGCGGCGTACCACCTCCACCTCCTCGTGGCGCAGGGGCACTTCCACCGTCTTCATCTCCTCCACGACGATCTTCCGCACCTGGGCCTCACCCGCGGAGCGCTGGTGCTTGGTGACGCCCAGCTCCTCATGGTGGGTGCGCAGCGTGACGTCCTCGTTCGCGATGCGCTCCGCGCGCAGGTCGCGGTCCTTGATGCCGGCCTTGTCCATGCCGGTCCTCGGAACGTCACCGACCTTCGCGGTGCCCGTCTTCAGCCCCGCGCCAATTCCGCCCGCGTTGCTGCCAGTGGCCGTCGCGCCCACCGCGCCCACCGCGCCCGGGCCCACGCCCGCGCCGCCACCCCGGCCCGCCATCACCGCGGTGTCCGAGTCCGACAGCCCTCGCAGCGCCTCGCGGCCGTGGTTGAGGTAGATCTCCCCGTTGCGGATGTCGGTCACCTCCGCGTGGCGGACGAGGTAGTCCTTCGGGAAGAACATCCCCTTCTCGATGTGGAACTCGCCCTCGCTCACGGCGAACACCTTGCCCAGCTTCTCGCCGTCGCTGCTGCGGACCGTCATCCCTTCCTTGATGTCGTTGCGCTTGATCATCATTGACTTGGCTCCTTGTGCCTTGCACGTCGGGTCGGGTGTGGTCGCAAGCGGAGCGCCAGGGCCGTCCGTCGCGCTGGCGAAGGGTTCCTGGGGGGAAGTGGACGAGGTGCCCGCCACGGCCATCACCCGCAAGGTGGTTGCAATGTCGGACAAGGAAACCCCTGCCGTTGATTGATCCGGGGGCTCGGCACGCCGCAAGCCGCGCTCCCGTGCGTCGCCAGCCACCTCCCCGCTTCCTGCAAGGGCAGCAGGCGTGCAAGGCCGCAGTCACCGCTCCCCACGCTGGCCGCGCGCGTTCCCACGTCCCACCGTGTGGGTGCGAGCCCGGACGTCCCGGTCCGCACGACGAAGGAGCTTTCGATGCGAGCCACGAGGCCAGGCCGGGGACTCGGGTGGATGGCCGGTGCGGTGGGACTGCTGGTGGCGGGCCGACTCCTGCGCCGCCGTACCGGTGTCCGCATTCCGGAATCCGCGCCGGAAGAGGTTTCAGACCTGGCGCCCGTCGCCTGGGCGCCCACCGCGCCTGCGGACGGTGAGGCCGGGTCCTCCCCCGGATGGAGCCTGACGCACGAGGACACGGCGCCCTGGGAGGACGGCGAGGCGGACGGGCCCGGGCCCCGAAGCCCGCCTCCGAGGATCCGCCGGGGGCCGTCGGGCCGGGAGCACTTCTGGCTGGAGCCCTGAGCGGGCAGGGCAGGGAGGGGACTCGCGACAGCGCTGTTCCGGGGTGTTGGCGGGAGTCCTGAGCCAAGCTGTGCGCTTGACCCATGGGGAGGGCTCCCCTAGAAAACCGGGGCTTTGCCCGTCATCTCCCCCGGAGGAACCCCCCGCATGCGACGACTTGCCCCGATGCTCCTCGCCGCGCTCGCCGTCATGGCGGCCGCCTGCGAGAAGAAGACGCAGCCCACGGGAGAGGCGGGAGGCGCCCCCGCGGCGCAGGCTCCGACCACCGCGCAGGGCGGCGGCACGCCCCCCGCGGGTGACGACGTCATCGTGCTCGGTGAAGTGGGCGCGCTGACGGGCGGCCAGGCGACGTTCGGCATCTCCAGCCGCAACGGCATCGCGCTGGCGCTGAAGGAGGCCAACGCGGCCGGCGGCGTGAAGGGCAAGAAGCTGGTCGTGCGCGTGTACGACGACCAGAGCAAGCCGGAAGAGGCGGCGCAGGCCGTCACCCGCCTCATCACCCAGGACAAGGTGGTGCTCATCCTGGGCGAGGTGGCTTCGTCCAGTTCCCTGGCCATGGCGGAGAAGGCGCAGGCGGCCGGCGTGCCCATGATCACCCCGTCGTCCACCAACCCCACCGTGACGGAGAAGGGCGACAACATCTTCCGCGTCTGCTTCATCGACCCGTTCCAGGGCTTCGTGATGGCGAAGTTCGCGCGGGAGAACCTCAAGCTCAACAAGGTCGCCGTCCTCCAGGACAACAAGAGCGCCTACTCCATTGGCCTCACGGAGGTGTTCCGCCAGAAGTTCGCGGAGATGGGCGGGAAGATCACCGTCACGGAGAGCTACAGCCAGGGCGACACGGACTACCGCGCGCAGCTGACCGCCATCAAGAAGACGCAGCCGGAGGGCATCTACGTGCCGGGCTACTACAGCGAGGTGGGCGTCATCGCCCGCCAGGCGCGCGAACTGGGCCTGAAGGTGCCGCTGATGGGCGGCGACGGCTGGGACTCCGAGAAGCTCTTCGAGCTGGGCGGCAGTGCCATCGACGGCAGCTACTTCTCCAACCACTACTCGCCGGACAACCCGGACGAGCGCGTGAAGAAGTTCATCGCGGACTACAAGGCGGACTACAACGGCGCGGTGCCGGACGCGCTCGCGGCGCTGGCGTATGACGCCGCGCGCGTCGCCATCGAAGCGCTCAAGAACGCCCCGGACACCAGCGGCCCCGCCCTGCGCGCGGCCATCGCGAAGACGAAGGACTTCCCCGGCGTGGCGGGCAACATCACGCTGGATGAGAAGCGCAACGCGGTGAAGTCCGCCGTGGTGCTGAAGGTCGCGGACGGCAAGTCCACCTACGTCACCACCATCTCGCCGTAAGCCAAGGCCTCCCCCGGCATGTCGCAGCTTCTCCAGCACCTCATCAACGGTCTGGCCTCCGGCACCATCTACGCCCTCGTCGCGCTGGGCTACACGATGGTGTACGGCGTCCTCAAGCTCATCAACTTCGCCCACGGCGACGTGATGATGGTCGGCGTCTACATGGGCTACGCGACCGCCTTCGCCCTCGGGCGCCAGGCGCAGCGTTCCATGTGGGGCGTGGTCGTCATCTTCGCGGTGGCCATGGTGGGGTGCGCGCTGCTCGGCTTCCTCATCGAGCGCTTCGCCTACCGTCCGCTGCGCGAGAAGCCGCGCCTCACGGCGCTCATCACCGCCATCGGCATCTCGTTCGCGCTGTCGTACGGCTTCCAGCTGGACATCGGCTTCCTGCCGGGCGCGTCCCCCCGGGCCTTCCCGGAGGTCATCGTCCCCAGCGAGTGGTTCATCATCGGGGACCGCGACGTGGTGGTGTGGAACTGGCAGGTCATCAGCTTCCTCATCGCCGTGGGGCTGATGGCCGCGCTCCAGTTCCTCGTGTACCGCACGCGCTTTGGCAAGGCGATGCGCGCGGTGTCCTACGACCACCGCACCGCGGCGCTGATGGGCATCCCCACCGACCGCATCATCGCGCTGACGTTCATGCTCTCCAGCGCGCTGGCGGCGGGCGCGGGCCTGCTCTACGCCATCAAGGACACGTCCGTGAGCCCGCTCATGGGCCTGTACGTGGGCCTCAAGGCCTTCGTGGCGGCGGTCATCGGCGGCATCGGCAACGTGCCGGGCGCCGTGGTGGGCGCGCTGCTCCTGGGCCTGGTGGAGGAGTTCGTGGTGGGCTACGCGGCCAGCACCTGGCGTGACGCGGTGGCCTTCGCCTTCCTCATCCTGGTGCTGCTGGTGAAGCCGGGCGGCCTGTTCGGCCGCGTCGCGGCGGAGAAGGTTTGATGGCGGCCCAGTCTGGAGGCGTGACGACGTTGCCCGGCGAGGACGTGGGCCGCGTGCCCCCGGCCCTGCGGGGCCTTCTGCCCGTGCTCATCGCGGTGCCGGTCCTGGCGCTGGCGGAGGTGCTGCTGGGTTCCTCTCCCTTCGCCACGTACCTGTTGTCCGTGGTGGGGGTGAACATCATCCTCGCGGTGAGCCTCAACATCGTGAACGGCATGACGGGCCAGTTCTCCATTGGCCACGCGGGCTTCATGGCCGTGGGCGCGTACATCGCGGGCGTCACGTCGCTGGAGCTCAAGGAGGTGGCGCTGTCCTTCCTCCCGGTGGCGGCCAGCGACCAGGTGCTCTTCACGGTGGCGCTGCTCGCGGGCGGCACCTGCGCGGCGCTGTGCGGCTTCCTGGTGGGCCTGCCGTCCCTGCGGCTGCGCGGGGACTACCTGGCCATCGTCACGCTGGGCTTTGGCGAGATCATCCGCGTGGTGGTGCAGAACACGGAGGCCTTCGGCCGCGCGCTGGGCCTGTCCGGCATCCCGCAGTACTCCAGCGTGGCCATGGTGTACTTCTGGGTCTTCCTGACGGTGCTGGTGGCCCGGCGCATCGCGGGCTCCAGCCACGGCCGCAGCCTGTGGGCCATCCGCGAGGACGAAGTGGCCGCGGAGGCCATGGGCGTGGACACCACCGGCTACAAGGTCCGCGCGTTCGTCATCTCGTCGTTCTTCGCGGGCATCGCGGGCGGCCTGTTCGCCCACTTCGTGCCCATCATCAACCCGGGCTCGTTCACCTTCGTGAAGTCCATGGAGGTCGTCGTCATGGTGGTGCTGGGCGGCCTGGGCTCCAGCACGGGCGCCATCGTCGCGGCCATCTTCCTCACGCTCCTGCCTGAAGGCCTGCGCTCGCTGTTCGGCGCGCTGGGCGCGGAGGGCAGCCTGGCGCAGAAGGTGGATCAGATCCGCATGCCCGTGTACGGCATCCTGCTGGTGGTGCTGATGCTGGCCCGGCCGCAGGGCCTGTTCGGCACGAAGGAGCTCTGGGACGTGCTGCCCCGGTGGCTTCCGCGGAAGAAGAAGGGGCTGTCATGAACACCGCGGTTTCAGCCCCCGTGACATCCGGCTCCGGAGACGCGCTGCTCCAGGCCTCCGGCGTGAGCATCCGCTTCGGGGGCCTCAAGGCCCTTACGGACTTCAACCTCACCGTGCGCCAGGGCGACCTGCTGGGCCTGATTGGCCCCAACGGCGCGGGCAAGTCCACCGCGTTCAACGTGCTCACCGGCGTGTACCAGCCCACCGAGGGCGAGGTGCGCGTGGCCGGGCAGCGCGTGAACGGCTGGGTGCCGCATCAAATCAACCACCTGGGCCTGGCGCGCACGTTCCAGAACATCCGCCTGTTCCGCGCCCTGACGGCGTTGGACAACGTGAAGGTGGCCTGCCGCGCGCAGGGAGCGCTGCACCCGGTGCGCCTGGGCCCCGCCGCGAAGGTGGGCACGGCGCTGCGCAACTACCGCGACTGGTGGCGCGCGCTCCTGCTCACCCCGGGCTTCCAGTCCGAGGAGCGCGAGCTGACGCGCCAGGCGGAGCATCTGCTGGAAGTCATGGGCCTGTCGCACCGGCGCGATGAAGAGGCGAAGAACCTCCCGTACGGCGAGCAGCGCCGGCTGGAGATTGCCCGCGCGCTGGGCACGCGCCCCAAGGTGCTGCTCCTGGACGAGCCCGCGGCGGGCATGAACACGCGTGAGAAGGCGGACCTGATGGTGCTCATCCGCCGGCTGCGCGACGAGTTCTCGCTGGGGGTGCTGGTCATCGAGCACGACATGAAGCTGGTGATGGGCATCTGCGAGCGCATCACCGTGCTGGACCACGGCGAGACCATCGCCCGCGGCGCCCCGGCGGAAGTGCGCAGCGACCGCAAGGTCATCGAGGCGTACCTGGGCGACAGCTACCTGGAGTCCCACGGAGGCGCGGCGTGAGCGAGCCTACGAAGGTGCTGGGCGAGCGGCGCGCGTTCGAGCCGCTGTTGTCGGTGGAGGGCATCCAGGTCCGCTACGGCGCCATCCAGGCGCTCCGGGGCGTGTCCCTGACGGTGGGCAAGGGCGAGATGGTGGCCCTCATCGGCGCGAACGGCGCGGGCAAGACGAGCACCCTGCGCGCGGTGAGCGGCATGCTCAAGCCGTCCGCGGGCCGCATCACGCTCGCGGGGCAGGACATCACGGGCTTGAAGGCGCACCAGCTGGTGCCGCGCGGCATGGCGCACGCGCCGGAGGGGCGGGGCATCTTCCCCAACCTCACCGTGTTCGAGAACCTGGAGCTGGGCGCGTACCTGCGCAAGGACACCGCCCAGGTGCGCCAGGACATGGACAAGGGCTTCAGCCTCTTCCCGGTGCTGCGCGAGCGCCAGAAGCAGCTGGCGGGCACGCTGTCCGGCGGTGAGCAGCAGATGCTGGCCATTGCCCGGGCGCTCTTGAGCAAGCCGCAGCTGCTGCTGTTGGACGAGCCGTCCCTGGGCCTGGCGCCGCAGGTGACGGAGACCATCTTCCGCACGCTGCGCGAGGTGAACGCCACCGGCGTCAGCGTGCTCCTGGTGGAGCAGAACGCGCACCTGGCCCTCAACGCCGCCCACTACGGCTACGTGCTGGAGACGGGCGAGGTGGTGATGGCCGGCCCGGGCAAGGCCCTGCTGGAGAGCGCCGAGATTCGGCGCGCGTACCTGGGCGAATAGCCTCCCGCGCCGACTTTCCGGCCCCGTTGCGCGTTGTCCGCCCCCGGACGCTTCCGGGGGCGGGGCAGGGGCAAGTTCCTCGCGCCGCGTGGAAACTCGGGTAGTCAGCAACGGAGCACTTCGTCTAGCGTCCGATAGGACTCCCTGTCCCATTCCTCTTCCCTCTCAGGAAGCGTGCCCATGCGTCCGTTGTCCCGCCTCCTTCTTGCCTCGCTCACCACCCTCGCGCTCATCGCCGGCGCGTGCGCCAACCAGCAGAAGACCGACGGTTCCTCGGGTGGCACCGGTGGTCCCCAGGCGACCTCCACCATCGAGGACGTGCCCAACGAGGGCGCCGCCGCGGCCCCTGGCCCTTCCTTCAAGCCCTACGAGGCCACCGAAGGCTTCAGCATCGGCATGCCCGCGGAGCCCCAGGTTGAGCGCAAGCAGGTCCCGCTGGGCGCCAACACGGTGAACACCGCGGCCTTCTCCTCGCGCACCGAGGACGGCACCATCTACTCCATCAGCACCGCGGACTACCCGGAGAAGCTGGTGGCGAGCCGTCCTCCGGAAGCCCTGCTGAACGAGGGCAAGGACGGCCTGGTGAAGCAGGTCCAGGGCACCATCAAGGAAGAGTCCGACGTCACCCTGGATGGCTACCCCGGCAAGTCCTACACGGTCAGCTCGCCGGTGGTGGGCGAGCTGAAGGCCCGCAACTTCCTGGTGGGGCCGCGCCTGTACACGCTGCTCGTCATCTACAACCCCAACCACCCCAACACCACGGCGGAGGAGTTCCTCACCTCGCTGAAGCTGGTGAACCCGCCCCCGGCCATCACCACGGCCACGCCGGACGCCGGCACGTCCATGGACGCGGGCACGCTCGAAGGCATGGACGCGGGCACGGCCACCGACGCGGGCACCACCGCCCCGCGCCGTCGCAAGGCGAAGTAGCCGCAAGACGCTGACGCGACGCTCCCACACGTCCCGGGAGCGTCGCGCGGTGTGCGTGTGTTCACCTGTCCGCGTGGAGAATGTCGGGCCCTCCGGGTCCGCCTCCGCCGGATGCCGCCCACCGGATTGCTCCCGAAGCCTCCGTCCCTACCTTTCGGGCGGGGATACGACAGGGGGCGCAATCACAATGATGTCCTGGGTGGGAGCCCTGCTGACCACGGTCGTGGCGGCGGGTGGGGTGCCCATGGTGCCGGCCGGCGGGGGCAATGCCCTGACGCTGCCGGCGCATCGGCATGCGGTGCGGATTGAGACAGGCAATGGGCATGCGCCCACGTGGCTCCTGGCCATCCAGCAGCAGGGGGCGGGAGGGGAG
>NZ_RAWK01000272.1 GCF_003612165.1 Corallococcus aberystwythensis | reverse complement strand
GGGTGGGGGTGGTTGGAAGGCCGCCCCCAGGGAAGCGAGACGACGGCCATGGGGCATGGGCGCCCGGTGTGGAGTGCGCGGGCCACCTTCGCGGTGGTGCTGGGGCTGGTGCTGGCCTCGGGGGCCGCGTGGGCGCAGGACGACGGCGGCTTCCTGTCCGCCTTTGAACTGCTGGCGAGCGGTCCCGAGCTGGGTGGCAGTGACATCCCCCGGGACGTGCCCGCTCGCCGGAAGGCCGGGGCGTCGGTGGTGCCGCCGGAGGTGATGGCCCGGGTGCTGACGGAGGAGGGGCCCCGGCCGGTGCCCACGGCGTCCGCGGAGGAGTCCGGGCCGGTGGTGGCGCCGGAGGACGCCAGTGCGGCATCCCGGATGGCGCCGGAAGGGGGCCGGGTGTCGGAGCCCCGCGTGCGCCTGACGGACAGCGCGCCGAGGCCGCCGTTCAAGGCGCTGCCCGTGGCGGTCGCGGTGGTGCCCGGGCTGGTGCTGCACGGGCTGGGGGCGTGGTCGGCGGGGGACCCGGTGACGGCGCGGGGCCTGTTCGCGGCGGAGGCCATCGGGCTGGGGCTGATTGGCGCGGGGCTGGTGCCCATCGCGTTGACGGGCGCGTCGCGAAAGACCATCGGGCCGCTGTACGCGGTGACGCTGACGGGGGCGGGGGTGTTCTCCCTGTCGATGCTGGCGAACCTGTACGCGGTGACGTCGCCGGCGTTCGACCCGGGGCAGGTGCCGGACACGCTGCCGCCCCTGGAGTTCGACCTGGGCTACCAGTACGTGCACGACGCGACGGCGGAGTACCGGAACTTCTTCGCGCTGGGCGCGGTGGCGCGGCTGTCGGCGGTGCGGCTGGAGGCGTCCGCGAGGCTGGCGCCGGACGAGGGCAACACGTTGATCCGCGCGGGCGCGGCGTACCGGCTGTGGGGCGCGCCGGAGCGGAGGCCGGGGCTGGGGGACGGCACGTCGCTGGATGTGGAGGGCTTCGCGACGTACCACCGCTACCCGACGGAGGGCTTCACGCTGGGAGGCGGGGAGGTGGCGCTCAAGGGCCGCTACGCGATGGCGCGCTTCGGTCCGCGCTTCTCGGGCTCGTTCGTGGAGGGCGGCCTGGGGCTGTCGTTCCAGGGCTACAGCTATCCGGGGCGCGTGAGTGACGACAACCTGCACACCCAGCTGCTCTACACGTTCGGCTACGGCGTGTGGCTGGGGCGCGGCGGGCCGCTGCGGGGCGAGGCGGTGCTCTATTACGACCACCGCAAGGACGGGCTGGTGGGCGGGCTGCGCGGCCGGGGCGGCGGGATGATTGGTTCGTTCGGTGTGAGGGGGCGCGTGCTGCTGACGGAGCGCTGGGGCGTGGCGGCGGAGGCGCAGGCGGGTGGAGCGCTGATGGGGCGGCTGGCGCTGGTGTACGCGGTGGGAGGTGACACGTGAGCGGGACGCGTGAGGACGCGGTGGGCGTGCACGAGGCGGCGCGGATCCGCGGCGGATCCGTTGGCGCGCGTTCCTGGCGCGGAGTGAAGGCCCTGGGGGTCGCGGCGGCGCTGCTGTCCATGGGCTGCGTGCGCCCCAGCGAGGACCGGGCGGTGCGCGACACGCGCGTGGGACAGGCGCAAGCGGACGCGTTGACGGTGGAGGTGGAGGGCGGGCTCGCGTCGGTGCGGACGCTGGCGTCGGGGACGCTGGAGCTGTGGGGGCAGGCGCCGGTGTTCACCACGCGCGTCACCGCTGGAGCCGATGCGCGCACGGACTGGCTGTTCACGGTGCACAACGCGATGCCGGACGCGGCGCTGGAGGCGGTGGACGAATCGGGCACGCCGCTCACGGTGATGGCCCTGCCGGACGCGCACCCGACGATGAAGGCGTGGCGCGTGGCCCTGAGGCCGGGGACGACCATGCGGCTGACGGTGGCGCCGCCGGACTGGGACACGCGCGAGCCGTTCCGGTTCGCGGCGCTGGCGGACGTGCAGGAGGCGCTGTCGAAGGTGGGGGACATCTACGCGCGGCTGAACCAGGACCCCACGCTGCGCTTCATCTTCTTCGCGGGGGACCTGACGGAGTTCGGCACGCGCGAGCAGCTGGAGGAGTTCCAGCAGCGGCTGGAGGCGGACTCGCGCATCCCGCTGTACGCGACGCTGGGCAACCACGAGACCTTCACGGATGACGCGCGCGAGTACCAGCGGCTGGTGGGCCGCGCGAGTCAGCACTTCACCTTCCGGGGCGTGCACTTCAGCCTGGTGGACTCTGGCAGCAGCACGGTGGATCCGCTGGTGGAGGAGGCGCTGGACGGCTGGCTGGAGGAGGCGCGCGACGCGGTGCACGTGGTGGCGATGCACATCCCCCCGTTGGATCCGATTGGCGTCCGGGGCGGAGGCTTCGCGGTGCGCAACGAGGCTGCCGGGCTGGTGGGGAAGATGGCGAGGGCAGGGGTGGACCTGACGCTCTACGGCCACATCCACTCCTACTATTCGTATTCGAACGCGGGCATCCCGGCGTTCATCTCTGGAGGAGGCGGGGCGATTCCGGAGCGCTTTGATGGGGTGGGCCGGCACTTCCTGGCGGTGGACGTGGATCCGTCGGTGGGGGTGCGGGACGTGGGGCTGGTGCGGGTGGATTGATCAGCGGGGTCTTGACGGCGGATCCGGAGCCGACTTTCCGGCCTGTGGAAAGACCCCCTTGAAAGGGCACTGAACATCTGGGCAGATAGGCGCCGTTCAAACGCCTTGTGAGGAGGCCTGCCCATGTTCGATTCCCCCGAGAACGATTCCATCTCCCCTGCGCTGCGCGCGCTGCTCGAGCTGTTCGCCACGGACCTGGCGGACGTGAAGTTCCCGGACGTGGACACGGCGGTGTTGGGCGAGTCCGCGGCGCACGTGCGTGAGAAGGCGGAACTGGTGGCCCGGGCGCAGGCGGCGCTGGACGCGGCGAGGCACGCGCTGAACGAGAGCCAGGAGTCGCTGCTCCAGAAGGGGCAGCGCGCGCTGGCGTACGCGAAGGTGTTCGCGGAGGACGACGCGGACCTGGGAGCGAAGCTGGAGGCCATCCACCTGCCGCGTCCGGTGCGCAAGGCGGGCCAGACGCAGGCGGAGCCGGTGAGCGCCGCGCCGGGCAACGACGACAATGCCCCGCGCCGCCGCGGCCGTCCCCCGAAGCTGCGCCCGGTGGCGAACCTCTTCACGGACGGCGGCAACGGCCAGGACTCCGCGCAGGACGACGCGCCGGCGAGCCTCCAGTCGTAAGCCCGCAGTAAAGAAGACCGCGTGTCCCCGGTACGGCGTCCCGGGAGCACGCGGTCCTGGTTCACCGAAGGGCTAGTTCTTCGGGAACGCAGTCCAGCCGGTCAGCCAGTTGGTGGTGCCCACCGCGCCGACGAAGCGCGCGCTGGCGTCGAAGCCCGCGCCCGGCGTGGCCGCGTTGTCCGGGTTCAGCGCCGCGGAGCCCGCCGCCGGGGTGAAGTTCGGGGCGTCCAGGTTCAGCGCCGCCGTCAGCTGCGCGTCCACGACCTTGTTGTTCAGGCCCGTGGCCAGCACCTTCTCCGCCTCCGCGAACTTGCTCACGTCCGGATCCGTCACCGTGCCCGCCGCGTCCTTCTTCGGGTTCGGCGCGTTCGAGATGGAGGCGGTGTTGCCCTTGTTGTTCCAGAAGAGCGCGTTCTGGATGGAGAGCTCCGGGTTGGCCGCGTTCCACAGCGCCGCGGAGGCCGTGCCGTCCACGTCCACGGCCGTGTCCGCGAAGTTCGCCACGATGACGTTGCGCAGCAGGCCGCCCGCGCCCGTGTTGAACACCAGGCCCTCCTGCGCCGGGGTCGTGCCCGCCGCGCGGCCCGAGCCGATGAACGTCGCGTTCCAGATCTCCGGCATCGTGTGCGGCGTCGCGGCGTTGTCGTTCTTGTTGCCGGAGGCCTCGATGGCGCGGTTGCCCACCGTGGCGTTCTGCTGCACCACCAGGAACTGCACCTTGCCGCGCCAGCCCAGGTCGTAGTCCAGGCCGTCGTCGTCCGGCTGGCTGATGACGATGTGCTTCAGGCCCGCAGTGCCGCCGAACATCTCCACGCCGTCGTCCGCGCCCTTGTGCACCTGCACGTAGTCAATGTCCGTCGCGCTGCCGCACGCGCCCGTCGTCAGGCCGTTGAGCTCGTTGTCCTCGGCCAGCTCGTAGCCCGCGAACTCGATGCGCGCGTACTTCAGCTTGCCGCAGTCGTGCACGTCGTCCTGGCCGCCGTACTTCGTGCGCGTGTCACCGCTGGTGGCGAAGAAGCCCTCGATGGTGTTCTCGCCGCCGGCCACGTTGATGCGCGCCTTGCCCAGCAGCACCACGCCGCCCCAGTCCCCCGCCGCGCGCGTGCCCGCCGCCTGCGAGCTGGTGAAGACAATGGGCTTCTCCGCCGTGCCCACCGCGTTGAGCTTCGCGTCGCGGGTGATGACCAGCGCGCTGCCCGTGTCGCCCTTGATGGTGACGCCCGGCTCGATGGTGAGCGTGCCGCTCTCCACGAACACATAGTCCTTCAGCGTGTACGTCGTGCCGGCCTTCCACGTCGTGTCGCCCTGGATGCTGCCCTTCACGTCCTGCTCGGTGGCCTGCGGGTCGCCGCCGCCGTCCGGGTTGCCGTTGTTCTTGTCGTCGTCGTCGCCGCAACCGGACAGCAGGGCCAGGCTGGAGAGGGTGAGGACGGAGGCAAAGAGGCTCTTCATGTCGGTGCGTCCTTTCAGGGGGGGAATGGGAGCTACAGGGCCCAGCCGAGCGACGCGGTGAACGCCACGCCGGGCTTGTACGTCTGCACCGTCACGTCCCCCTGGCGGAGGGTGACGGACGCGTTGAGGAGGTTCGCGGCGGTCAGCTTCAGCTGCGTCGCGCCCAGCTTCTGGGTGAGGCTGATGTCCACGCGGTGGAAGGGCCGCTCGTACACGTCCGGCAGGCCCTGCACGCCGACCTCGCTGATGCGCTGGCCGTACACGTTGTAGAGCACGGCCACTTCCGTGCCGCTCTCCGGCCGCTCGTAGCCCACGTTGACGTTGATGACGTAGGGCGACTGGCCCTGGAGCGGACGGTCCTTGTTCGTCTGCGCGCCCAGCGCGGAGTCACCCAGGTCCACCTGCGACTGGATGAGCGTGAGGTTCGCGCCCACGCGCACCGGGCGCAGCGAGGGGCTGAAGCGCGCCAGCGACGTGCGCGCCTCCAACTCCACACCGTAGCTGTCCGCGCCCGCCGCGTTCTCGAAGCCCAGGTCGCCCGAGTCCGGGTTGCGGATGACGCGCTCGATGGGGTTCTGGAAGCGCTTGTAGAAGGCGCTCGCGGCCAGGACGTCGTTCTCTCCCACGAACCACTCGGCGCGGAGGTCCACGTTGTGGATGCGCGTCTCCAGCAGGTCGGGGTTGCCGGACACGTTCCGGCGGCGCACGAAGTCGAAGAAGATGAAGGGCGCCAGCTCGCGGAACGTGGGCCGCGCCAGCGTGTAGCTGTAGCCCGCGCGCAGGTTCACCTCCGGCGACAGCGCGTAGGTGGCGTTGAGCGACGGCAGCACGTCCAGGTAGTTGCGGTCCGCGCCGCCCGAGTCCGCCTCCACGCCGGTGAAGGGGTCCTTGAGCGTGAGCTGCTGGGCGGACGCCTCCAGGCGCACGCCGCCCACCAGGCGCAGCGGCTCCACGGGCTTGTAGTCCGCGGACACGTAGCCGGCGTAGATGCCCAGGAAGGCGTTGTAGGCGTCGTCCGCGCGCGTCGTCTCACGCACGCTGATGGAGGTGCCCACGTTCTCCGCGGAGAAGAGCTGCTCGGGGGACAGGGTGCGGTCCACCGGCTCGTCGTTGAGCAGGTAGCGGAAGCGGCGCGCGTTGAAGTCGCGGAAGGACACCTGCGTGAGGCCGCCCACCTTCACGCGGAGGTCGGAGCTGAAGGGCAGGGTGAGGTTGAGGCTGCCGCCGGTGGACGTCTCGCCCAGCTCCGCGAAGAAGCGCTCGCCGCTGTTGGGCTGGTTGGGGAAGGACAGCTGCGCGTCCGGGTTGTTGAGGGCGGCGCTGTAGAGCGTGTCGCGCGTGTCGGGTTCGTCGCGGTCCACGCGGGAGACGTTGGCCTGCCAGTCCACCTCGGAGTCACCCAGCAGTCCCAGGCGGTGGAAGCCGCGCAGCTGCGTGAAGGACAGCGCGCGGGTGATGAACTGGAGGCGGGTGCTGGCGTAGGTGTCGCCGCGCACGTTGTTGTTGCCGTTGGCGGAGTACGTGCGCGTGTCGGTGCCGCGCGTGTAGAGGCTGAAGAGGGTCAGCTCGTTATCGCGGTCGAACTGGTAGCCCAGGCTGGCCAGGCCGCTGAGGTTCGCGGTGGAGAAGCCCTGCGTGGTGCGCGCGACGTCCTGGGAGATGAGGCTGCCGGACTCGTCACGGGCCGCGCGGGCGAAGTCACCCGTCTGCACGCCGTCACGGTGGCCGTAGTTGACGGTGGCCAGGTAGCCCAGGCGCTGGTTGCCGAAGCGCAGCGTGTCACCCAGGGACGCGCCCAGGCCCAGGTTGGGGGCGGCGCGCGTGGTGCGCTTCTCCCAGACGTTGGTGAAGCTCTCCCACTGGCCTTCCAGCTGCTGCGCGGACTCGCCGCCCGCGCCCAGGCGATGGTCACGGGGGAGTGCGTCCGGCAGGGCGCGGTCGGAGGAGGCGAAGCCCAGCGTCTCACCGAAGCCGCCCTGCGCCTGTGAGTTGCGATTGCGGAAGGTGGTGACGGTGTCGCCGCCCAGGGTGAGGCGCGGCTTGAACTCGAACTGGGACGGGTAGGTGTTGGTCTCGATGAGGAGCGTGCCGCCGCCGAAGGTGCCCGGCAGGTCCGGCGTGTAGCTCTTCACCACGTTGAGGTTGGCGAGCAGGCTGGTGGGGAACAGGTCCAGTGGCACGCTGGGCTCGTCCGGCTCCGGGCTGGGCAGCAGCGCGCCGTTGAGGAGCGTGGTGGCGTAGCGGCCACCCAGGCCGCGCAGGAGCACGTAGCGGCCGTCCACCACCGTGGCGCTGACCACGCGCTTCACGGCGTCACCGGCGCTGGAGTCCGGCGTGCGGGCAATCTCCTGCGCGCTGATGGCGTCGGAGACGGCGGCGGCCTTCTTGCGGTCCTGGAGGAGGGCGCCCTCCGCGCGACGGTCGGAGCGGGCCTCGACGACGACCTCCTGCACCGCGCCCACGTCCGCGCTGAGCGCGACGTCCAGCTTCGTGGCCTTGCCCTGGGCGACGACGACGCCCGTGATGCGGCGGCCCTGGTAGACGTCGTAGAAGGCGCGCAGGTCGTACTTGCCCGGCGGCAGCGCGAGCCGGTAGTTGCCGTCCAGGTCGGTGAAGGCCTGCTTGTCGGCGCCCGTCACGACCTTCACGGTGGCCTCGATGAGGCCTTCGCCGTTGGCCTCATCCGTCAGCCGGCCGTAGATGCCGGTGAAGCCCGGGGGCGGCGCGGCGGATTCGGCCAGGGCCTCATCACCCATGGCGGCCTCGTCGGAAGCCGTGGCCTCCGAAGGCGTGGCACCGTCGGCCGGCGTCTCGGACTGCGCGGCCGGAGCGGAAGGATCCGCGGGCTGCTGACCGGGGGAGGCGGAAGGCGAAGGCGCGGCGGGCGCGGTGGACTCCGCGCCGGGCGCCTGCGCGAAGGCAGGCAGGGTGATGAGCACGAGTGACGCCACGAAGGCGCGCACGAAGTTCGAACGAGACAACACGGCTCTCCTTGCCGACAGCGACGCGCACTCAACGCGACGCCCGTGGCATTGGGATGAAGGGTTTGTGACGTCTGTGGCGGTGGCGGGAAAACTCGGCGTCACGAACCCGCGCGCGGCACACACCGCGCGCGGGGACACACGAGGCTCGCGCTCAGTCCGCGAGCCGGTCCGGGAGCACGGCGACGGTGATGTTCCCGCCCCGCGCCAGGTCCAGCACTTCCATGGCACTGCCGTACGGCACCGCGTCGCTCGCGTCGAAGAAGACGACCTTGTCCGCGCGCGCGTTCAGCATGCGTTGCAGCCGGACGACCACCTGGTCGCGCGGCACTTCCTCGTGGTTGATGCGCAGCGTTCCGGCCTTGTCCACCGTGAGCACCACGGGCGGCTTCGCGTCCGGCGGCGGAGGCGGCGTGGCCTCCGTCTTGTCCGGCTTCGCCGGCACGTTCATCCACAGGTTCTTGGTCATCAGCGGCGTGACGACCATGAAGATGATGAGGAGGACCAACACCACGTCCACCAGGGGCGTCACGTTCATCGTGGGGCGGACACCGCCGCCCTTGTTGCCACCGACGTCGAAAGCCATGGCGCGTGCCTCCCCTTACTGCTTCTTCCGGTCGATGACCTGGAGACTGATGCCCGGAAAGCCAATGTCCTGCATCGCCTTGAACACGCCGCGCACCTGCGCGTACGCCACGCCCCGGTCCGCCTTGAGCACCACGGGCGCGTCCGGCTTCGCCTGGTGCAGCGCCTTCAGCTCCACCACCAGCGCGTCCCGGGTCAGCTGCTTGCGGTCCAGGTAGAACGATCCGTTGGACGCCAGGCTCACCGTGGTGGGCTCCAGGTTCTTGTTCTCCGCGTCGGGGTTCATCGCCGCGGGCAGCTCCACCGCGGCGCCGGCCTCCAGCTGCGGCGTGACGACCATGAAGATGATCAGGAGGACCAACACCACGTCCACCAGCGGCGTCACGTTCATCTCCGGCGTGAGGCTCCTACGCGTGGCCGACATCGCCCGCCTCGGTCCGCGTGGAGACGACGTCCGAACCACTCGAGTGCGAAGCCGGGTGGGCCGCCACGGCGCGCTTGTCGCCGGCCATGTCCTCCAGGTGGTCCATGAACTCGCTGCGGGCCTGCTCCAGGGACAGCAGCAGCGCGTCCGCGCGGGTAGACAGGAAGTTGAACATCAGCACCGCGGGGATGGCGACCAGCAGGCCCAGCGCCGTGACGACGAGCGCCTCCGCGATGCCGGCGGACACCGCGCCCAGGCCGCCGGAGCCCTCCTTCGCGATGCCGGCGAAGGCCTCGATGATGCCCACCACCGTGCCGAGCAGACCGACGAACGGCGCCACCGAACCCACCGTGGCCAGCACCGACATGCCCCGGCGCACGTCCGCGGTGATGCGCTCGTTGATGCGCACCAGGTCGCGCCGCGTGAGCTCCACCGCGCCCAGCTTGCCGGCGGGGGCACGGGACTTCGCGAGGAACGTCTTCATGCCACCGCCCAGCATCATCGCCAGGTGGCTGCTCTTGCTGCCGTCCGCCTCCTTCACCAACGCGTCATGCTGCTGCTGCGCGAGCAGCGGACCCGCGCGGCCCGCGAACTGGCGGGACGCGGCGCGCGAGCGGAAGTAGACGAACAGGCGCTCGAAGAAGACCGCCAGCGACGCGACCGCGAAGGCGATCAGCGTCCAGGCGATGCCCAGGGCGAAGACGCCCATGTGCGCGTAGATTTCCTTGAGATTGAAGTTCATGGCGGTGGCTTTCCGGGAGGGGAAGGAAGGCGTCAGGACTTGAGGCGGAAGGGGACCTTGAAGATGCGGAAGACGGCGGTCGGCTGACCGGAGACGACGGCGGGCTTGAAGCGCCACATGCGCACGGCGGCCATCGCGGCGCTGGCGAAGGGCTCATCGCCGCGCATCACCTTGAGGCCGGTGACGCGGCCGTCGGCCTCGACGACGCCCTTGAGGATGACCAGCCCCTCCAGCCCCTTGGAGCGGGCGTCGGCGGGGTACTCGGGGATGAGGTTCGCGGCCAGCGGTTCCGGCGGCGTGCCCGTCTCCGGAAGGTTGATGGGCTGCGCGCGACCGCCGCCAATGGCCATGCCCTCACCGCTGCCGGTGCCACCCACGATACCGCCAGGGACGAGCGTGCCGGTGCCCCCGACGGCCATGGGCGCCGCGGCGACGACCTCCTTCTCAGCCTCGGGCGGCTTCTCGAGCGGCACCGCGTCCGGGGCCTTCAGCGGCGCGGGCGCGACGGTGGGCATCGCCGCGGGCGGAGGCGCTGCCTTCGCGACAGGAGGCGCGGCGCGGGGCGGAGGCTTCGCGACGGGTGGAGGCGGCGGGGGCGGCGGCTTCACCTCCACGACGGGAGGAGGCGGAGGCGGAGGAGGACGGAAGACGACGTCCACCTTCTTCTCCTTGATGACCTCCTTCACGGTGTTGGCCGCGGTCATCGCCGCCACGGCGATGAGTCCGAAGACGGCGACCGACGCGGTGGTAGAGAGCGCGAACCGCCGGGCGGCGGGGGCACTGGAGGCGCTGTCGAACGTTTCGAACATGACGGGGACGCATATAGCGACACCGTGTGTCACGAAGGTTCAGGCTCCGTGACACTTTGCCCCCGGCCATGTCTCGATTCGGTTACGGGCCGCGAGCGTTCAGAAATCCGCGCGGCAGGTGCGTCACGGTCTTGTCGGAAAGAACCGCCGTGGGCGTTCCGTGACGCCGCGTCTGCCACAACAGCGCGATCAGCAGCGCGGAGTACGCCACCGCGAACGGCCGGAAGAGCAGCACCCGCCGGGCCCACTCCGCCCCCAGCACCGCCTCCGAAACGCCCAGGCCGATGAGCGCGATGCCTGCCACGCACACCTGTCCCAGGCGCGAGCGTCCTTCCAGCGCCGCGCGGATCACCGGCCACGCGAGCAGGTAGTTCGCGCGCCACGCCAACGGTGACAACAGCGTGACGCCCAGGCAGCAGAACGCGAGCAGCTCCACGGGTCCGGGCCGCGCCCACACCAGCGCCACGACGAACAGCCCCAGCGCCAGGGCCTGCGCCCCGCTCATCGCGCCCGCGGGAGGCAGTGACTCCGGAGGCAGCACCAGCGACAGCAGCAGCGTGGGCAGGCCCTGCGGGTTGTGACCCAGCGCCCACGGCGGCGTGGTGCGCGCCAGGATCTCCGTCCAGTCACGCAGCTGTGCCAGCGTGCCCGTCCACCCGTAGCGGCCCAGCGTGGGCAGCACCAACAGCACGCCGAAGAGGGCCGTGGTCCCCACCACGCGCCAGTGCCTGCGCGCCAGGAAGAACAACCCCAGCAGCGCGGCCGGAGGCTTGAGCAGGCACGCGACGGCGAAGGCCGCGCCGGGGCCCCACACACGGCCCCGCTCCGCGCCCACGGCCGCCAGCACCAGCAACCCCAGCAGCACGGCGTCCACCTGGCCGTAGAAGATCTCGAAGGAGAACGCGGGCAGCAGCACCACGGTGGCCAGCACCGGAGCCCACGTCCACGGCGCCGCCTCTCCGGATGCGGGCGCCGCCCGACGGGTGAGCACGGACACGGCGCCGAGCGCGAGCACCGAGCCCAGGTTCCACAGCGCCACGGCCGCGCGCGGCGGCACGGCGGTGAAGGGCAGGAACAGGGGCGCGGTGACGGGCGCGTACTTGAACGGCATGGCGCCGTCCTCGGTGCGGTAGAGGTCCGAGCCTTCGCGGAAGCGTTCCGCGGCGGTGAGGTAGACGCGGAAGTCCACGCCGCGCCGGGGATGCTGCCCCACCGCCACGGCCGCCACGGCGAGCACCCCCAGCAGCGCCCACTCCACCTTCAGGGATGCGCGTTGGCGGAGGGGCTCAGCGGTGCTCATTCACGTCACGGGGCTCGGGAGGGCGCGCACCATTCCACGCGGGAGCGCCCCGCCGCAATCACAGCCCGTAGGCTTCCAGCAGCCGCAGCCACACCTCGCTCACGGTGGGGTACGACGGCACCGCGTGCCAGAGCGTGTCCAACGTCACCTCGCCCGCGACGGCGATGGTGGCCGCGTGGAGCATCTCCCCCACGCCAGGGCCCGTGAACGTGGCGCCCACGATGACCCGGCGCTGCTCATCCACCACCAGCTTGGCGGTGCCCTTGAGGTCCTTGCCCATGACGGAGGCGCCGGCCACGTCGCCCAGCTCGTACTGCACCGTCTTCACCGGCACGCCCGCCTTGCGCGCCTGGGCCTCGGTGAGCCCCACGCTGCCCACCTGCGGGTGCGTGAAGATGACCTGCGGCACGGCCTTCGCGTCCGCCCACGCCTTCGCGGGCTTGCCCAGGAGGACGTCGCCCAGAAGCCGCGCCTGGTACTTGCCCATGTGCGTGAGCAGGTTGCGGCCGTTCGCGTCGCCGCACGCATACAACCAGCCGCCGTCCACGCCCTGCGCGCGGAGCTGATCATCCACCTCGATGGACGCGCCGGGCTTGAGCCCCACCGTGTCCAGGCCCAGGTCGTCCGTGCGCGCGGTGCGGCCCATGGCCACGAGCAGCGCGTCCGCGCGCAGCGTGTCCCCGCCGGTCAGCGTGATGGTGTATTCGCCCTGCGCGCCGGAGCGCTGCACCTTGGTGGCCTGCGTCTCCAGCAGCACGCGCACGCCCGAGTCGCGCAGCGCCTGGGTCACCTGCTCGCCGACGAACGGTTCGAAGCGCTTGAGCACGCGAGGCCCGCGCTGCACCAGCGTCACCTCCGAGCCCAGGTCGCGCCACGCCTGCGCCAACTCAACCGCCTCCACGCCGCCGCCCAGCACCACCAGCCGGCCCGGCACCGCCTTCGCGCCGGTGCCCTCGCGGTTGTCCCAGGGCCTGGAATCCTTCAGCCCCGCGATGTCCGGCAGGCGCGGCTTGCTGCCGGTGGCGACGACGACGGCGTGCCTCGCCTCCAGCTCGCGCACCTTCCCCTCCTTGCCCGTGACGGCCACCTTGCGCGGGCCGGTGAGCCGGCCGTGACCGCGCACCACGGTGAGCTTCGCGCCCTCCGCCCACTTCACCTGGCCCCTGTCGTCGTAGCCGGACACCAGCTGGTCGCGGTGCTTGAGCACGGCGTCCGCCTTGAGCGGGCCCTGGATGAGCTCGCGCACGCCGGGCGTGTGCTGCGCGAGCCACAGCGTCTCGCCGGGATGCAAGAGCGCCTTGCTGGGCATGCAGGCCCAGTAGGAACACTCGCCGCCCAGGAGCTCCTGCTCCACCAGCGCGACCTTCAAACCCCCCGCCGCCGCACGCGCGCCCGCGTTCTCGCCCGCGGGACC
>NZ_RAWK01000271.1 GCF_003612165.1 Corallococcus aberystwythensis | reverse complement strand
GCCACCGGGCGGGGGGCCTGGGCGGCCTCTTCCAGCGCCTGGCCGCACAGCACGCAGGTGGCCGAGCGTGGCGGGTTGTAGCCGTCACAATGCGGGCAGACCACCGGGAGCGTGGACAGCAGAAGCTGAGACATGGGCAGAGGGCCAATCTAGGGGGGCGTGAAACGCCGGGTCAACGAAAGCCTCGGACCCGTGTCCAAGGCGCCCGGGCTCCATCCAGGACCCGGCGGGGTACGCGATGTTCCAGGGTAACGTTGCCCCTGCTGTTTGAGGCAGTTACGATTGTCACCGCCTCGATGATTCGCCTGAACGACATCCTGCAGCGGGTTGCGTCGTACCACCCGGACCCCGACCTGGACATCATCAAGAAGGCGTACGTCTACTCGGCCAAGGTCCACCAGGGGCAACTCCGCAAGTCGGGAGAGCCCTACCTCATCCACCCGCTGGAGGTGGCGGGCATCCTGGCGGAGCTGAAGCTGGACGAAGCGTCCATCGTCACCGGCCTGCTCCACGACACCATCGAGGACACGCTCGCCACCGCGGAGGAGCTCACGGAGCTGTTCGGCCCGGAGGTCGCCCAGCTGGTGGACGGCGTGACGAAGCTGTCCAAGTTCTCCGCGTCCGCGACGCTCTCCCAGGAGGAGAAGCAGGCGGAGAACTTCCGCAAGATGATCATCGCGATGGCGCAGGACATCCGCGTCATCCTCGTGAAGCTGGCGGACCGCACGCACAACATGCGGACGCTGGATCACATGTCCGAGGAGAAGCAGGCCCGCATCGGACAGGAGACGCTGGACATCTACGCGCCCCTGGCCAACCGGCTGGGCATCTCCTGGATCAAGACGGAGCTGGAGGACCTGTCCTTCCGCTACGTGAAGCCCCAGGAGTTCTTCGCGCTGGAGGAGCAGCTCAACAAGCGCAAGAAGGAGCGCGAGGCGTACATCGAGGACACCTGCGACCTGATGCGCGCGAAGCTCCAGGAGCGCGGCCTCAAGGGCGACGTCAGCGGGCGCTTCAAGCACGTCTACAGCATCTGGAAGAAGATCAAGTCGCAGGGCATCGACTTCGATCAGATCCACGACATCATCGCGTTCCGCATCATCGCGCCGTCCGTGCCCTCCTGTTACGAGGCGCTGGGCATGGTGCACCAGATGTGGAAGCCGGTGCCGGGGCGCTTCAAGGACTTCATCGCCATCCCGAAGCCCAACATGTACCAGTCCCTGCACACCACGGTGATTGGTCCGTTGAGCGAGCGCGTGGAGGTGCAGATCCGCACCTCGGAGATGCACAAGATCGCGGAAGAAGGCATCGCGGCGCACTGGGCCTACAAGGAAGGCCGCGCGCCCATCTCCAAGGACGACGAGAAGTTCGCCTGGCTGCGCCAGCTGATGGAGTGGCAGCAGGACCTCAAGGACCCCAAGGAGTTCCTGGAGACGGTGAAGGTGGACCTCTTCACCGACGAGGTCTTCGTCTTCACGCCCAAGGGCGACGTGCGCAGCCTGCCGCGCGGCGCGACGCCGGTGGACTTCGCGTACGCCATCCACTCGGACGTGGGCGGCCGGTGCGTGGGCGCCAAGGTGAACGGGAAGATTGTTCCCCTGCGCTACAAGCTGAAGAACGGCGACACGGTGGAGGTGCTCACCAGCCCCCAGGCGCACCCGTCCAAGGACTGGCTCACCTTCGTCAAGACGAGCCGCGCGCAGCAGCGCATCCGCGGCTTCATCAAGCAGCAGCAGCGCGACAAGAGCCTGCAGCTGGGCCGCGAGCTGGTGGAGCGCGAGTTCAAGCGCTTCCAGCTCAACTTCAACAAGCTGCTGCGCTCCGGCGAGGTGAAGAAGGTCGCCGAGGAGCTGGGCTTCCGCGTCGAGGACGACCTGCTGGTCGCCATCGGCTACGGCAAGGTGACGCCGCAGCAGCTGGTGCAGCGGCTGGTGCCGCAGGACAAGCTGGCGCAGGCGGAGCCGCCTCCGCGTCCCACGGACGGCAACGGGCCGGGCAGTGGCACGGGGGCGAACGCCTCCATGCTGCCGGGCCTGTCGCGCATGACGGACCTGGCCAAGCGGCTGGTGGGGCGCAACAGCCGCAGCGGCGTCCAGATTGGCGGCGTGGACGACGTGCTGGTGCGCTTCGGGCGCTGTTGCAACCCCGTTCCCGGGGACCCCATCGCGGGGTTCATCACCCGCGGGCGGGGCGTGACGGTGCACACGGTGGGCTGTGAGAAGGCCCTGGCCACGGACCCCGAGCGGCGCGTGGACGTGTCCTGGGACGTGAAGGGCGACTTCAAGCGGCCCGTGACGCTGCGCGTGCTGACGGCGGACCGGCCGGGCCTGCTGGCGGACATCACCAACACGTTCTCCAAGAAGAGCGTCAACATCTCCCAGGCGAACTGCCGGGCCACCGGCGATGACCGGGCGGTGAACACCTTCGAGGTCACCATCTCCGACCTCAAGCAGCTGACGGACCTGATGCGCTCCATCGAGCGGTTGACGGGCGTCTACTCGGTCGAGCGAATCTAGCCCCGGCCTGTGCTACAGCGCGCGGCGGACCCGCGGCCCCGCTTCATGGGGGCCGCCTCAACGCGAGGTGTGCTGCATGGCGCGCAAGGCAATCCACTCGGACGACGCCCCCAAGGCGATTGGCCCCTACTCCCAGGCCGTGCAGGTGGACGCCGGGAAGATGACGTTCCTGTCCGGCCAGATTCCCCTGGATCCGAAGACGATGGAGATCGTCCCCGGTGACGTCGTCGCGCAGGCCGAGCAGGTGATGAAGAACCTGAAGGCCGTGCTCGCCGCCAGCGGCCTGGACTTCTCCCACGTGGTGCGCTGCACCATCTTCCTCACCGACCTGGGCGACTTCGCCAAGGTGAACGAGGTGTACGGCCGCGCCTTCACCGGCGCCCCGCCGTCGCGCGCCACCGTGCAGGTGTCCGCGCTGCCGCGCGGCTCCAAGGTGGAGATCGACGCCATCGCCGTCTCCTGACGCGGACGCCGTACCCGCTGGAAACACGAAGGCCGCCGGTTCCCGCTGTGGGAGCCGACGGCCTCATGCGTTTCAGGAGCGGGGGAAGAGGACTACTTCGCCTCGGCCGCCACCACTCCGCCGGCCTTCTTCAGCTCCTCGTCGATGACCTTCTTGAAGGCCTCGAAGGGCTGCGCACCCACCAGCGTGCGGCCGTTGATGAAGAACGTCGGGGTGCCGTTGGCGCCCTTGGCGGAGCCGTCCGCCATGTCCGCCTCGATCTGCTTGTCGAACTTGCCCGAGTCCAGGGCCGCCTTGAACTTCGGCAGGTCCAGCTTCAGCTCCTGGGCGTACTTCTCCAGGCTGGCGCGGTCCAGCGCGCGCTGGTTGGCGAAGAGCTTGTCGTGCATCTGCCAGAACTTGCCCTGCTCGTTCGCGGCCATGGAGGCCACGGCGGCGAGCTTCGCGTTCTGGTGGAAGGGCAGGGGCTGGTGCTTGAAGGCGAACCGGACCTTGCCCTCGTACGCCTTCTCCACCTGCTCGATGGTCGGCACGGCGCGGCTGCAGAAGGGGCACTCGAAGTCGGACCAGGCGACGATGGTCACCGGCGCGTTCTTCGGACCGCGCACCGGGGCGTCGCCCACTTCCACCTTCTGCACCGCCGGCTCGGCGGGCGCCGCGGGGGCGGCCGGAGCGGCGTTGACGTTGTCCTGGTTCAGCTTGGCGTAGAGGTCTTCCGCCTTGGTGCCGGCGGCGAGCGCCTTGTCGGCCTTGGCGATCTCCTGGTCGATGAGGGGCTTGAAGGCCTCGAAGGGCTGCGCGCCGGAGAGGAAGCGGCCGTTGATGAAGAAGGCCGGCGTGCCGTTGGCACCCACCGCGCTGCCCGCGGAGGAGTCCGCGTCCACCTTCGCGGCGATCTTGCTGGACTCCAGGTCGGCCTTGAACTTGTTGAGGTTCAGGCCCAGCTCCTGGGCGTACTTCTCCAGGTCACCGCGCTCCAGGGCGCGCTGGTTGGCGAAGAGCTTGTCGTGCATCTCCCAGAACTTGCCCTGCTCGTGGGCGGCCATGGAGGCCTGCGCGGCGAGCTTCGCGTGGGAGTGCATGGGCAGCGGCTGGTGGCGGAACACCACGCGCACGTCCTTGCCGTAGGTCTCCTTGATCTTGTTGATGGTGGGCACCGCGCGGCTGCAGAACGGGCACTCGAAGTCGGACCACTCGACGATGGTCACCTTCGCGGTGGCCGGGCCCATGGCGGGGGAGTCCGCGGGGACGTCCACCTTCTTCGCGGCGGCGGGGGGCTCCGCCTGCTGCTGGGCGCGGGCCGGGGCGCGCTCGACGCCCTTCTCGATGATGCGCGCGTACACCTGCGACGGCGCGACGCCGCTCTTCACCAGGCCCTCGGCCTTGGTGAGCTCCTCGTCGATGAGGGCCTTGAAGTTTTCAATGGGCTGCGCACCGGAGAGGAAGCGGCCGTTGATGAAGAAGGCCGGCGTGCCGCTGGCGCCCAACTGCTGGGCCAGGGCCTGCTCCTTGTCGATGGTGCTGGACAGGCGCGCGTCCGCCATGTCCGCCTTCCACTTCGCCACGTCCAGGCCAATCTGCTTGGCGTAGCCCTCCAGGCTCTCCCCATCCAGCTTCTTGTTGTTGTCGAAGAGGAGCTTGTGCATGTCCCAGTACTTGCCCTGCTCACCGGCCGCGAGCGCCGCGAGGGCCGCGGGCTTGGCGTGCGGGTGGAAGGACAGCGGGTTCTGGCGCATCACCACGCGCAGCTTGCTGCCGTAGTCCTTCTGGAGCTGCTCGATGGTCTTGTCCGCGCGGCTGCAGAACGGGCACTCGTAGTCAGAGAACTCCACGAGGGTGACGAGCGCGTTGGCGCTGCCCTTCGTGGGAGCGCCGTCGACGGGCACCTTGAAGACGGTGGGATCCACGGCGCGCGCGGGCTTGTTGGCCGCCTGCGCGACGGTGGGCGTGTTGCCGGGGGTGGTGGCTTTCGAGCCGCTGGCGGCACGGCCGCCAACGAACCCGAGCACCAGGCCGACCAGCAAGGCCACGATGACATTGGGCTTCATGGGTTGGGAATGCTCCTGCGCCATAGGTCCGACTCCGGGGCCCAAGCGGGTGTCTGGGTAGGGAAAGGGCGGGGTACTTAACAGAGGGAATTCCAGACACGCAAGCCGCGATGACCGCCTGCGTCCGCCACGAATCCAGAGGCCTCGAAGGGGCGGACAACGACGCGCGGTGGACCAAAATTCCCTCTCACTGCGCGTGCCGTGTCACTTTGACAGGCGCTGTTCCAGGCTCGGTGACAGGATGCGCGGCCATGGAAGCCGGTGTGCGCGTGGATACGTCCGGAGCCCTCTGCCCGGTGCCCATCCTGGAGATCGCCAAGGCGATGCGCCGCCTTCCGCCCGGGACGCTGGTGGAGCTGGTCTCCACCGACCGCGGGCTGGAGGCGGACCTGCCCGCGTGGTGCGACGCGACGGGCAACGAGCTGGTCCGCATGGAGCGCCGCGGCGCCCACTACGTGGGCTGGGTGCGCAAGGCGGGGTGAGCCTGCGTGGGGCGTGGGCCTACAGCAGCTGAAGGACGCGGTCCTCCAGGCGGCGGCCACGGCTGACGCCGAGGATGAGCACCTGATGCTGGAGGAGGTGTCCGACGGTGCGGCTGATGACCTCCTCGGCCTTGTGGGCCTGGCCGTCGAAGCGCACGCGCAGCACGTCCGGGCCCTCCATGCGCGCGTCGGTGACGCCGGTCAGGGAGGTGATTTCGGGGATGATGACGTCGCCCCGGGCAATCTGGACGCGGAACTCGGCGCCCTGGCCGGTGAGCTCCGACATGGTGCCCGCCTGCGCGAGCGAGCCCTTGTCGAGGATGGCGGCGGCGTCGCACAGCTCCTCCAGCTCCTGGAGGTTGTGGCTGGAGACGACCACCGTCTGCGTGCCCTTCATGTCCTTGATGACCTGGCGCACCTGCGCGGCGATGCGCGGATCCAGGCCGGCGGTGGGCTCATCCAGGAGGACGAGGGGCGGGCGGCCCATCAAGGCCTGGGCCATGGCGGCGCGCTTGGCCATGCCGTGGCTGAGCGCCTGCGTCTGGACCTTCCAGGCCTCCATCAGGCCCACCTTCTCCAGGGCGCCCCGGGCCTCGTGCTCCGGCTGGGTCAGGTCCGACAGGCGGGCCCAGTACATCAACAGCGCGCCCACCTCCCAGCCCGGGGGCAGCACCGCGTCCTGGGGCAGCGCGCCCACGCGGCCCTTGAGGGCGCCGGGCGTGGAGGGCGACACGCCCATCACCTGGAGCGAGCCCTCCGACGGGAAGAGGTAGCCGCACATCATGGAGAAGGTGGTCGTCTTGCCGGCGCCGTTGGGGCCGATGAGACCGAAGACGTCCCCCTTCTGGACCTGGAAGTTCACCTTGTTGACGGCGACCTTGGGGCCGAAGTGCTTGGAGACGTTGGTCAGCTGGATGGCCAGGTCGCTCACAGGTCCCTCGCGCGCAGGACGCCGTAGGCGCCGAAGAGGAAGACGGCCGCGAAGGCGGCATAGGCCGCGCCGCTGACGGCGAACTCGGCGAGCTTCGGGTGCAGCAGGTTGGCCGAGTAGTAGGACGGGGACAGGAAGCGCAGGAAGCGCAGCAGGTTCTCCTCGCTCACCGCTCTGCCCACGGAGTCCATCAGCCAGAAGACGAAGAGCAGGATGAAGTTGAAGACGAGGCTCACCGCCGGGCTGCGGAAGAGGCTGGAGCACAGGGTGGTGAGGGCCACGTACGCCAGCGAGAAGACGATGGTGGCGCTCCAGAACTTCAGGAGGTTGAGCACCAGCGTCGCGAAGGCGAAGTCGTCGTTGAGGATGCGCGCGTAGACGAAGATGGCCAGGTCGATGACCAGCACCAGCCCCACCAGCAGCGTGGCCTGGGAGAGGAACTTGCCCAGCAGCACCGACGAGCGGCGCGCACGCACCGTGAGGTAGCGCATGGAGCGCGGACCCACTTCGCCGCTCACCTGGTCGAAGCCCATCAGCGCGATGTAGGCGGGCAGGAAGAAGAGGGTGATCTTGAAGACGATGAGCACCACGATGGGCACCTTCGCCAGCGCCTCCATCATCGCGGCGTCGTTGCTGGCGAGGAAGCCCAGGACCCCCTGGCGCATCTGCTCCGCGGCCTGCGTGGCCATCTCCGAGTCCCCGCCGGATTCGGCGAGCTTCGCGTTCACCTGGGCCTGCAGCTCCCGGGTGACGAAGCCCACCACCAGCAGCACCAGCGCGGAGAACATGCTGTAGAGCCCGAGCAGCACGATGGCCCGGCCGCTTCTCACGGCCCGGCGCAGCTCGGCTGCCCAGATCACCAATGCCTCTTTGAGTCCGTCCAAGGTGCACAGGACCCTACTGGACCTCCGGTCACCTTCCCAGGTTTCTCCCTGACGAAGAGGGCAGTCGAGGAGGCAAGCCGTGGACAGCGCGCCCTCAGCGACTAGGATCCCGGCGGTCTGCTCCCTGCCCCCAAGGAGAGCCCCGAAGCATGACGATTCGCCGCTTCCTCGCCGCCCTGCCGCTGTTCCCCCTCACGCTGCTCCTGGGCGCCTCCGCGCCCGGGCCGGACGCGAACCCCGCGCCGTCACCCGCCGCCCCCACGGACGCCCAGGCGCTGGCGCAGGCCGTGACCGCGCTGGGGACGGACGCGGGCCCCGTGGGCGCCCGCGCGCTGGTGGAGAAGGTGGAGGCCGAGCAGCGCGCACAGGTGGCTTCACCGGACGCGGGGGCCTCCGCGAGCGTCGCGCAGGCTCCGGCCGCCGCTCCGTCGGGCGCCAAGCCTGCCTCCGACGCGCAGGGCGCGGACACGCGCCCGGTGGACGCCCGCGCGCTGGCGGAGGCACTGGCCGCGAAGGACGCGGCGGCGTTGGAGCCCGGCATGGTGCCTCCAATGCCGGTGCCCTCGCGGGAGAAGGCGCCTCCGTTCGGCAAGCTCCAGGGGCTGCCCCGCGCGCAGGACCTGGTGGCCCGCGCGAAGCTGGAGGGCAACAAACTGGTGGTGAAGGGCGGCAAGAACGCGCCGGATCAGGTGCTCACCATCGACCCGGGCCTCCAGGCGTCGCTCACGAAGATCATGCAGAACTACCAGGTGCCCTATGGCGCCGCGGTGGTGCTGGAGCCCTCCACGGGCCGCGTCCTCGCCATGGCGGAGCACTCGGAGGCGAAGCCGGAGGTTCGCGGGCTTCCCATCCGCGCGGTGTACCCCGCCGCGAGCATCTTCAAGATCGTCACCGGCAGCGCGCTCCTGGAGGCCGGCGTGTCCCCCGACACCGAGGCGTGCTTCCACGGCGGCAAGCGCCGGCTGAACGAGCGGCAGCTGGAGGACACCGAGCGCGACGGCGCCTGCTATTCGCTGGCCCTGGCCATGGGCAAGAGCGCCAACGTCATCTTCGCCAAGATGACGAGCAAGCACCTGAGCGCGGACGCCCTCAAGCGCATGGCGGCGCGCCTGCGCTTTAATCGCGAGATTCCATTCGCCCAGCCGCTGGACGTGTCGCTCGCGTACATCCCGGAGGACGGCTTCGCGCTCGCCAACACCGGCGCGGGCTTCGGGGATGTGTACCTGTCCCCGCTGCACGGCGCGCTGCTGGCCTCCGTGGCCGCCAACGAGGGCCGCTGGGTGGACCCCGTGCTGGTGGAGCCGGAGCCCTTCATGCCCCTGCCGGAGCCGGAGCCGGTGCTCACGCCCACCGCCGCGCACGAGCTCACGCGGATGCTGGAGGAGACCGTCACCCACGGCACCGCGCGCGGCGTCTTCCGCGAGCGAGGCTTCCAGGTGAAGGACGCCGTGGGCAAGACGGGCACGCTCGCGGACCGCGAGCCCTTCCGCGACTACTCGTGGTTCGTCGGCTTCGCGCCCAAGGACAACCCGCGCGTGGCCGTGGCCGCGCTCATCGTGAACGAGCCCAAGTGGCGCATCCGCGGCTCCTACCTCGGCCGTGAGGCCCTGCGCCTGGCGCTGGAGCGCATCCCCGCGCCGGTGGAAGTGACGGCCCCCGCGGGCGCCGCCGGCAAGCACTGAAGCGGGGCGTCAGGACAGCGGACGCGGGGTGAGCTTCACCAGCCCCGTGTCCACGAAGCCCTGGAAGAACTTCAGCGCCTCCAGCTCCTGAAGCGGTGACACGTGCACGATGGCGGCCACGTCCCGCCGCCCGTCGATGCGCGACAGCAGGTAGCGCTCCGGTGACGTGAGCGGCAGCGTCTTCAGGTGCGCGGGCGTCACCATCAGCGCCGGCACCCGCGACGGCTCCATCAGCGCCTTGCGCAGCTCCGTCAGGAGCCGCCCTTCCGCGTCGCGCAGGAGCTTCGCGGTGTGCTCGGTGGGCGCGATTTCGTGCGCGCGCCGCACCAGCGCCTCGCCGTCGCGCAGGTTGCCCGCGTCCAGGAAGAGCTGGGCGGCCTGGAGCACCTCGTCGGAGGAGGACTCGGAGCCGATGACGCCGCCCGAGGACAGGTCGTCGTCGTCATCGTCCTCCACCACCACCACGGTGTGCGAGCCGGGCTCCGGGGCGGGCAGGGGCGCCTCGTCCGACACGCGCAGCGCGTCCTGGCGGTAGAGCGCGTACAGCCGCTGGTAGAGGAAGAAGTCCGTGGCGTGCAGCGCCAGCGCGATGCCGTCGATGCTCAGGCCCTCCTTCGCCAGCTGCACGATGCGCTCGTCCATGCTGCCGGCCTTGCGGTCCGTCAGCTTGCGCTCGTCCACCTCCAGGCGCACGCGGCCGGAGGGGAACACCGCGCGGATGGCCTGCCACGCCGTCTCGCGGAACTCGCCCTCGCGGTGCACGTCCAGCAGGTCCACGCTGACGTCCAGGCCCTCCAGCTCCGGCGCGACGTCCGTGGCGCGGAAGTCGAAGCCGCCTTCCTCCCAGGTGAAGGCATCCAGCAGCATCTCCCGGAACTTGTGGGAGAGCACCGTGCGCACGGTGGCCTCGGACACCGTGCCCGTCATGATGAGGATCTTCCCCAGCAGGATGTGCGTCTCCGCCTGCGTGGTGAAGGCGCGCTCCAACTGGTCCTCCGTCAGGTGCCCCTGGTTGATGAGGAACTGACCGAAGTACTCGCGGGGCTGGTTGGAACTGGCGGTGATGACGTGGCCGTCGCGCAGCTGAAGCTGCTTGCGCACGTCTCCCCGCTCCACGTTCAGGGTGCCGGTGGACCGGCGATTCCCGAGGTGGACGACCAGGTCCTTGAGGGGCATCGTCGAAAAATCACCACACACGCCGCGCATCGAGCGCCCATCCTGCAACGCATGCGCATCGATATCTACTCGAAACCCCGGTGTTCCCTTTGTGAGAAGGCGCTCGCCGTGGTCGAGGCGCTGCGGACCCGGCTGCCCTTCGAGCTCTACGTCACCGACATCCTCCAGAGCCCGGACCTCTTCGAGGCCTGGCGTTACGACATCCCCGTGGTCCTCATTGAGGGCGTGCCTGCCTTCAAGCACCGCGTGGATCCAGAGGCCCTGGAGGCCCGGATCCGCGAGGTGATGAATGGCATACCCATTGCTAAAACCGTGGGCCAGGATGGGTAACAAAGTGCCCTTCCCTAAGAAATCCAAGGGGATACGAAGGGCGCAAAAGTGACGGGGCTGTAAATCTGGGCGGGTGGGCAGGGTGGCGGGGCAGAAAATGCTGGAAAGGAGGGCACGGCGGTGGGTGTGAAGCGCAAGCGAGCGGGAAAGTCGGGCCAGCCTCCTACGGTGCTGCTGGTGGAGCCTCGTGCGGAGGACCTGGAGCGGACCCGGACGCTGCTGGGCGAGGCGGGCTTCCGCGTGGTGCCCCTGACGCGCTTCGACGCGGCGGTGCCCCTGTTCGAGGTGATCCGTCCGGATGCCGTACTGCTGGCCGCGCAGCCGCCGGACTTCGCGGCGGTGCAGACGGCGCGGCGCCTGCGGCAGGTGGGCAAGGGCACGGTGCCGATGATGTACCTGGTGGATTCGCACGACCGGGACGCGTGGCGCTTCTGCGTGGAGAAGGGGCAGTGCGTGGACGTGGTGCCGCGCACGGTGGATGGCGCGGAGCTGTCCATGAAGCTGCACGCGCAGATGCGGCTGAAGCAGTCGGTGGAGCGCGTGGCGGCGGGGGAGGAGGCCGGCACGGCGCTGGCGCTGCATGACCCCGTGACGGGCCTCTACAACCGGCCGTTCCTGCTGGCCCTCATCGGGCTGGAGGCCCGCCGCACGGAGCGCTACGGCGGGACGTTCTCGGTGGTGGCGGCGGAGGTGACGGGGTGGAGCGCGCTTCGCAAGGAGCACGGCAAGGGCATGGCGGAGCGGCTGCTCGTCTACAGCGCGGTGGTGCTGGGACAGACGGTGCGCGAGGCCGACGCGGTGGCACGGGTGGGGGACAGTCAGTTCGCCATGTTGCTGCCGGGCACGCCCGCGGAGGCGGTGCCGGAGGTGCTGGCGCGGGTGGAGGCCCGGTTCGAGGCCGCCCGGTTCCAGATGGAGGGTCGGGTGGTGCGCACGGCGCTGGAGCTGGGGGCGGTGAGCTTCCCGGACACGGTGGGGGCTCCCACCCAGTTGCTGAGCGCGGCACTGCAGACCTTGAGGCGTACACGAGAGCTTCGGCGGGCGGCCGGTCCGGTCCGCTTGATGTCGGTTTGATTCAGTTCACGAGGGTTTGATGCACAGGGCGAGCGGAGGCGTGGGGATGGATCGGATCGCGGTGCTGGTGGTGGATGACGAGGAGTCGGTGCGCACGTTCCTGTCCGAGCTCTTGGGCAGCTCGGGGTACCAGGTGCGCTGTGCGTCAAGCGGTTCGCAGGCGCTGGAGATGCTCTCCGGCGGCTCGTTCGACGCGGTGCTGCTGGACGTGGTGATGCCGGAGATGAGTGGCCTGGAGGTGCTGCGCCGCTACCGGAGCACGGGCGGCAACGCCCCGGTCATCGTGTTGAGCGCGCTGTCGGGCGCGGACGACGCGGTGCGCGCCCTGAAGATGGGTGCCTCCGACTATCTGGCGAAGCCCTTTGGCAACGACGAGCTGCAGGACGTGCTCGCGCGCGCCCTGGGGACCCGCGTTCCGGAGCGTCAGGCGACCGCGCCCGCGCCCCGCGTGGTGCTGACGCCCGCGGAGGCCGCCGCGGAGGCCCGCGTGCTCATCTCCACGTCGCCGGCCATGCGCCGCGCGCGTGCGCTGGTGGAGCGCATCGCGGACACGGACGTGCCGGTGCTGCTGCTCGGTGAGTCCGGTACGGGCAAGGAGGTCATCGCCCGTGAAATCCATGCGCGCAGCCAGCGCCATGGCCGTCCGTTCATCAAGGTGAACTGCGCGGCGCTGCCGGGTGAACTGCTGGAGAGCGAGCTGTTCGGCCACGAGCGCGGCGCCTTCACGGGCGCCACGGCGGAGAAGCCGGGCAAGTTCGAGCTGGCGGACCAGGGCACCATCTTCCTGGACGAGATTGGCGAGATGGCCATCCGCCTCCAGGCGAAGCTGCTCCAGGTGCTGCAGGACGAGGAGTTCTTCCGCGTCGGTGGCAAGAAGAGCGTCCGCGTGGACAGCCGCGTGGTGGTGGCGACGAACCGCGACCTGGAGAAGGAGATCGCGCTCGGCAACTTCCGCGAGGACCTCTACTACCGCCTCAACGTGGTGGCCATCCGCCTGCCGCCCCTTCGCGAGCGCCGGGAGGACGTGGTTCCGCTCACCGACCACTTCCTGAAGAAGTACGGCAAGGGCTTCATGACGAACGTGTCCGAGCTGCCCTCCGAGGTGCTCCACGCGTTCACCGACTACGAGTGGCCGGGCAACGTGCGCGAGCTGGAGAACATGGTGCGCCGCCTGTGCGTGCTGAAGGACCCGACCCTGGTGCTGGATGAAATCCACGCCGGTGGCCGTACTCCGGCCAGCGCTCCGTCACTGCCCACGTCGTTCGGCGGTGGGGATGAGTACAGCCCGCCCCCGTCGCGCCACATGGACGAGTCCGCCCGCGTCTTCGCGGCGCCGCCGTCCTCGCACACGATGGTTTCCAACTCGGGCGTGCAGGTGCTGGAGATGCCCGCGCGCGGCGCGATGCTGACGCCGGCTCCGGTGTCGGACGCCTCGCCGTTCAATGCCGTGGCGCCCATGCGCTACGCGAACCCGTTCGACGCGCCCCAGCCT
>NZ_RAWK01000270.1 GCF_003612165.1 Corallococcus aberystwythensis | reverse complement strand
CCCCACGCCCCCGCAGACGCCGGCCGTGAAGGCCCCGCCCTCGGCGGCGGACGCGGAGTCCATTGCCCAGGCGGACATGGAGCTGGGGCTGCTGGAGGAGTTCCCGGACGCGGACGCCCAGAGCGGCATCGCGTCCGCCATGCTGCACGCGCACTCGGATGCGCCCGTGTCGCAGAACCGCATCGTGGAGCGGCTGAAGCAGGACGGCCGCCTGGAGTCGCTCTTCGGCGAGGTCTTCCGCGAGGACAACCCGTACGTGGAGCAGCCGCACAAGAAGGCCATCGTGCGGGCGCTCGACACGGCGCTCTCCCGCGGCACCGTGACGGGCGACGACCTGCGCGCCTTCTCCCGTGGCACCTACGCCCAGGAGTGGCAGCAGATTGGCGCCGCGCTGGGTGACGCCGGGAAGTAGCCAGGCTCCCGGGCCCCACGCCTGGGGCTCCCGCGCTTCACGCTTCTTCACGCGCGTGCCGGTTGCGCCGGAGCGCGTGCGCGCCAGGATGGGCTTCCCATGGTGGAAAGCCCGTTGCGCATCATCCTGTTCATCCTCCTCGTCAGCGTCGCGTCGGTCCAAGTCCACGTCTACCTGTACCGGCGCCTCTTCCGCGACACGTCCACGAACCCCCGCTGGCGCACGGCCGGCAAGGTGCTGCTGACGGCGCTGTGCCTGCCGCTGCTCCTGTCCTGGGTCGTGACCCGCATCATCCCTTCCGCGTTCATCGTCGCCGTGTTCGCGTGGACGTGGATGGGCGTGGCCGTGTACCTGCTGCTCTCCCTGGCGCTGCTGGGCGCGGTGCGCTGGCTCGTGGCCCGCACGCGCGGCCACCGGGGCGTCGCCGCGCCGCTCGCCACGCCCGCGCCGGATCCCGCCACGCCGCCGTCCCTGGCGGACCTGGCCGTCACCGTGCCCCCGGCTCCGGCGCCCTCCGTGCCCCCTGTCGATGAGGATCGCCGCAGGTTCCTCGCGCGGGCCACCGCGGGCGGCGCGGTGCTGGCGGCGGGCGGCCTCACCGGCTACGGCATGTGGAGCGCGTTCCATCCGCCCGTGGTCAACGAGGTCGCGGTGCGGCTGCCCGGCCTGCCCAAGGCCCTGGACGGCTTCACCATCGTGCACATGAGCGACATCCACGTGGGCCCCGTCATCCAGCGGCGCTTCATGGATGAGCTGGTGCGGCGGGCCAACGCGCTCAAGCCGGACCTCGTCGCCATCACCGGCGACCTGGTGGACGGCACGGTGACCGACCTGCGCCACTCCGTCGCCGCGCTCCAGAACCTCCAGGCGAAAGCGGGCACGCACTTCATCACCGGCAACCACGAGTACTACTGGAACGCGAGCACCTGGGCGGACGCGCTCACCGGCCTGGGCGTCACCGTGTTGCGCAACCGTCACGTGACCATTGGCGACGCGGGCGGCGCGTTCGACCTGGTGGGCGTGGACGACTGGTCCATGCGCAGCGGTCCCAGGGGCTACAACCTGGACGCCGCGCTCCAGGGCCGCAATCCCAACCACGCGGCGGTGCTGCTCGCGCACCAGCCCTCCAACTGGGATGTCGCCGCGAAGGCGGGCATGGGGCTCCAGCTGTCCGGACACACCCACGGTGGACAGTTCTTCCCGTTCACCCTCGCCGTCTCCGCCATCTGGAAGCACGACGCCGGCCTCTTCCGGGACGGCGACAGCCACCTCTACGTCAGCCGTGGCACCGGCTTCTGGGGCCCGCCCCTGCGCGTCGCCGCCCCGTCGGAAATCGTTAAAGTGACGTTACTGGCGGTGTGAGGTGTAGATTTACCCGTAAATGGGCAAGGAACCAGCGAAGCGCGAAATCAAACAGGAGCGGGCCGCGAGAACGCGGGTCGAAATCCTGGAGGCCGCCATCACGTTGTTCGCCCGGCGGGGCTACCTGTCGACGACGATGTCGGACCTGGCGAAGGCCATCCGGATGACACCGGGCGCGCTGTACTGGCACTTCCCCACCAAGGAAGACCTGCTGCTGGCGGCCATCGAGGAGCTGCACAACCGCTACCTGATGGAGTTCGCGCCGCTGCTGGCCGAGCGCCGCATCCTGTCCGGGCGGGAGCAGCTGGTCTTCGTCGTCTCGCGCACGTCGCAGTTCCTGCGCTACCACCGCGAATACGGCATCTTCTTCGGGATGCTGTCCGCCGAGTCCGCGGAGTCCAACGACCGCGTGGCGGAGGCGCTGCGCGAGAAGATCTCCCTCTACGTGGCGGTGCTGTCGGGGATGATCCGCTACGGCCAGAAGCGGCAGGAGTTCCGCCAGGAGGTGGACCCGGTGCACATGGCCCACACGATGATGGGCGGCTACCTGGGCATCCTCCTGCACCACAACCTGTTCCGCGCCGCCGTGAACTACGACCCGCTGATGGCGTCGTTGGATCAAATCCTCTCCGGCGGCCTCCACGTGCGCGGCCCGCCGGGCTGACGCGCTGAACCCACCGGGCCAGGCGGCCCGGAACGAAAGACGCCCGGTCCTCCCCTGCGGAGAACCGGGCGTTTTCATTTCCAGAAGAGGCTCAAGCTCCCCGCTCCCCCACGGTGAGGGGAGCGGGGCGGGATGCCGGGACTACGGCTTCTCGGTGGAGTTTGACGACGCGTTCTGCGGCTGGCGCGTGGTGCGGGGCACGAAGTCCGACGCGTTGTTGTCGGAGTCCTCGCCGTTGCCCGCGAGCTCATCCGCGCCGCCCGCGCCCATGGTCGCGGCGGTGGACGTCGCCCGGGCCTTGCGCTCGATGCTGCCGCCCTTGCCCGGGGGCGAGGGGGCCGCGGCACCTTCCACGATGGTGCGGCCGTTGCCGAAGCCCACGGTGTCCACCACGCCCGTGAGGACCGTGGGATTCAGCGACACCTCCGCCGTGCCCAGGCGGACGTTGCCCAAGGAGCCGGAGATGTCCTGGGTTCCCCACGTGTGGTCCGCGGGGACCGTCGACGTGGAGTAGCCGGTGTTCGCGACCAGGTAGTAGCCATGGGCCTTGATGGTCGCGGTGGGCAGCGTGGCCAGCACCGTGTAGTCCGTCGCCGTGCTGGTGGTGCCCGCCGTGCGGTAGAGCAGCTTCCAGCCGGTGATGTTCACGTCGACGTTCGTCGGGTTGTACAGCTCGATGAAGTCGTCCGCGTTCACGGTGAGTCCCTGGCCGGCGATCTCACTGATGACGACGTGCCCCTGGGGCAGGGCCACGGTGACCTCCGCCTGCTTCGTCACGCCCTGGTAGGACGCGGTGAGCTGGCCGGTGCCCGTCGTCTGCGTGGCGGTGAAGACGACGGTGGCGGTCGTCTGACCCGCCGGCACCGTCACCGTCGAGGCCGACAGCGAGCCCAGCCCCGCGTCCGAGAACGCCACGTCCACGGCCGCGCCGCCCGCGGGGGCCTTGCGGTCCAGCGTGACGGTGAACGTCTGCGTCGTGCCCACCGTCACCGATACCGTGTCCGGCGTGATGCTGGCGAGCTTCGCGGGCGGAGGCAGCACGGTCAGCGTCGCCGAGCGCGTGATGCCGTTGAGCGAGGCGGACACCGTGCGCGTCCCCTCCCCTTCCGCGTCGGCGGTGAACATCACCGTCGCCGTCGTCTCACCCGCGCCCAGCGTCACCGACGTGGCGGACAGCGTGCCGAAGGGCGTGGCCCCAGGAGCCAGCGCCAGCAGCACCTGCACGGGCTCGGTGGGAGCGGACTCCAGCGTCACCGTGAACACCTGCTGCGCGCCCGCGTTCACCGTCGAGGTGGACGGGGTGAGCGACAGCAGCCGCGGCACGTTCGTGATGACGTTCACCGTGGCGCTCAGCGAGCCCAGCGTCACCGTGCCGGAGCCGGTGCTGGCCTCGTCCACGGTCAGGTCGAACGTGGCCGTCAGCGCGTCGGCCGTCACGGACGTGGCCGTGATGGTGCCGAAGCCCACGGGCGTCACCAGCGGCTCCAGCGTCGTTCCCGCCGGGACCGGCCGGTCGAACGTCACCGTGAAGCGCGCCGTGCCGCCCGGCGCCACACCCTGCGTCGCCGGGGTGAGGTCCGTGATGCTGGCCGCCTCGTTCTCACCCAGCACGCGCAGTGTCGTCGTCAGGGAGGACGGACCCAGCGTCGCCGTGAGGTCCACCGCGGCCGCCGCCGCCTTCGCATCCAGCGCCACCGTGGCGCTCGTCTGGTTCGCGGGGATGACGACCTTGCCGTCCACCGCGGTCAGCGCCGCCGCGTCATCCGACGTGATGTTCACCGTCACGTCCAGCGGGTAGGCGAACGCCAGCGTCACCGTCAGGGCCTGCGGAATGGCCTGCGTGCCACCCACGCGCGCGAAGCCGCCGGACGTGAACGCCGTCAGCGCCGGGAACGGGAGGGCCATGTCGGCCCCGCTCCGGGGCAGCACCTTGTGGTCGCCGAAGGTGTACGTGAGCACGCCGCGCAGCGTGAGGTACTCGGTGCCCAGCACCTGCGTGGGGTAGGTGAAGGCCTGGTCGTCCACCATCAGGCCCGAGGACGCCGGGTCGCCGGACTTGTTCTCATCCACGATGAACTCGCGGTTGGTGTTCTCCAGGCGGGTGTTGAAGACGTTGCGGACCTCCACCAGCGCGCCCTCCAGCGCCTTCGCCCGAGGGCCATTGGTGCGGATGTCCTCCGTGCGCACCACCTCCGGGGCCGGCAGCGGGTTGGAGCCGCTGTGCTTCGTCACCTTGGCGTCAATCACCTCCAGCAGGCCGAAGTACTCCTTCAGCGTGCCCTCGACGCGGATGTTGTCACCCACCGCCACGTCGGTCTTGAGGGCGTACATGTAGAGGCCGGAGTTCTCCACGCCCTTGCCCGCCGGGTAGTTCGCCACCTGCACCCAGTAGCCGCGCTCCGACTTCGTCGTATCCATGGCGGTCACGACCACGTCGTCCACCACCACCTTGGCGCCCACCAGGGACTGGTTGCCGAAGCGGGGCGTCACCTTCACGTCGTAGACGGAGGCGGGGCACGCGGCGCCGCCGGGGTTGGGCACCGGGCACGGGTCGCACGCGTCGCCCACGCCGTCACCGTCCGCGTCCTTCTGGTCCACGTTGGCCACCAGCGGGCAGTTGTCCGTGGGGGTGGTCAGGCCGTCGTAGTCGAAGTCGGTGGGGTCCTCCACCGAGCACGTGGCCGCGTCCGCCGGGCAGCCGTCGCACACGTCGCCCTTGCCGTCGCCGTCCGTGTCCTTCTGGTCCGCGTTGGCCACGAAGGGGCAGTTGTCCTTCCAGGTGGCCACGCCGTCGTGGTCGTCGTCCTCGCCGCGGAAGGCCACGCACGCGGTGGTGCCCGCCTCCAGGGGGCACGGGTCGCACGCGTCACCCACGCCGTCGCCGTCCGTGTCCAGCTGCCGCCCGTTGTCCATGGGGCGCACGGGGTTGAAGATGGCGGGGCAGTTGTCGCTCGCGTCCGCGAGGCCGTCCGCGTCCGCGTCCTCCGCGCTCGCCACGCCCGAATAGACGGTGGAGCCGTTGACGGCGGCCACCGGGAAGGTCGTGTTCACCGCGCTGCGGGACGGCTCGCACGTGGGCTCGTTGGCGGGGGTGCCGCACGCGAACAGCGGGTAGAGGCTCTTGGTGTCCGGGGAGCCCTGGAACTCCGCCAGCGTCACGTTGATCTCCGACTTCACGCACGCGGCCTTCTGGGTGCCGCACACGTCCAGCGCGTCGCAGGTGTCCGCGCCCTTGAGGCCGTCCACCAGCGCCTGGTCACCGTAGAGCGGCTTGCCGCCGCGCACCGTCAGCACCACGTCCTGCGGCTCCGCGGCGATGACCGCGCGGAACGGCGAGGCGGCGTTCGTGCCCAGGCGGAAGATGGCCAGGTCCGCCATCCTGCCCGGGGCGATGCGGCCCACGCGCTCGTAGAGGTCCACCGCGTCCGCGGCGTTGCCCGTCACCATGCGCCACAGGTCCTCGTCGGTGAAGGTCTTGGCGTAGCGCGTGGTGTTGAGCTGATCCGCGCAGCGCAGCTCGCGCAGGATGTTCATGGAGCCGGAGCGGATCCAGTCCGTGCCCAGCGCGATGGGCACGCCCACCCGCTTGAACGCCGTCACCATCGCCGTGTCGCCGTACAGCGAGATGTTGGAGCGCGGCGACCAGACGAGCCCCGTGCCGTGCGCCGCCATCTCCGAAATCTCCCGGGCGGTGAGGCCCACGCCGTGGATGACGGCCGAGCGCGGGAAGAGCACGTTGCCCGTGCCCGTGGACAGGCAGCGGAACTCGTTCTGCGCCGTGGCCGCGATGCCCTCCGCGATGTGCGGCAGGTACGCGGACGTGCGCGAGGTGATGGTCGCCGAGACCGGGAACGACGCGTAGGAGCAGCCGTCCGCCAGCGTGGCGCCGCCGCTGTCACCCAGCGGGAAGGTGTCCGAGTCCGCGTACGGCTCCGAGAGGCCTTCCTGGTTCGCGATGCCCGCGGAGCCTCCCGTGTCCAGGTTGCGCAGCAACCCCGGCGCCCCGCCCGCGCCCGCGATGGAGGTGGTGCCCGCCATCACCTGGCGCAGCTCCGACCAGGAGATGACGGTCGCCTTGGAGTTGCCCGGGTTGTTCTGCCGGGTGTGCTTGTTGTTGCCCGTGCGCCAGTCGTGGCGGTGCTCATAGCGCTCCACGCTGGTGCTGGCCACGGGGGCGCCCGGGAACGTGATGTGGTCATGCGGGTTGATGAGGCCCGGGGAGATGACACCCGTGGGGCACGTCACCACCGTGGCCTCCGCGGCGCCCGCCGCCTGCGAGCAGTCACACGCGGAGCAGGTGATGACGCCCTGGTCGTTCACCAGCACCTGGCCGCCGGCCAGCGTCTCGCCGTCCGTGAGCACGATGCCGATGAAGAGCTTGCCCGCCGTGCCCGGCTTCGTCACCGCGCAGGTGGCGCCGTTCGCCAGCGGCGCGGGAGGGGCGGCCCAACACTGGGTGGCCTTGGTGGGGGTGACGGTACAGTCCGCCTCGCACCCGTCGCCGCTCACCGTGTTGCCGTCGTCACACGCCTCGGTGGCCGCCTTCTGGCCGTCGCCGCACCTGGCGCCGGGCAGCGTGCAGTTCGCCTCGCACGCGTCGCCGCCGGTGGTGTTGCCGTCATCGCACTGCTCGGCGCCTTCCTTCTTTCCGTCACCGCAGACCGCGCGAACTTCTGGTTCATCGGATCCGCAGGCACTGCCCAACAACAGGACCGCGCCCAGGGCGGCCAGCAATAAACGGGAGCTGCGCATGAAGCCTCCTGCCCGAAGGCAGTGCCGTGAAAGAAGAGACGGTGTGGCGTGAAAGCCCCCGTGCCTCGCATGCGGCGTGGGGCGGGGGTGCAACATTTCAGCGATACCTGACCCGTGAAGTCCACTTCGTGGGGCTCCAAAGGCCTCCCGTGTGGCGGAAGGTGTGTTAGGAGCGCACCCAACGTGTGGGGGAGCAGGCGGATGACGCGTCCTGCCACGTTCTAGAGTGGGGGGGACATGATTACCCGGAATCCATCCAGCACCGTGTCGCGCTTCCTGGACGCGCACCTGCGCCGTGACGCGCAGGCGCGAGAGCTGTCGGTGGCGCGCTTCATGAGCATCCTGTCCGCCATCTGCGTGGTGGTGGCCGCGGCGCTGGGCCCCGCGATGGGCTGGGACCTGACGCTGGCGCTGATGGGCCTGTCAGGGGTGCTGTCGGGCTACTACGCGTGCATGTGGTGGGTCCTGCGCTCCGGCGCGTTCCACCCGGCCATCCCGTGGCTCAACGTCTTCATCGAGGTGAGCATCCCCGCGGTGGTGCTGGCGTTCGACCTGCACTTCAAGGGCCCCGTCTACGCGCTCACCGCGCCCACGCTGGTCATCTGGGGCACGCTGGTGACGCTGGCGGGCCTGCGCAGCAACCCGCGCCTGGGGCTGGCCGCGGGCGCGCTGGTGGCGGCGGAGTACCTGTCGCTCTACTTCGGCTTCGTGCTGCCGCTCTTGCCGGAGGAGCCGCTCGTCACCCTGGCGCCGCTGTTCATCTGCGTGCGCGCGTTCTTCTTCGTGGCCACGGGGGCGCTGACGGCCACGCTGGCGCGGCACTTCCTGGAGCGCACGCGCAGCGCGCTGGCGGCGCTGCGCGAGCAGGAGGTGATGGGCAAGTACGTGCTGCACGAACGGCTGGGCGCGGGCGGCATGGCGGAGGTGTACCGGGCCACGTACTCACCGGAGGGCGGCTTCGAGAAGCAGGTGGCCCTCAAGCGCATCCTCCCGTCGTACGCGGACGACGCGGCGTTCGTGACGATGTTCCGGCGCGAGGCGGAGCTGTGCTCGTCGCTCTACCACCCCAACATCGTCCAGGTGTTCGACCTGGGCCGCCACGGCGGCACCTACTTCCTGGCGATGGAGTACGTGGACGGCCTGCCCTTGAGCGCGCTGCTCAAGCCGAGCAACCGCCGGCCGCTGCCCGTGGCCGCCGCGGCGTTCCTGGCCGCGGAGCTGGCGTCCGCGCTGGACTACCTGCACCGTCGCACCAGCGCGGACGGCGTGCCGCTGCGGCTGGTCCACCGGGACCTGAACCCGCCCAACATCCTGGTGTCGCGCATTGGCGAGGTGAAGCTGTCGGACTTCGGCATCGCGCGCGACGCGGCCCGCGCGAACCTCACGGTGGCCGGCAGCGTGCGCGGCAAGCTGGGCTACATGGCGCCGGAGCAGGCCATGGGCAAGGACATCGACGGGCGGGCGGACCTCTTCGCCCTGGGGCTCACGCTGCACGAGGCCCTCACCGGCCGGCGCGCGCTGAGCGGCCACTCGGAGGAGGTGCTGCTGCGCGCGGCGGTGGACCAGGAGGTCGTCCCGCCCTCGCAGCTCAACCCCTCGGTGCCGCTGGCGCTGGACCTCATCGTCATGTCACTGCTCCAGAAGGACCCGGAGAAGCGCACGCCCAACGGCGCGGCGCTGCGCCAGCAGCTCCTGGCGCTGGAGGGCCCCGCGGCCCCCTTCCCTCACGGCCAGGCGGAGCTGGGGCGCGTGGCGCGCGAGGCGAAGACGCTGGCGCAGCAGCTGTCGCAGCAGACCGTGGAGACGGCGGCCGTGGGGGAGCCGCCCGTGGTGCGGTCCGCCTGACGCAGGGGCGTGGCTGCGCGGGGCGCGGGAGCGCGTTAGAACGCGGCGCGTTTCCTGTCGCCTGGAGCCCGCCGCCTTGGACATCGCCGTCATCACCTACGCCGGACTGCCGCAGATGCACCCGCTGGACGCGCCGCTGGTGCCCGCGCTCCAGGCCCTGGGCCTGGACGCACGGCCCGTCATCTGGGACGACCCCGCCGTGGACTGGAGCCGCGTGCGCGCGGCGGTGGTGCGCAACGCCTGGGACAGCCACCTGCGCCGCGATGAATTCCTCGCCTGGGCGGACCGCGTGGCCAGCGTCACCCGGCTGTTCAACCCGGCGGACGTGCTCCGGTGGAACACGCACAAGGGATATCTCAAGACGCTGGAGGCGCGCGGCCTGCCCCTGACGCCCACCGTCTGGGTGCCGCCCGGAGGGACGCTGGACGTGGCGGCCACGGCGCGCGAGCGCGGCTGGGACGCGGTGGTGCTCAAGCCCGCGGTGGCCGCGGGCGGGCTCAAGGTCTTCATCGTCCGGCGCGAGGGGTGGGACGACGCGAGCGCGAAGGTGGCGGAGCTGGCGAAGGAGGGGGACGTGATGGTGCAGCCCTACCTGCGCGCCTTCGAGACGGAGGGCGAGCGCTCGTACATCTTCTTCAACGGCGTCTTCAGCCACGCGGTGCGCCGCCCGCCCACCCTGTCCACCGCGCCCCGGGGCTTCGCGGAGCCGCACGGCTTCACGCCGGACGACGCGGCGGAGCAGCAGGTGGCGCACGACGTGATGGAGGCGTGCGGCGGCGCGCGGCTCTTGTACGCGCGCGTGGACGTGGCCACGGACAACGCGGGGCGCACGCGGCTTCAGGAGGTGGAGGTGACGGAGCCGTGCCTCTTCCTGCCCATGGACGCGGGCGCGCCGGAGCGGATGGCGAAGGCCGTGGTTGCCCGGTTGTAGTCTTCCCGGAGGGCCATTCGCCCACTCGTGGACACCCGGGAAGCCATCAGGGCGACGCGGAGGCGGGGGATGGGGTTATGACGGGAGATATGCGAGCCCTGTTGCTCTCGCTGCTCATCCGGCAGCACATGGCACTCCAGGAGAAGTTCAACGCCAAGTACCCGCACGCGTGGCTGGTGTGGGAGGCGGGCGCGTGGAACGTCCCCGAGGAGCAGAACGTGGCGGCCACGCGGCTGCCCATGATGGACCTGCGTGACTGCCTGCCCGCGGGCGACGCGCTGTGCTTCGAATTGATGGGGGTCGCGGACCGCGGCCCCCTCAAGCTGGGGCGCGCGTCGCACAACACCTTCGTGGTCAACGACGCCACGGTGTCGCGGGAACAGTTCGCCCTGCACCCCACGCCGGAAGGCGGCTGGAAGGTGGAGCGGCTGGCGCAGTCACGGCCGGTGACGGTGAACGGCGAGCCGCTGGAGGCCGAGCAGCTCCGCCTCCTGCGCACGGGCGACGAGCTGAAGGTGGGCGACGTGCGCCTCACCTTCCACGACGCCCCGTCGTTCCACGCGCGCATCGGCCGCATCGCCGCGCAGGTGCTGGCGCAGGCCTCCGCGCCCCCACCCCCGCGCTGAGAGCAGGAAGGCCGCCACCCGGCGGCCTTCGCGGAGAGCCGCCTACCGCCCCACGGTGCCGAGCGTCGTGTCCCGGGGGTCCGGTGCCGTGGCCATCCACACCGCGCCGCCCGCGAGCAGCGCCACCGCGCCCACGCCCGCCCAGACGTACCAGCGGCGCGTCCACGGCTTGGAGGCGTCCGCCTGCGTCTTCACGGACGCGTCCGGCACCTGCATGGCCAGGGCCTCGGAGGCCCCGTTCTTCTCCGGCGGCGCGGCGGACGGATTCACCGCGAGCTTCGACTCGTTCGCGCGCGCCTCCGCCAGCGCGGCCTGCTCCCGCGCCTTCTGGAGCTCGCGGTCCCGGGCGAAGCGCTCGCGCTCCCGGCGCTGCTCATCCTGGACGCGCGCCTTGGTGTCCATCTCCGCGATGAGCTCGCGCACCACGTCCGCGTTCGCCGGCTCCTCCTGCGACAGGGCCAGGTAGCGGCGGTAGAAGAAGGCCGCGCGCGACGGGTTGTTCAGCTGCCGGTGGCACTGCGCGATGTTGAAGAGGAACGCGGGCAGCGGCTTGAGGCGGTACGCCTCGCTGAAGGCCTTGAGCGCCCGGTCGAACTCACCCAGGTCGTACGCCAGGTTGCCCTCGGAGAACTTCTCCCGTGCCTGCTCCTCCGCGCCCGCGGTGGCCGCCGCCGCCTCCGCCGCCGCCACCGCCGGGAACGGCGTCCCCAGCGCGAGCGCGAGCACCAGGCTCAGGGCCTTGTGCTCACGGCGACGCGAACGGATCAATGACCGCATCCCTGCTTCCTCCCTTGCGGCCCGGCGCGCGCGCGGGGGCGCGGCGCGGCCCCGGACTCGCTTTCACGAGCGGCACGGTGAGCTCCGCGGCGGCGGCATCCTGCTTCAGCTCCACCGCCCGCTCCAGCGGAACGTAGCCCGCGAGTTCCACACGCAACTGTGGCGGCACCGCCTGCCGGCGCAGCGCCTTCGTCAGCGGCGTGGTGCCCAGCTCCTCGCCGGTGTCCACGCGAACCACCTTCGCGCCCGGGGGCGACGAGTGCACCGTGAGCGTCACCGCGTCCATCGCGCCCGCGACCGGCGCCCCCGCGGAGGACGCGGACGCCACCGCCACCGGAGCCTGCCCGGCATCGGAGGCGCGCATCGAGTGCAGGCCCGTCCACGTCGTGACGCCGGACACCAGCGCGAGCGCCGCCAGCCCCGCCGACACCTGGAGCCGCCGGTCGCGAAGCATCCCCGGCACCTTCATGCGCAGGGTGGGCCGCTCCGCCTCCTCCACCAGCGCTTCCGCGCGCGGCGCGGCGGCCGGCGCGGTGGGCATCAGCAAGAGCGACGTGGTGACCTCCGCCAGCTGCTGCGGCCGGGCCTCCGGCTCCTTCGCCAGGCAGCGCATCACCAGCTCCGCCAGCTCCTGCGGCACCCGCTCTCCCGACGGCAGGTGCGTGGGCAGCGCCGGCGGCGGCTGGGTGATGATCTGCACCACCAGCTGCCCGAAGGCCTGCGCCTGGAAGGGCGGGTGGCCGGAGAGCATCTCGTAGAGGATGTTGCCCACCGCGTAGATGTCCGCGCGCGCGTCCACCGGCAGTCCCGCGGCCTGCTCCGGCGCCATGTACGCCGGCGTGCCGATGATGGTCCCGTCCAGCGTGCCCGTGAGGCTCACGCCCGTCTGCGTGGTGATGAGCTTCGCGACGCCGAAGTCCAGCACCTTCACGAAGTCCTGCTGCCCGGAGCGGTGCGTGACGAAGAGGTTGTCCGGCTTGATGTCCCGGTGCACCACGCCCACCTGGTGGGCCGCGCCCAGGGCCGCGCACACCTGCACGCCCATGCGCTGCACGCGCTCCAGCGTCAGCCCCTCCTCCTTCAGGAGCGCCGTCAGGCTCTGCCCGCGCAACAGCTCCATCACGCAGTAGACGTGCCCGTTGGGCGAGTCGTCCACGAAGTCGAAGACCTCCACGATGTGCTCGTGGTTGATCTGATTGACGGTGCGCGCCTCCTGGAAGAAGCGCTGCACGAAGGAGCTGTCCCGCGCGTGCTCCGGCTTGAGCACCTTGAGCGCCACCTGGCGCCCCAGCCGCACGTGCCGCGCCTGGAAGACCCGGCCCATGGACCCTTCGCCCAGGAGCTTCTCCAGCTGGTAGTTGCCCAGCACCGTGCCTTCCTGGACCTCCTGTCCGGGCGGCGACATCAAGACGGGCGCTCCGCCACCGTCGGTCACGGCGTCACCCGATTCGGACAGGACTGTGTGCGCGAAGAGGTCGTCGGTGCCCATGGGGGGATCAGGTTTCCATGGCGGAGCCAGCCTGCAACCCAGGGGAGGGAATCAATCGCGCAAGAGACGGAAAAACTTTCGGCACGTGACGATTCACCCGCCGTACGTCGTGTGGACAGGTGGCATGTGCGGCGAACGCGCACCTTTCGTACACGGATATTGAAATACTCTTCCATACAGCCCACTCCCGTCCTGTTCCCCCGGCGCGCGATGGTGGCCGCTTGGATGCGGTTGGTCAACGTGGGCGGAGGTCGTCCGGCACCGGGGGACACAGGGAGTGTTCCCCCCAGCGTGAAGGGGGCGGCGGACAGGCTGCCTGGCCTCCGCCCCCTTCACGCTGGGGGGAACAC
>NZ_RAWK01000026.1 GCF_003612165.1 Corallococcus aberystwythensis | reverse complement strand
TCATGGGCCCGCTGCCGGGGGGCGCGGCGCCCGCCCCCCGGCAGCGGGCCCATGAAGTCCCCCTCTCACCCCAGCTGGCGGAGCGGCTGCGGCTGCGCGCGGTGGAGGAGGCCCTCCCGCTCAAGTCGCTGCTGGCGACGGCGCACGTGGCGGTGCTGCATCGCGTGTGCGGCGTGGACGAGGTCGTCACCGGCGTGGTGTCCAACGGCCGCCTGGAAGAGGAAGGCGGCGACGAGGCCATCGGCGTGTTCCTCAACACGCTCCCGCTGCGCGTCGACACGCGCACGGCCACCCTGCGCGACGCGGCCCACGCCGTCTTCGCCCACGAGCGCGAGTCCTCGCCGCACCGCCGCTACCCGTACATGCGGATGCAGCGGGACCTGGGGGACGCGCTGTCCCTGGACAGTTACGTCAACTTCATGGACTTCCGGCGCCAGTGGAAGGTCACCGGCCCCACGGGCGCGCTCATCCTGGACGGCGTGGGCGTAGCGGAGACGAACTACCCGCTCGCCGTGAACTTCCTCTACGACCCGGTGCAGGGCGGGCTGCGGCTGTGGCTGGACTGCGACGAGTCCCTCCTGGACGCCGACCTCTGCGCGCGGCTCACCGGCTACTACCAGCGCGCGCTGGAGGCCGTCGCGGACACGCCCGGAGCGGGCTTCGCGGACGTGACGCTCGTGGACGCGGCGGAGCGCGCACGCGTGGCTCGCTGGAACGACACCGCGGTGACGTATGACCGCGACCTCACCGTCCACGCGCTCATCGAGCACCAGGCCCGCGTGGAGGGTCAGCGCGTCGCGCTCGTGCACCGTGGGCAGAGCGTGCGGTACGCGCAGCTGGATGCTCGCGCAAACCAGCTGGCCTCGCTCCTGAAGGACCGGGGCGTGCGCCGTGGGGGCCGCGTGGGCGTGAGCCTGCCGCGCGGGCCGGAGCTCGTCATTGCCCTGCTCGCGGTGATGAAGGCGGGCGCCGCGTACGTGCCGCTGGACCCCGGCTATCCGCAGAACCGCCTGGAGTTCATCGCGTCCGACGCGGACCTGGATGCGCTCGTCAGCCTGAGCACCGGCCCCGCCGGACTGCCCGCGCGCGCGGTGGTGCACCTGGACACGGCCGACGTGGCCTCGCGCTCCACTGCGCCGGTGCGGGTGGGCACGGACGGCCACGACACGGCCTACGTGCTCTACACCTCCGGCTCCACGGGCCGGCCCAAGGGCACCGGGGTGCGCCACCACAACGTGGTGAACTTCTTCCTGGGCATGGACGCGCGCATCGGCTGCGGGCCCGAGGACGCGGTGCTCGCGCTCACCAGCGTGTCCTTCGACATCTCCGTGCTGGAGCTGCTCTGGCCGCTCACCCACGGCGCGCGCGTGGTCATCGCCAACGAGGGGCTCATCAACAACCTGGTCCGTGCTCCCGGCGCGGACGGCCCCGAAGGCGATGACGCCTTCGCCGAGCTGTGCCGCCGCCATGGCGTCACGCTCACCCAGAGCACCCCGTCCTTCCTCGCCGCCGTGGCCGCCGAGCCCGCGGCGCTGGCCGCGCTGGAGGGCGCGCGCGCCGTGCTCGTCGGTGGCGAAATCCTTCCCGCGGGGCTCGTGGATCGCGTGTGTTCGCGGCTTCCCCGGGTGCGGCTGTTCAACATGTACGGCCCCACGGAGACGACCGTGTGGTCCACCGTGCATGAGGTGGACGCGGTGAAGGATCCGCGCCAGGGCGTCATCCCCATTGGCCAGCCCATCGCGAACACGGACGTGCTGGTGCTGGATGCCGCGCGCGAGCCCTCGCCCATTGGCGTGGCGGGAGAGCTGTGGATTGGCGGCGAGGGCGTCAGCCTGGGCTACCACCGCCGCCCGGAGCTGACGGCGGAGCGCTTCGTGCCGCACCCCTCGCGTCCGGGGCGCATGTACCGCACCGGAGACCGCGCACGCTGGCGGGCGGACGGCGTGCTGGAGTTCCTGGGCCGCGTGGACCGGCAGGTGAAGATCCGCGGCCACCGCATCGAGCCCGACGAGGTGGAGGGCGTGCTGTCGCGCCATCCCCAGGTGGCGTCCGTCGCCGTGGTGGCGGCGGCTCGCGCCAACGGCGGCGCGGAGCTGATCGCCTTCGTGTCACCGGGCCCGGGCCTGCTGGACAAGGGCGCGGAGGAAGCGCACGTCCAGCGCTGGGGCGAGGTCTGGGAGAACGCGTACACCGACCCGGAGACGGGCGCGCGCGGACAGGACCTGGACCGGGACTTCTCCGGCTGGCTCAGCAGCTACACGGGGGAGCCCATCCCCCCGGCGCAGATGCGCGAGTGGCTGGGCCACACCGTGGAGCGCGTCCGCGCGCTGCATCCGCGCACGCTGGTGGACGTGGGCGTGGGCGTGGGCCTGGTGCTGCGTCACCTGGCGCCCCACGTGGAGCGGTACCTGGGCCTGGACGTATCCGCGGCCGCGCTGCGCACCGCGGCCGCGTCGCTGGGCAGCGGCCCCCTGCCCTCGCACGTCACGCTGATCCATGGCGACGCGGGCCACCTGTCCACGCTGTCGACGGACGCGGGCCACACCGTGGTCATCAACTCCGTCATCCAATACTTCCCGGGCACGGAGTACCTCACGCGCGTGCTGGACGAAGCGGCGCGCGTGTCCGGTGCCAAGGGCGCGGTCTTCGTCGGTGACGTCCGGGACCTGGATCTGCTGGAGGCCTTCCACGCCTCCGTGCAGCTGCACAAGGCCCCCGCGTTGATGCCCGCGCGCGACCTGGCGTCAGCGGTGGCGCGGCAGGTCGCCGCTGAACGGGAGCTGTGCCTGTCCCCGTCCTTCTTCCGCGAGCACGCGGCCCGGCTCCACCGGCCGGTGCGGCTGGAGCTCAAGCGCGGCCACGCCGTCAACGAGCTCACCTGCTTCCGCTACGACGTGACGCTGGGCCACGGCGTCCAGGCCCCCGTGCCCGCCAATGCCTCCGTGGCCTGGGACACGCTGCCCGGTGACGGGGACCGGAGCGAAGGGCTCGCGCGGCTGCTCCAGGCGCGCAAGGGACCCTTCCGCGTCACCGGCATTCCCAACCGGCGGCTCGTCAAGCCGCTGCAACTCGTGCGGCTGTTGCACGCGGCCACTCCGGCCCAGACCGCCTGGGACGTGGAGCGAGCGCTCTGGGACGCCGATGAGACGCGGGCCGTGGAGCCGGAGGCAGTGGTGGCCCTGGCGGACCGTCATGGCCTGACGGTGCGCCTGGAGGTGCCCACCTCCGCGAGCACGGGAACGTTCGACGCGGTGTTCGAGCTGAAGGAGCAGACGCGATGAGTGACACCCCTTCCCGCGCGGCGAACGCGCCGCTCCAGTCCACGTCCGTGGCCAGCCTGCGCGCGTCCCTGGGGACCTTCGCCCGGGAGCACCTGCCCGAGGCGATGGTGCCCACGCGCTTCGTCATCCTGGACACGCTGCCCAAGCTGCCCAACGGCAAGGTGGACCGAAGCCGCCTGCCTCTGGCCGACGCCTCCGAGTCCACCACCGCCGCCGCGTACGTGGCGCCGGGGACGCCCGACGAGGCCCGCATCGCGCTGCTCTGGCAGGAGGTGCTGGGCACGGCGCGCGTCGGCGTCACGGACAGCTTCTTCGACCTGGGCGGTGATTCCGTGGGCGCCGCGCAGATGGCCGCGCGGGTGAAGGAGGCGTTCGGCGTCGCCCCCAACATGCGCCGCTTCTTCGAACACCCCACCGTCTCCGAATTGGCGCGGATGATCGGCGCGAAGTCCGGAGGCGCGTCCTCGAGCGGCCCCGCTTCGCGCAGCCTGTCCCCGGACGACCTGCTCACCGAGGCGACGCTCCCGGACGACATCCGCATTGCCCCGGATGCCTTGCCAGCAGTGACCGCGCCCTACCGCACCGTGCTGCTCACCGGAGGCACCGGCTACACCGGCGCGTACCTGGTGCGCGAGCTGCTCGACCGCTCCGACGCGCGCCTCTTCGTGCTGGCTCGCGCGCGTGATGCGGCTGGGGCGCTGGAGCGCGTGCGCGACAACCTGCGCGGCTACGGGCTGTGGCGCGACGCCGACGCGGCCCGCCTCATCGGCGTGGCGGGTGACCTGGGACGGCCCTACTTCGGACTGTCGCGCGCGGACTACCTGACGCTGGCCCACGAGGCGGAGGTCATCATCCACAACGGCGCGCACTCCAGCTACGCGCTGCCCTATCAGCGCCTCAAGCCCGTCAACGTACTGGGCACCCTGGAGGTGCTTCGGCTGGCGTGCCGTGCGCGCGTGAAGCCCGTGCACTTCGTGTCGTCGCTGGCCGTCTTCCCCGGCCACCCGGGGCCGCAGAACTTCATGGAGGTGGAGCTCACGGACCCGACCCACGTCATGGGGGGCTACCGGCAGACGAAGTGGGTGGGCGACAAGCTGGTGTCGCTCGCCGGCCACCGGGGGCTGCCGGTGTGCATCTACCGGCCGGGCCTCATCACCGGCTCGCAGGATACAGGCGCCTGCTCCACCGACACCTTCCTCAACGAGACGATGAAGGGCTGCATCCAGCTGGGCGCGGCGCTGGACTTCAACGTCCTGCTGGAGATGGTCCCGGTGGACTTCTGCGCGCGTGTCGTCGCGCACGTCGCGCTGGGCGGCAAGCACGCGGGCTCCGTGTTCAACCTGCCCGGAGGCCGCACGGTGCGCTGGACCGAGCTGGTCCAGATGCTGGAGACCCTGGGCTATCCGCTGCGGCGCGTGCCCTACCGCGAGTGGTACCGCGAGCTGACGGCGGCGGTGGAGCGCGGCGAGGACAACGCGCTCACCCGCTTCCACCCGCTCTTCACCGAGGACACCCCGTCAGAAGACGTGGGCTACCCGGACAGCCTGCCCCGCTTCGACACCACGCAGCTGCACGCGGCCCTGGCGGGTTCAGGCATCGCGTGCCGCGAGGTGGACCTCGCCTTCCTGCGCCTCTACCTCGACTACTTCGTCTCCATTGGCTACCTGCCTCCGCCGCGCGCGGAGAGGAGCGGTTCCCATGCCCGCGTTTGAGCACGCCCCCCACATCACCGCGCTGTTGCGCGAATACGCGAGCACCCGCCCTGACCAGGAGGCGGTAAGCCTGGTGCGCGACCTGGACCGCGCGGACGGCACCACCACGCTCACCTACCAGCGGCTGGACGCGGAGGCCCGGCGCATCGCCGTCTGGCTCCAGGAGCGCTTCGCCCCGGGCGAGCGCGTGCTGATGCTCTACCCGGTGGGCGTGGACTTCGTGGCGGCCTTCTTCGGCTGCCTCTACGCCGGGATGATCACCGTGCCCGCGCCGCTGCCCGGCCAGTACCCGCACCAGCGGCGCCGGGTCCGCGCCATTGCCCGGGACGCGGGCGTACGCGCCATCTTCACCGACAGCACCCACGCCGCGGCCGTGACGGAGTGGGCCAGCGCGGAAGGCCTGGACGGGGTGACGGTCCTGGCCACGGACACGCAGGGCGAGGGCGATCCGGAGACCTGGCGGATGCCGCCCACGTCCCGCGACACGCTGCTCCTCCTGCAATACACGTCCGGATCCACGGGTGATCCGAAGGGAGTGATGGTCTCCCACCAGAACCTGCTGCACAACGTGGCCAGCTTCCAGCGCGCGCTCGGGTTCACGGACCGCACCCGCTTCGGTGGATGGATCCCGCTGTACCACGACATGGGTCTGATGGCGCAGCTGCTGCCCGCGCTGTTCCTGGGAAGCAGCTGCGTGTTGATGACGCCCAACGCCTTCGTCATGCGGCCGCACCTGTGGCTGCGGATGATCGACAAGCACGACATCGGGTACTCGGCGGCGCCGAACTTCGCGTTCGAGCTGTGCCGCCGCCGTGTGAGCGACGCGCAGCTGGCGGGGTTGGACCTGTCCCGGTGGGAGTTCGCGGCCAACGGCTCGGAGCCGGTCCAGGCCTCCACGCTGCGGGCCTTCGCGCAGCGCTTCGCCGCAGCGGGCTTCAGCGAGTCCGCCCTCTGCCCCTGCTACGGCATGGCGGAGGCCACGGTGTTCGTCTCCGGCCGCGCCCACCGTCCGCCCGTCGTGCGCCGCGTGGTGGCGGAGGCGCTGGAGCAGCACGAGTACCGCCTGGCCACCGAAGGCCAGCAGGCCCGCGAGCTGGTGAGCTGCGGCGTGCCGGAGGGCTACGACGTGCGCGTGGTGGACCCCGCGACGCGCGCGACGCTGCGGCCGGGCATGGTGGGAGAGCTGTGGCTGCGCGGTGACAGCGTGTCGCGCGGCTACTGGAACAACCCGCGCGCCACGGCCGCGAACTTCGACGCGACCACCGCCGAGGGCGAGCAGGGCTTCCTGCGCACCGGCGACCTGGGGCTGGTGCTCGACGGAGAGGTCTACGTCACTGGCCGCATCAAGGAGATGCTCATCACCCACGGCCGCAACCTCTACCCGCAGGACATCGAGCACGAGGTCCGGGCACAGCACCCGGAGCTGGCCACGCGCTTCGGCGCGGTGTTCACGGTGTCGCCGCCGGACGAGGAGGAGGCGGTCATCGTCACCCACGAGGTGAAGGGCCGCTTCGACACGGAGGGTTACCGCCAGCTCGTCGCGCGCATCAAGGTCACCGTGTCGCGCGAGTTCGGCATCCGCGTGGGCGGCGTGGTGCTGCTCAAGCCCGGCTCCGTGCAGCGCACCACCAGCGGGAAGATCCAGCGCGCCGCCATGCGCACGCTGTTCCTGGCGAACGCGCTCCCCGTGCTGCACGAAGAACTGGACGCCCAGGTGCTCCAGGCACGCCAGGCCCAACCCCAGGTGCTTCCGCCCTCGCTGGCCGGCGCGACGCAAGGGGGAGAGGACTTCCCGGGATGACCGCGACGACGTCACCCGCGGTGGCGCTCGACGCGCGGCTGCGGCAACTGGACATGGGGGATGGCCCGTTCGCGCCCGCGAAGGTCGCGGAGCTGGACCGCAAGGAAGCCTTCCCCACCGACGCCTGCAGTGCCCTGGACGACTTCGGCCTGGGGGCGCACTACGTGCCCGTGAAGCACGGCGGACGGCTCGAGCGCTTCCCGGACCTCGTGGCGCTCTGGCGCACGGTGGCACGCAGGGACCTGACCGCGGCCATCGGCCATGGAAAGACCTTCCTGGGCGGAGCGTGCACCTGGGTGGAGGGCAACGCGAAGCAGGCCGCCGCCCTGGGTGAGGAAATCCAGCAGGGAGCGCGCGTGTCCTGGGGCCTGACGGAGCGCCACCACGGCAGCGACCTGCTGGCCGGTGAGCTGTCCGCGACGCGCACCTCCGAAGGCTGGCGGCTCGACGGGGAGAAGTGGCTCATCAACAACGCCACCCGGGGCCACCTGGTGAGCGTGCTCGCGCGCACCGAGCCCGCGGGCGGTCCCCGCGGCTTCAGCGTGTTCCTGGTGGACAAGCGCACCCTGCCACCTGGCGCCTTCCACTGCCTGCCCAAGGAGCGCACCCACGGCATCCGGGGCGCGGACATCAGCGGCATCGCCTTCACCGGCGCGGACGTGCCGGACAGCGCGCTGGTGGGACGTCAGGGCGGCGGCATCGAGCTGGTGCTCAAGGCCCTCCAGCTGACCCGCACCGTCGCGGTGGCCATGTCCCTGGGCGCTGGGGACCATGCGCTGCGCCTGACGGTGGACTTCGCGAAGGCGCACCAGCTCTATGAGCGCCGGCTGGTGGACCTGCCCCGGGCGCGCCGCCCGCTGGGCCAGGCCGCCACGCAGCTGCTGCTCGCGGAGGCCGTGACGTGCGTGGGCAGCCGCTCCCTGCACGCACTCACGAACGAAGCGAGCCTCACCTCCGCGCTCACCAAGGCGTTCGTCCCCTCGGCCATCAACGACATGATCGCCCAGCTGGCGGACCTGATGGGCGCGCGCTCGTTCCTCTCCGACGTGTACGCGCACGGCATGTTCCAGAAGCTGGAGCGTGACCACCGCATCATCGCCATCTTCGACGGCAGCACCCTGGTCAACCGCAACGCGGTCATCAACCAGTTCCCCGTGCTGGTCCGGGCGTGGCGGCAGGAGCGCCGCGACGCGGAGGGGCTCGCGACGGCGACCACGCTCACCGCCCCGCTCCCCGAAGCCGACCTGTCCCGGCTGGCGCTCATCTCCCTGGGCGGGTGCAGTGTCGTGCAGGGCCTGCCCGCCGCGCTCCAGCGGCTCCAGGCCCTGGAGGAAGGCGGCGGCGTTCCGAAGCACGTCGCCGTCCTCGCGCGCGCCCTGGGCACCGCGACCGCCGCCGTCCACGAGCGCATGGCCGCGCATCCGCCCTCCCCGCGCGACGTGCCTCCGGAGGCGTTCCACCTGGCCGAACACTACGAGGCCTGCTTCGCGGGCGCGGCGTGCCTGCACCTCTGGCTGAACCATCAGGCCCGGGCCACCGGCCCGCTCTGGAGTGACGCGCTCTGGCTGGAGGCGTGTCTGGTGAACGTGCTGTCGCGTCTGGGCGTGGAGACCGCACCGGACGCGGCGGACGTCTTCGACCGGCTGGCCGCGACCGTGGTGGACGCGCCCGGACTCGTGTCCCTGCTGGACGACGTGCGGACGGAAGGCGCGCCATGATGAATCCCCACTCCGAGGAGACGCTGGAGCAGCACCTGGGCGACCCGTGGGATGACACCCAGCCGGTGGGCTTCTCCCAGGTCCTCGCCGCGGACGAGCGTGGGGAGCTGCTGGACGCCGGAGAGCGGCTGCTGGACACCTTCGGCCTGAGCGCGGAGTTCGTGCCCACGTCGGAGGGCGGCCGGCTGGCCGGGTTGGACCGGCTGATCCGCCTCATGCGAGCGGTGTTCCGCCGCGACCCGTGCCTGGGCCTGGGCTACGGCGCCAGCTCGCTCATCGCCGCGGTCAACGTGTGGACAGCGGGCACGCCGGATCAGCGCCGCACCGTAGCGGACCTGCTCCTGCGCAAGCGCAAGCTCGCGTGCGGCTACTACGAACTGGCGCACGGCAACGACCTGGCGCGCGCGGAGTTCGAAGCGCTGCCCTCCAGCGACGGCCTGCGCCTGAACGGCACGAAGCAGGTCATCTCCAACATCCACCGCGCGGACGCGGTGGTCCTCTTCGCGCGCACCCAGCCGGGCACCGGCAGCCGCAACCATTCGCAGGTGCTGGTGGACCTGACGCGGCTTCCCCGCGAGCGCGTGACGCACCTGCCCCGCTTCCGCACCGTGGGCATGCGCGGCGTGCCGCTGGGCGGCGTGACGTTCCAGGACTGCCCCGTGCCCACGGAGGCCATCCTCGGCGCGTCCGGGCAGGGGCTGGAGACGGCGATCAAGTCCTTCCAGGTGACGCGCGTCGCGCTGCCCGGGATGTTCCTGGGCATCGTCGACACGGGCCTGCGCACGACGATCCGCACGTCGCTGGGCCGCACGGTGTATGGCCGCGCCGTCACCGACCTGCCCCAGACGCGCTCGGTGCTCGCGGACACCTTCGCGGATCTGCTGCTGTGTGATGCCTTCACCACCGTGGCCGCGCGGGGCGTGCACCTGCTGCCGCGCGAGGCCAGCGTCACCACCGCCGCGGTGAAGTTCCTGGTGCCTCGCGTGTTGATGGACGCCATGGGCCGGCTGTCCACGGTGCTGGGGGCCCGCTTCTACCTGCGCGAGGGCGACGCCGCCGTCTTCCAGAAGCTGATGCGCGACCTGCAACCCGCGGGCTTCGGCCACCTGGCCCGCGTCGCCGGACAGATGACGCTGCTGCCCCAGCTTCCGCTGCTCGCGCGGCGCGGTTGGGCAAAGCCCACGCCCGCCCCCGCGGAGCTGTTCCGTCTGGACGCGCCGCTGCCCGCCCTGCCCTTCGAGTCGCTGGCCCTCAGCGGCGGCGGACAGGATGGGCTCATGGGCTCGCTGCGGGACGGGCTGGAGTCCCTGGGCGACGCGTCCTCCGGGCCGCTGCGCGAGGTCCGTCAGCGCATGGAGGCCTTCGCGTCGGAGCTGGAGTCCCTGCGCGTCGCCGCCGCGGCGCTCCCTCCCCGTGAGCTGACCGCCACCGCCAGCCCCGAGTCCTACGACCTGACGACGCGCGCCATCACGCTGCAGGCCGCGAGCGCCTGCTTCAACGTGTGGCGCCAGCAGGCCGGAGCCCCCTTCCTGGGAGATCCGGCGTGGCTCCTGGCCGCGCTTCACCGCCTGGACGTCTGGCGCGGCCGGGCCCAGGGCCCGCTCCCGGAAGCCATCCGCACCCGCCTCTTCACCGAGCTGATGGCGCGCCACGAGGACGTGCGCGCCTTCGACCTGAGCCGTTCTCCCCTGACGGGCTGGCGTTCATCTCCAGCCCCTGATGCCTGAATTGAAAGGAACCCTTCTCATGCCGTCCATCCCTTCCGCGGAGGCCCTGAGCAGCTGGCTGTCCGCGCGGATCGCCACCTACGTGCAGCGCAAGCCCGACGAGATCCGCGCCGACGTGCCGCTGGCCGAGTACGGCCTGGACTCCGTCTACGCGCTCACCCTGGCCGGAGACCTGGAGGACCACCTGGGGCTGTCGCTGGACCCGACGCTCATGTGGGACCACCCCACCATCGCCGGCCTCACGCAGGCCCTGCTCCAGGTACTCGCGGGCGCTTGAGCCACGGCCCCTTTCACCTTCCACCGCCACCCCCGCTGGAGCCCACCATGACCGCCCTTCCTCCGCTGCCTTCCGCACGGAAATGTCCCTTTGATCCGCCTCCCGAGTACCGCCGCCTGCGTGTGGAGCAGCCCATCAGCCGCGTCGTCACGCCGCGAGGCGACCCCGCCTGGCTGGTGACGCGCCATGAGGACATCCGCGCCGTCCTCACCGACCGGCGCTTCAGCTCCAACCCGCTGAGCCGCGGATATCCGTCCTACGTCACGGGCGACGTGCCGCCCCCGCCGGGCTTCTTCATGCAGATGGACGCGCCGGACCACACGCGCCTGCGCGCGCTCGTCACGCGCGAGTTCATGGCCCGGCACATCGAGTCCCTGCGCCCGCGGATGCAGGCCATCGTGGATCAGCGGGTGGACGCGCTCCTTCAGGAGACGCGGCCCGCGGACCTCATCAAGGCCTTCGCCCTGCCCACCGCGTCCGCCGTCATCTGCGAGCTCTTGGGCGTGCCCTTCGAGGACGCGGGCTTCGTGCAGAGCCGGACCGACGGCGTGCTGGACCGCAGCCGCACGGCGAAGGAATCAGAGACCTCCGCCATCGAGCTGATGACCTACTTCGACCGGCTGGTGACCGCGAAGGAGCAGGCCCCCGGGGACGACATCCTGGGCCGCCTCATCTCCGACAAGACGCGCAGCGAGCAGGTCACCCACGCGGAGCTGGTGGGCATCGCCGCGCTGCTGATGCTGGGCGGCTACGACACCATGGCGCAGGTGATTGGCCTGGGCACCGTCACGCTGCTCCAGCACCCGGAGCAGCTGGCGGACTTCCTGCGCGACCCCGCGCTGGCGGACGGCCTGGTGGAGGAGCTGGTGCGCTACCTCACGGTGAACCACGCGGGCCTGCCGCGCGCGGCCACCGCCGACGTGGAGGTGGGCGGCCAGCTCATCCGCGAGGGCGAGGGGCTCATCGTCATGCTCAGCTCCGGCAACCGCGACGAGCAGGCCTTCCCCAACGCGGACGCCTTCGACATCCGCCGCGACTGCCGGCACCAGGTGGGGTTCGGCCACGGGCTGCACCGCTGCATCGGCGCGACGTTCGCGCGCGCGGAGCTGGCCATCGTCTTCCGCGCCCTCTTCGAGCGCATCCCAACGCTGCGCGTCGCCGTGCCCGTGGAGGAGCTGGCCTTCCGCCACGAGATGGTCCTCTATGGCCTGAAGCAACTGCCCGTGACATGGTCCGCGGCTTCTCCGTCCACCGGTCCGCAGGAGGCCGCCTGAGCACGCCATGAAGATCCTCGCCATTTCAGGAAGCCTTCGGAAGGTCTCCTCCAACACCGTCCTGTTGAGGGCCTGTCTCCGGCTGACGCCCCCGGGCGTGGAGATGACGCTCTATGACGCGCTCGGAGACATCCCGCCCTTCAACCCGGACCTGGACGACCTGGACAACGGCATCGCGCCCCCCGGCGTGCTGGCGCTGCGCGAGGCGCTCCGGGCCACCGATGCGCTGCTCATCTCCAGCCCGGAGTACGCGCACGGCATCTCCGGCGTGATGAAGAACGCGCTGGACTGGCTGGTGGGCAGCGGCGAGATGTCCTCCCGGCCCACCGCGCTGATCAACGCCTCGCCGCGCTCCCTGCACGCTCACGGGCAGCTGATGGAGGTGCTGCGCACCGTCACCTTCACGGAGGTGATTGAAGGCCTGCTCACGGTCCCCCTGGCGGGCCGCAAGACGGACGAGGCGTCGCTCGCCGTGGACCCGGACGTGGCCCCGGTGCTCGTGAAGACCATCGAGGCGCTGGTCCAGGCGGTCCGCGCCGCCGCGCCGCCGGAGCCCCTGACGCTGTCCCCCATCGGCGCCCGGTAGGCGCCGGCCGCTGTCAGCAACACGGGCTCCGGGGATGACCCCGGAGCCCGCGTGGTACCGCTACCCGATCTTCTTCTTCTGGTCGTCCACCGGCGCCGTCCACGACACGATGCGGGACTGGAGCTCCCGCGCCACGTTCGTGATGAGCGGCTTGCGCATCATCGTCATGTGCGTGCCCGGCATCTCCACGACCTCCACGCCGCCGGTGACGAGCTCCTCCCAGCCGGTGTGCTCGCGAGTGTCCGGCCGCTGGCTGGCGCGCAGCAGCACCAATGCCCCGTCGAGCGGCTTCGCGTCGTACTGCGTGAACGCGCGCGAGGTGGACTCGAACACCCGGTACAGGTTGCGCACGCGCTCCACGCCCACGTCGGCGATCTGCGTGTCACCCTGGCTGCCCACTTCGTAGAAGTAGTTCACGCGCTCCGGCTGCGTCATCTGGGAGATGCGCTCGCGCAGCTCCATGGGGTCGCGCCCGGTGGTGGCCGCCAGCATCATGGTGAGCTCGGAGGTGAGCATGTCCTCCAGCACCTGCTCCGGCGTCTTGTCCGGCACCATGTGCTGCACGGTGTACGCGTCGATGCTCGCCAGGAGCGCCACCGTCTCGCCCTGTGCGCGCAGCTGCCGCGCCATCTCGAAGGCGATGATGCCGCCCAGCGACCAGCCCGCCAGGTGGTAGGGCCCGTGCGGCTGCACCTCGCGCACGGACGCCAGGTACAGCGCGGCCATCTCCGCCACGGTGCCCAGGGGCTCCTCGCCCTCGGTGCCCCGGGCCTGGAGGCCGTAGCACGGCTGATCCGCGTCCAGTTCTCGCGCCAGGTCCACGTAGCAGAGGACGCCGCCGCCCGCCGGGTGGATGGCGAACAGCGGAGGCTTCGTCCCCTCCGGCTTCAGCGCCACCAGCGGCGACCAGGCCTTCTCCCCCTGCTCCAGGAGCGCGGACAGCTGCTCCACCGTCGACGCCTGGAACAGCGACGCCAGGGGCAGGTTGCGGCCGGTGAGCTGCTGGATGCGGCCCATCAGCTGCACCGCCAGCATGGAGTGGCCGCCCAGGTCGAAGAAGTCGTCGCGGATGCCAATGGGCGACATCCCCAGCGTCTCCTCCCAGATGCGGACCAGTTGCAGCTGGAGCGGCGTACGCGCCACCACCAGCGTGGCGGCCTCCGTGCGCGTGGTGTCCGGCGCGGGCAGCGCGCGGCGGTCCACCTTGCCGTTGGACGTGAGCGGCAGCTGCTCCAGCGGCACGAAGGCGGACGGCACCATGTACTCCGGCAGCGTGCGCCGCAGCTGTTCGCGCAGCTCCTGGCTCCCTGCCACGCTCTGGCCCGGAGCGCCCACGAGGTACGCCACCAGGCGCTTGTCGCCCGGCACGTCCTCGCGCACCAGCACCACGGCCTCGCGCACGCTCGGGTGCGACAGCAGGCCCGCTTCGATTTCGCCCAGCTCGATGCGGAAGCCACGCACCTTCACCTGGAAGTCCGCACGGCCCAGGTACTCCAGCGTGCCGTTGGGACGCCACCGCGCCAGGTCTCCGGAGCGGTAGAGCCGCGCCCCGGGCCGCGTGCTGAACGGATCCGGCAGGAAGCGCTGCGCGGTCAGCTCCGGCCGGCCCAGGTAGCCGCGGCCCAGGCCTTCACCGCCCACGTACATCTCCCCCGTGACGCCCGGAGGCACCGGCTGTCCGTGCGCATCCAGCACGTACACCTGGAGGTCCGGAATCGGCACGCCCACCTCGCTGCCGCGTCCGCCCTCCGCGTCCGCCGCCTTGAGTGCGCGGTAGGTCACGTGCACGGTCGTCTCGGTGATGCCGTACATGTTGACGAGCACCGGCGCGTTGTCCGCGTGGCGCGCGTACCAGGGCCGCAGGCTGCCGAACTCCAGCGCCTCGCCGCCGAACACCACCGTGCGCAGGGCCAGGCCTTCGTGGTCGCCCGTGCGCTCCTCGTGCTGGATGAGCTGACGGAAGGCGGACGGCGTCTGGTTGAGCACCGTGACGCCCTCGCGCTTGAGCAGCGCGTGGAAGTCCGCCGGCGTGCGGCTGACCTCGTAGGGCACCACCACCAGCTTGCCGCCGTACAGCAGCGCGCCCCACATCTCCCAGACGGAGAAGTCGAACGCGTACGAGTGGAACAGCGTCCACACGTCCTTCGCGCCGAAGTCGAACCAGTGCTTCGTGCCGTCGAAGAGGCGCACCACCTGGGCGTGCTCAATCTGCGCGCCCTTGGGCCGGCCCGTGGAGCCGGAGGTGTAGATGACGTACGCCAGGTGATGCGGCGCCACGCCGCTGACCGGCCTCGTGGTGGGCGCGGAGGCCCACGCGGAGGCGTCCGCGTCCAGGCACAGGCGCTTCGCCGCGCCCGACGGCACCACGTCCAGCAGGTGCTGCTGCGTGAGCACCACCGGGACGCGCGCGTCCTCCACCATGAACTCCAGGCGCTCCCGCGGGTACGCCGGATCCATGGGCAGGTACGCGCCGCCGGCCTTGAGGATGGCCAGCAGGCCCACCATCAGCTCCAGCGAGCGCTCCACCGCGAGGCCCACCAGGACCTCCGGCCCCACGCCCAGCGTGCGCAGGTGGTGCGCCAGCTGGTTCGCCCGCGCGTCCAGCTCGCGGTACGTGAGGCGCTGTTCGGCGTAGGTGACGGCGATGGCGTCCGGGGTGCGCGCCGCCTGCTGCTCGAACAGCGAGTGCAGGCACGCGTCCACCGGGAAGCGGGCGTTGGCGTCGTTCCAGCCCGCCACCACCTGCTGGCGGTCCTCCGGCGTGAGCAGCGGCAGCTGGTGCAGACGTGCATCCGGGTTGGCCGCGATGCCCTCCAGCAACACGCCCAGGTGCCGGGCGAGCCGCTCGGCGGTGCCCGCGTCGAACAGGTCGGTGTTGTACTCGAGCCCGCCCTCGATGCCGTTCGCCGTCTCCGTGAGGCCCAGCGACAGGTCGAACTTCGCGGTGCGGTGCTCCACCTCCACGCCTTCCAGGGTGAGGTCGGTCAGCGTGAACGCCTCTTCCGGCGCGTTCTGCAGCGTCATGGACACCTGGAACAGCGGCGTGCGGCTGGTGTCGCGCGTGGGCGCCAGCTCCTCCACCAGCTTCTCGAAGGGCACCTCCTGGTGCGCGTACGCGCCCAGGGTCGTCTCACGCACGCGGCCCAACAGCTCGCGGAACGTGGGGTCGCCGTCCAGCTTCGTGCGCAGCACCAGCGTGTTGACGAAGAAGCCGATGAGGCCCTCCGTCTCCGCGCGCTGCCGGCCCGCGATGGGCGTGCCCACGCTCACGTCGTCCTGTCCGGAGTAGCGCGACAGCAACGTCTGCCACGCGGCCAGCAGGACCATGAAGGGCGTGGTGCCCTCCTGGAGCGCCAGGGCCTTCAGCGATTCCGTCAGCGCCGCGCCCACCTTCACCGGGACGCTTGCGCCGTGTGACGTCTGCACCGCAGGACGCGGACGGTCCGTGGGCAGCTCCATCGCGGAGGGCGCGCCGGACAGCTGCTGCTTCCAGTACCCGAGCTGCTTCTCCAGCACCTCGCCCTGGAGCCAGCCGCGCTGCCAGCCCGCGTAGTCCGCGTACTGCACCGGCAGCTGCGGCAGCACCGGCGCGCGGCCGGAGGCGAAGGCCTCGTAGGACGCGGCCATCTCGCGCACCAGCACGCCCATGGACCAGCCGTCGGAGACGATGTGGTGCATGACGAGCAGGAGGATGTGCTCCTCCTCGTCCAGCTTGAGCAGCTTCACGCGCAGCAGCGGGCCGGTGGCCAGCTGGAACGGGTGCACAGCCTCCTCGTCCGCGAGGCGGCGGGCCTCGTCATGGCGCTCCGGCTCCGGGATGTCGCAGAGGTCCACCACCGGGAGCGGCAGCGACACCGCCGGGTGGATGACCTGCGCGGCCTGGCCGTTCTCCAGGTGGAACGACGTGCGCAGCGATTCGTGCCGGCGCACCAGCTCCGTGAAGCTCTGCTCCAGCGCCATTACGTCCAGCGAGCCCTTCAGGCGAAGGACCATGGGCACGTTGTAGGCCGGGCTGGACGCGTCCAGCTGGTGCAGGAACCACAAGCGCTGCTGTGCGAACGACAGCGGCAGGCGGCCCTCGCGAGGCAGCGGCACGATGGCGGGCGCCTGGGTGCCCGCGCCGGCCTGGAGCGCCTGGTCGATGAGGACCGACAGCTTCTGCACCGTGGGCGCGTTGAAGACGTCCCGCAGCTGCAGGTCGATGCGGAAGATGCTCCGGACGCGCGACAGCACCTGCGTGGCCAGCAGTGAGTGGCCACCCAGCTCGAAGAAGTCGTCCGTGGAACCCACGCGGTCCACGCGCAGCAGCTCGCTCCACGCTCCGGCGAGCAGCTGTTCGGTGGGCGTGCGCGGCGCGATGAACGCGTCGGTTTCCGTGCGCTCGTCGCTGGGGACGGGCAGCGCCTTGCGGTCCACCTTGCCGTTGGAGGTCACCGGCAGCGCCTCCATGACGACGAAGGCGGACGGCACCATGTACTCCGGCAGCGTGCGCTCCAGGTGTTCGCGCAGGCCCTGGCGGTCCAGGGACTCCACGTCACCCGCGACGTAGGCGACCAGCCGCTTGTCGCCGGCCACGTCCTCGCGGACGACGACGACGGACTCGCGCACTCCGTAGGCGCCCATGAGGGCGGATTCGATCTCCCCCAGCTCGATGCGGTAGCCGCGCACCTTCACCTGGTGGTCGACGCGGCCCATGTATTCCAGCGTGCCGTCGGCGCGCCAGCGGGCCAGGTCGCCGGAGCGGTACAGCCGCGCTCCGCCGTCGGTGCTGAACGCATCCGGGACGAACTTCTCCGCGGTGAGCTCCGGGCGGCCCAGGTAGCCGCGGCCCACCTGCACGCCGCCGATGTACAGCTCACCCGGCACGCCCACCGGCACGGGTTGCAGGTGCGCATCCAGCACGTACATCCGCGTGTTGGGCAGCGGCTTGCCGATGCGCACCGCGCCGGAGCCCGAGTCCTCCGGGGCCACGACGTGCACCGAGCAGCCCACCACCGTCTCCGTGGGGCCGTACTCGTTGATGAGCCGCGTGGCCGGCGCGTGCTTGCGCCAGAACGCCAGCTCTTCCGAGAAGAGCGCTTCGCCGCCGATGACGAAGGCGCCCGTGCGCCCCGCCGCCGCGTCCGCGCCCAGCAGGTCCGACAACAGCCGCAGGTGGCTGGGCGTCAACTTCACCAGGCTGAAGCCCGTGCCTTCGCGCAGCACGTCCGCCAGGCCTTCCACGCCCCGGGCCTCGGACACCATCACCACGCCCCGGCCCGCAACCAGCGGCGCCAGCATGCTGGTGACGGTGAGGTCGAACGCGAGCGACGAGTGCACCGGTGCGCCCGCGCCCGAGTCGAGCCCGTACGCCGACAAGCACCACGTCAGGTAGTTGGACACGCCGCGGTGTTCGATGGCCACGCCCTTGGGCTTGCCCGTGGAGCCGGACGTGTAGATGACGTACGCCAGGTTGCCGGCCGTCACCGCCGTCACGGGCGCGTCCTCGCGCTCGCGGGAGATGCTCCGCTTCCAGTCGCCATCCAGGCTGATGAGCTGCTGGGTGGTGACGGGCAGCTCGTCCGCCAGCGAGTCCTGCGTCAGCACCACCGGCACCTGCGTGTCCTCCAGCATGAAGGACAGGCGATCCAGCGGGTACTTCGGGTCGAGCGGCACGTAGGCGCCGCCGGCCTTGAGCACGCCCATCACGGCGATGACCATCTCCAGCGAGCGCTCCAGGCACAGGGCGACCTTCACCTCGGGCCCCACGCCCAGCCGGCGCAGGTGGTGCGCCAGCTGGTTCGCCTTCGCGTCCAGCTGCCGGTACGTCAGCTGCTCACCCTCGAAGGTCGCGGCGATCGCGTCCGGGGTGCGAGCCACCTGCGCCTCGAAGCGCTGGTGGATGCAGGCGTCGCGCGGGAAGTCGGCCCGCGTGTCGTTCCACGTCTCCAGCAACAGCTGGCGCTCGCCACCGGTGAGCAGCGGCAGGCGCTGCACGGGCACGTCCGGCTGGGACGCCACGCCTTCCAGGAGGATGCGCAGGTGCTCCAGCATCCGCCCGGCGGTGCCGGCGTCGAACAGGTCGGAGTTGTACTCCATCGCCCCGCGCAGCTCGCCGTCCACCTCCGACAGCGTCATGTTGAGGTCGAACTGCGCGGTGCGGTGCTCCAGCGGCACGGCGCGCAGCGTGAGGCCCTTCACCTCCAGCTCCGGCACCGGCGCGTTCTGGAACGACAGCAGCACCTGGAACAGCGGCGTGCGGCTGGTGTCTCGCGTGGGCGCCAGCTCCTCCACCAGCTTCTCGAAGGGCACTTCCTGGTGCGCGTACGCGCCCAGCGTCGTCTCCTTCACCTGGGCCAGCAGCGCGCGGAAGGACGGATTGCCCTCCAGCTTCGTGCGCAGCACCAGCGTGTTGACGAAGAAGCCGATGAGGCCTTCGGTCTCCGTGCGGCCACGGCCCGCGATGGGCGTGCCCACGCTCACGTCGTCCTGGCCGGAGTAGCGCGCGAGCAGCACCTGCCACGCGGCCAGCAGCACCATGAAGGGCGTGGCGCCTTCCTTCAGCGCCAGGGCCTTCAGGGTGTCCGTCACAGGCTTGCCGACGCGCAGGTTCACGCTGGCGCCCCGGTACGTCTGCACCGCCGGACGCGGGCGGTCCGTGGGCAGCTCCAGCGCGGCGGGCGCGCCGGACAGCTGCTGCTTCCAGTACGCCATCTGCTGGGCCAGCACGTCACCCTGCAGCCAGCCGCGCTGCCAGCCCGCGTAGTCCGCGTACTGCACCGGCAGCTCCGGCAACTTCGGCGCACGGCCGGAGGCGAAGGCCTCGTAGAGGGCCGCCATCTCCCGCACCAGCACGCCCATGGACCAGCCGTCGGAGACGATGTGGTGCATCGTCGCGAGCAGCACGTGCCGCTGGGCCTCCAGCTTGAGCAGCTTCACGCGCAAGAGCGGGCCGTTCGCCAGGTGGAACGGACGCTGCGCCTCTTCGTTGGCCTGCCGCTGGGCCTCCGCCTCGCGGACGTCCTCGGGCTGACCGGACAGGTCCACCACCGCCAGCGGCATCGACGGCGCGGGGTGGATGACCTGCGCGGGCTGGCCGTCGCGCATGGGGAACGTGGTGCGCAGCGATTCGTGGCGGCGCACCAGCTCCGTGAACGCGCGCTCCAGCGCGGACACGTCCAGCGTGCCCTCCAGCCGCACTGGCAGCGGGAGGTTGTAGAAGGCGCTGTCCGGCTCCAGCTGGTTGAGGAACCACAAGCGCTGCTGGGCGAACGACAACGGCATCCGCTCCGCGCGCGGCAGCGCTACGAGCGGCGGCGCCCGCACTCCCCTGCCCTGCGCCACGAGCGCGTCCACGCGCCGGGCGAGGTCCGACACCGTGGGCGCCTCGAAGAGCGTGCGCAGCGGCAGCTCCACGTCGAAGGCCTCGCGGATGCGCGAGGCCAGCCGCGTGGCCATGAGCGAGTGGCCGCCCATCTCGAAGAAGTGGTCCTCCACGCCCATGCGCTCCACGCCCAACAGCTGCGCGAAGAGGGCCGCGAGCAGCTCCTCCGTCGGCGTGCGCGGGGCCACGAAGCTGCGCGTGCGCGACACCTCACCCGTCGGCGCGGGCAGGGCCTTGCGGTCCACCTTGCCCGCGGGCGTCAGCGGCAGGGACTCCAGCACCACGAAGGCGGACGGCACCATGTACTCCGGCACCTCGCTCTTCAGATGGCGGCGCAGCTCCACCACGTCCAGCGTGCCGGCCTGCTGGGGCACGACGTACGCCACCAGGCGCTTGTCGCCCGGCGCGTCCTCGCGCACCACCACCGCCGCCTCACGCACCTCCGCGTGGTGCAGCAGCACGGACTCGACTTCACCCAGCTCGATGCGGAAGCCGCGCACCTTTACCTGGTAGTCGATGCGGCCCAGGTACTCGAGCTCGGCCGAGGACGTCCACCGCACGCGGTCGCCCGTGCGGTACAGCCGCGCACCCGGCTCCTGGCTGAACGGGTTCGGGATGAACCGCTCCGCCGTCAGGTCCGGCCGGCCCTGGTAGCCACGCGCCAGGCCCACGCCCGCCACGTACAGCTCCCCCGGGACGCCCGTCGGCTGGGGCCGGAGCGCGTCATCCAGCACGTACACCTGCACGTTCCCCCACGGGCGGCCGATGGTCAGCCGGTCCGGGTTCGCGCCGTCCTCCGTCAGCGTCGCGCAGACGGTGGCCTCCGTGGGGCCGTAGGCGTTGATCATCAAGCGCCCCGCACCCCACTTGCGCGCCAGCTCCACGCTCAGCGCCTCGCCCGCGGAGATGACGGTGCGCAGGCCCTCCAGCCCTTCGGTGCCCAGCTGCGCGAGCACCGACGGCGTCAGCGTGACGGCGGTGATGCGCTGCTCCTGAAGCAGCGTGCGCAGCGGCTCGTCCGGCAGCAGCCGGTCGCGCGGCGCGAGCACCAGCGTGGCCCCGGCGACGAGCGTGCCGAACACCTCGCACACGCTGGCGTCGAAGCTGGACGCCGCGTACTGCAACACGCGGCTGCCCGGCGCGTAGCGGTGCGCGCGGCCCGCCTGGATCGCCGTGTTCACCAGGCCCTGGTGCTGGAGCAGCGTGCCCTTGGGACGGCCCGTGGAGCCGGACGTGTAGATGACGTACGCCAGGTTGGCGGAGGTCATGTTCACGGACGGCGCCGTGGTGGGCAGGGCCTGGAGGACTTCCCGGACGTCGTCCAGGTGCAGCCCTTCACGGCCTTCCGCGTGCAGGCCCGGCATGGGCTCGCCGCGCGTCACGAGCACCGTGGCGCCGCTGTCCTCCAGCATGTAGTCGAGCCGGTCGATGGGGTACGCCGGATCGAGCGGCACGAACGCGCCACCGGCCTTGAGCACACCCAGCATGCCGACCACCAGGTCCAGCGAGCGGTCCAGGCAGAGCGCCACGCGCACTTCCGGCCTGACGCCCAACGTGCGCAGGTGGTGCGCCAGCTGGTTCGCCCTGGCATCCAGCTGCGCGAACGTGAGGGACGTGTCCTCGTAGACGAGGGCCACCGCGTCCGGCGTGGCGCGGGCATGCGCCTCGATGAGCGACGGGACGCACGCCTCGCGCGGGAAGTCCACGCGGGTGTCGTTCCACACGACCAGTTCCTGCCGCGCCTCGTCCTCGGTCATCAGGGGCAGCGCCATCACGCGCTGGCCCAGGTCCGTGGCGATGCCTTCCAGCATCATCACGAAGTGCTGCACCAACCGCTCGGCGGTGGCGCGGGAGAACAGGTCGGAGTTGTACGCGAGCCGGCCCAGGAAGCCCTCGGACGCGTCCGCCAGCGACAGGGACATGTCGAACTTCGCCGTGCGCGCTTCCGCCTCGAACGTCTTCAGCGTGAGGCCGGCCACGGACACCTGGCCGGACAGCTCCTCCGCCTGGAGCACGAACATGGCCTGGAAGAGCGGCGAGCGGCTGGTGTCGCGCACCGGGTGCAGCTCCTCCACCAGCTTCTCGAACGGCACCTCCTGGTGGACGTGCGCGGACAGCACCGTGTCACGCACTTGGGTGAGCACGTCGCGGAAGGACGGGTTGCCCTCCAGCTTCGCGCGCAGCACCAGCGTGTTGACGAAGAAGCCGATGAGGCCCTCCGTCTCCGAGTGCCCGCGGCCCGCGGCCGGCGAGCCCACGCTCACGTCGTCCTGGCCCGCGTGACGCGCCAGGAGCACCTGCCACGCCGCCAGCAGGAACATGAACGGCGTCACGCCCTGTTCACGGCACAGCGCCTTGAGCCGCTGCGACAGCGCCTGCGGGACCTTCACGGCCACGCCGCCGCCCGAGTACGTCATCACCGCCGGGCGCGGGAAGTCCGTGGGCAGCTCCAGCGCGGAGGGAGCGCCGGACAGCTGCTGCCGCCAGTACTCCACGTGCTTGCCCATCACGTCGCTGCGCAGCCAGTCGCGCTGCCAGCCCGCGTAGTCCGCGTACTGCACCGCCAGTTCCTTCAGGGGCGACGGCTTGTCCTCACGGAACGCGGCGTAGAGCGCGGCGATCTCGCGGACAATGAGGCTCATGGACCAGCCGTCCGTGATGATGTGGTGCAGCGACAGGAGCAGCACGTGCTCCGTCCCGGACATGCGCAGGATGAGGGCGCGCATGAGCGGCCCCGTGTCCAGGCGGAAGCCCCGGTTGGTCTCCGCGTCGGCCAGGCGCTTCGCCTCGGCCTCGCGCTCCGCGTCCGGCAGGCTGCTCAGGTCCACGACGTTGAGCGACGCAGGCGCGGGCGCGTGGATGCGCTGCACGGGCTGGTCGCCTTCCGCGTGGAACGTGGTGCGCAGCGATTCATGCCGCCGCACCAGCTCCGTGAAGGTCCGCTCCAGCACGCCCAGGTCCAGCTCACCCTCCAGACGGACGGGCAGCACGATGTTGTAGAACGCGCTGTCCGGCTCCATCTGATCCAGGAACCACAGCCGCTGTTGGGCAAGACCCAGCGGCAGCGAACCCTCGCGCGGCAGCGGCACGATGGGCGGCGCCTGGAGTCCCTGCTCCGAACGCACGGCCCCATCCACGCGCTGGGCGAGGTCCGCGATGGTGGGCGCCTCGAACAGCGCGCGCAGCGGCAGCTCCACGCCGAACGCTTCGCGGATGCGCGAGGCGACCTGCGTGGCCAGCAGCGAGTGCCCGCCCAGCTCGAAGAAGTTGTCGCGCACCCCTACCCGCTTCACGTCCAGGATCTCCGTCCAGACCGTGGCGAGCATCTCCTCCGTCGGCGTGCGCGGCGCGGCGAACTCCGCCTCGCTGCGCTCCGTGCGGGCGTCGGACGGCGCGGGCAGGGCCTTGCGGTCCACCTTGCCCGCGGGCGTCATCGGCAGCGCCTCCAGCACCACGAAGGCGGACGGCACCATGTACTCCGGCACCTCGCCCTTCAGGTGACGGCGCAGCTCCGTGACGTCCAGCTCGCTGTCCTCCTGCGCGACGACGTACGCCACCAGGCGCTTGTCGCCCGGCACGTCCTCGCGCACGACGACCGCCGCCTCACGGACCTCCGTGTGGTGCAGCAGCACGGACTCCACTTCGCCCAGCTCGATGCGGAAGCCACGCACCTTCACCTGGAAGTCGATGCGGCCCAGGTACTCCAGCTCGCCCGTCGCCAGCCAGCGCACGCGGTCACCCGTGCGGTACAGCCGCGCGCCCGCGTCGGAGCTGAACGGATGCGGGACGAACTTCTCCGCCGTCAGGTCCGGCCGGCCCTGGTAGCCGCGCGCCAGACCCACGCCGCCGATGTACAGCTCACCGCCCACGCCCACCGGCACCGGACGCCAGGCCGCGTCCAGCACGTACACCTGCGCGTTCGCCCACGGCTTGCCAATCGTGAGCCGCTCGGGGTTCACGCCGCCCTCGGTCAGCGTCGCGCAGACCGTGGCCTCCGTGGGGCCGTAGGCGTTGATCATCAAGCGCCCCGCGCCCCACTTGCGCGCCAGCTCCACGCTCAGCGCCTCACCGGCGGAGACGATGCTGCGCAGTCCCTCCAGCCCTTCCGTGCTCAGGTTCGCGAGCACGGACGGCGTCAGCGTGGCGGTGGTGATGCCCTGCTCCGTCAGCAGCGTGCGCAGCGGCTCATCCGGCAGCAGCCGGTCGCGCGGCGCGAGCACCAGCGTGGCGCCCGCGGCCAGGGTGCTGAAGATCTCCCAGACGCTGGCATCGAAGCTGGACGCCGCGTACTGCAACACGCGGCTGCCCGGTCCCACCCGCTTCGCGGCGGCGGCGCGCAGGGCCGTGTTCACCAGGCCCTCGTGCTGGAGCAGCGTGCCCTTGGGGCGGCCCGTCGAGCCGGACGTGTAGATGATGTACGCCAGGTTGTGGGCCGACACGCCCGAGCGCGGCGCCTCCTCCGGCATCCGCTCGATGGCGTCCACGTCCATGTCCAGTTGGATGGTGAGGCGGCCGTCCGTGGGCAGCGAGTCCATCAGCGACTCCTGCGTCACCAGCACCGGCGCGCCCGAGTCCGACAGCATGTAGTCGAGCCGATCCACGGGGTACGACGGATCCAGCGGGATGAACGCGCCACCGGCCTTGAGGATGCCGAGCATGCCCACCACGAGATCCAGCGAGCGCTCCAGGCAGAGCGCCACGCGCACCTCGCGCCCGACGTACCGGCGGCGCAGGTGGTGCGCCAGCTGGTTCGCCTTCACGTCCAGCTCCGCGTACGTGAGCGACTGGTCCTCGTACACGAGGGCCACCGCGTCCGGCGTGCCTTCCGCATGCGCTTCGATGAGCGAGTGGATGGTGGCCTCGCGCGGCAGCTCCGCGCGCACGCTGTTCCAGCCCACCAGCACCTGCTGCCGCTCCTCGGCGGACAGCAGGGGCAGCTCTCCCACGGGCGCCGCGGGCCGGGCGACGATGCCTTCCAGCAGCACGTGCAGGCGCGCCATCATCCGCTCCGCCGTCGCACGGGCGAACAGGTCGGAGTTGAACTCCAGGCGGCCCACGAAGCCGTCCGCCGCGTCCAGCATGGACAGGGCCAGGTCGAACTTCGCGGTGCGCGCTTCCGCTTCGTAGGCGCTCAGCGTGAGGCCCGGCACGGACAGCTTCGCCGCCAGCTCCTGGTGCAGCACGAACCACACCTGGAAGAGCGGCGAGCGGCTGGTGTCGCGCACCGGCTGCAGCTCCTCCACCAGCTTCTCGAACGGCACTTCCTGGTGCGCGTGCGCGCCCAGCACCGACTCCCGCACCCGCGCGAGCACCTGGCGGAACGAGGGGTCCCCTTCCAGCCGAGTGCGCAGCACGAGCGTGTTGATGAAGAAGCCGATGAGGCCTTCGGTCTCCAGGCGGCCACGGCCGGCCACGGGCGAACCCACCGTGACGTCGTCCTGGCCCGCGTGGCGTGCCAGCAGCACCTGCCACGCGGTGAGCAGCAGCATGTACGGCGTGACGCCTTCCTTCAGCGCCAGCGCGCGCAGGGACTCCGACAGCTCGCGCGGCAGCGTGAACGGCAGCGTCTCACCGCGGTAGGTCTGCACCGCCGGGCGCGGGAAGTCCGTGGGCAATTCCAGCGCGGAGGGCGCGCCGGTCAGCTGCTGCTTCCAGTAGCCGACCTGCTTCTTCAGCACGTCGCCCTGGAGCCAGCCGCGCTGCCAGCCCGAGTAGTCCGCGTACTGCACCGGCAGCTCCGGCAGCGGCGACGGCTTGCCCTGGCGGAAGGCCTCGTAGAGCGCGGCCACTTCGCGCACGAGCACGCCGCGCGACCAGCCGTCGGACACGATGTGGTGCACCGTGAGCAGCAGCATGTGGCGCACGTCCGAGATGCGCACCAGCGTGGCGCGCAAGAGCGGGCCCGTGGCCAGGTTGAAGGGCCGGCCCGCGTCCTCGTCCGCCAGCCGCTGCGCCTTCGCCTCGCGCTCCGCTTCCGGCAGGTGCGTGAGGTCCACGAGCGGCAGCGGCATGGGGGCCGCCGCGTGGACGACCTGAATCGGGTTGCCACCCTCCGCGCGGAAGGTGGTGCGCAGCACTTCGTGCCGGCGCACCAGCTCCGTGAAGGCCTGCTCCAGCGGGGCGACTTCCAACGCGCCGTCCAGCATCACCGGCGCGGCGATGTTGTAGAACGCGCTGTCCGGCTCCAGCTGATCCAGGAACCACAGGCGCTGCTGCGCGAACGACAGCGGCAGCGTGTGTTCGCGCGACAGCGGCACGATGGCCGGTGCCTCCAGGCCGAAGCCCTGGCGGACGGCCTCGTCCACGCGGGCCGCGAGCGTCTCCACCGTGGTCGCCTCGAAGAGCGCGCGCAGGGGCAGCTCCACGCGGAAGGCGCCGCGGATGCGGGAGATCATCTGCGTCGCCAGCAGCGAGTGGCCGCCGAGCGCGAAGAAGTCGTCCTTCACGCCCACGCGCTCCACGCCCAGCAGCTTCGACCACAGTCCGGCGATCAGCTCCTCGGTGGGAGTGCGCGGCGCCACGTAGGCGCGGCCGGCCTCGGTCTCCTGCTCCGGCGCGGGCAGCGCCCGGCGGTCCACCTTGCCGTTGGACGTGAGCGGCAGCGCGGCCAGCATGACGAAGGCGGACGGCACCATGTAGTCCGGCAGCCGCGTCTTGAGGCCCTGGCGCAGCGCACCGGCCTCCAGCGTGTGGCCGGGCACCGCGACGACGTAGGCCACCAGGCGCTTGTCGCCCGGCACGTCCTCGCGCGCCAGCACGACGACCTCCGCGACGCCGGGCAGGCCGCTCATCGCGGCTTCGATTTCAGGCAGCTCGATGCGGAAGCCGCGCACCTTCACCTGGAAGTCGACGCGGCCCAGGAACTCCAGCGCGCCGTCCGGCAGGTAGCGCACGCGGTCGCCCGTGCGGTACACGCGCGCGCCGGGCTCCGGGTGGAACGGATCCGCCAGGAAGCGCTCCATGGTGAGACCGGGCTGTCCCAGGTAGCCCCGGGCCACGCCCGCGCCGCCGATGAACAGCTCGCCGGGCACGCCCACGGGGACGGGCTGCAGGGCCGCGTCCAGCACGTACATCCGCGCGTTGGGCAGCGGCCGGCCCAGCGGCACAGAGGCCGTGGCGGACAGCTGCGTGCCCCGCTCCACCTTCCACGTCAGCACGCCGACCGTCGTCTCGGTGGGGCCGTAGTGGTTGAACACTTCCAGGCCGGGCACCAGCGCGTGCACGCGCGCCACGAGCGCCGGGTCGGAGGCCTCGCCGCCCAACACCAGCCGCTTGCGCGGCAGGACGCGCTCAGGCGACGGCGACGACAGGAGTGCCGTCAGGTGCGAGGGGACGATCTTCAGGCAGTCCACCGCGTGGCGCTGGAAGTAGTCGCCCAGCGCGGCCGGGTCGGAGGCCCGGTCGCGGGAGATGAGGTGCAGCGTGCCGCCGCCGCTCAGCGTCGGGAAGACGGCGGTGTGGCCCAGGTCCGCGGCCAGCGTGGACACCGACGCGAAGCTCGCCGCCGGGGGCAGCTCCAGCCGGAGCGTCACGCCCTCCACGTAGTGGTTGAGCTGCCGGTGCTCGATGGCCACGCCCTTGGGGCGGCCCGTGGAGCCGGACGTGAAGATGACGTAGGCCAGCGAGCCCGCGTCGCCCAGGCGCTTCGGGTCGTCCTCACGCTCGTGCGAGAGCAGGCCCGCGTCGGAGTCCAGGCACACGTGTCCCTTGGAGGCGTCCGCCACGTGCGCGGCGAGCGAGGCCTGGGTGACGACGAGTGAAGCCGCCGCGTCCTCCAGCACCGTGCGCAGGCGCTCCGGCGGGTGCGACGGATCCAGCGGGACGTACGCGCCGCCGGCCTTGAGGATGCCCAGCATGCCGACGATGGCGTCCGGGGTGCGCTCGGTGAGCAGGCCCACGCGCGCATCCGGCCCTACGCCGCGCGCGCGCAGCCAGTGCGCGAGCTGGTTGGCCCTGCGGTTCAGCTCCCCGTAGGTGAGCTGGCCGTCGTCGCAGACCACCGCCACGGCGTCCGGCGTGCGGGCCGCGTGGACAGCGAAGCGCTCATGGACGAAAGCGTCGCCTGCGGACGCCGTGCCCGTGGCGTTCCACTCCACCAGCAGCTTCTGGCGCTCCGCATCGGGCAGCAGCGGCGCGTGTTCGTGACGCGCCTGGGGGTTGGCGGCCATCGCTTCGAGGGCGCGGAAGTAGTAGCCCGCCAGCGCCTCCGTCTGGTCCGCGTCGCGCTGCGTGCCGTTGGTGCGCAGCACGAGCATCAGCGCGCCGGTGTCCGGGCGCTGGAGGAACAGCGTGCTCAGCGGAAGCTCCATCCACGCGGTGGACGGCGTCTCTTCCAACAGGCGCACGCCTTCGAGCTGCGACAGGCCTCCGGCCACGTGGAAGTGGACGAAGTTGAAGATGGTGTCGAACAGCCGCTGGCCACCCAGCTGCTGCTGCAACCGGCCCATGGGGTAGCGGCGGTGCGGCCAGATGTCGCCGTCCGCCTTGGAGACCTGGCGCACCAGGTCCAGCCACGTGCCGTCCTCCAGCGTCACCGGGAACGGGATGCTGTTGAGGAACAGGCCCACCATCCGCTCACTGTCGGCCGTCTCCGGACGGCCGTTGGAGACCACGCCCGTCACCACCGAGCGCTGTCCCTCCATCAGCGCGCGCACGCGCAGGTGCGCCGCCAGCAGCACGGTCTTGAGCGGCACACCGGCCGCCTGCGCCACGCGCTGCAGCCCTTCCTGGAGCGACGCGGGCACGTCCAGCTGCCGCATGCTCAGCACCGGCTCCTGGCCAGCGGGCAGCGGCGCGCGGGGCGCCGGACGGTCCACTTCCGCGAGGCGCGACTTCCAGAAGCGCTCGCCCTCGCCGCCGGTGAGCGACTGGTGCTCCAGCGCGACGAACTGGCGGTAGGTGACGGCCAGCGGCGCCGCCTCCGAGGCGGGCGTGCCGCGCAGCAGGTTCACGTAGCCGCGGAACAGCTCCGACAGCAGCGTCGCGAGGCTCCAACCATCCAGGATGGCGTGGTGGAAGATGAGCGAGAACTGGAGCGTCTTGTCCGTGCGGCGGTAGATCGCGAAGCGCAGCAGCGGCGCCCGGCTCCAGTCGAACGGACGGCAGCGGTCCTCCTCCACCAGCTTGCGCAAGAGCGCGTCCTGCTCCGCGGCGGGCACGTGGCGCACGTCGTGGATGACGAGCGGCACCTGGGCCTCGCGGTGCACGAACTGCAACGGCTGCTCGTACCCGGTGAGGTCGAACGAGGTGCGCAGGATGGCGTGGCGCCGGGCCAGCTCGGCCAGCAGCTGGTGCAGCTTCGCTTCGTCGAGCGCCATCTCCAGGTGGTAGCTGGTGGCGTCGTGGTACATGCCGGACGCTTGGTCCAGCTCGCTCTGGAAGAGCATGCCGGCCTGGAGCACGGCCACCGGGTACGCATCCTCCACGTCCGAGGGCAGCCGCGCGCGGTCCGCGTCGGACAGCAGGCTGAAGGGCTCCGAGCCCGGGACGGCCTGGGCCGCTCCCTTCGCCGGGGCCGCGTGCACCAGGTTCCCCAGCGCGCGGATGGTGGGCTGGCGCAGCAGCTCCACCATGGGCAGATCCAGGCCGCGCTCGCGCAGCTTCGCGATGAGCTGGATGCTGCGGATGGAGTCACCACCCAGGTCGTAGAAGCTGTCGTCGATGCCGACGCGCTCCACGCCCAGCACGTCCGCCCACACCTCGCACAGCGCGGTCTCCTCCGCGGTGCGGGGCGCGGCGTACTCGGTGGCCATCTGCGGACGCTCGCTGCCGGGCACGGGCAGCGCGCGGCGGTCCACCTTGCCGTTGGGCGTGAGCGGCAGCGCGTCCAGCGCCATCAGCGCCGTGGGCACCATGTACGCGGGCAGCTTGTCGTGGAGGAACGAACGCATCGTGTCCACGCCCAGCGGCTCCGCGCCCTCTTCCGTGACGACGTAGGCCACCAGGGCCTTCTCGCCCGCGACCTCCTGCACGGCCACGGTGACGTCGAGCACGGACGGGTGTCCGCGCAGCACGGTCTCGATCTCTCCCGGCTCGATGCGGAAGCCGCGCACCTTCACCTGCTGATCGATGCGGCCCAGGAACTCCAGGGCGCCGTCCGCGCGGAAGCGGACCAGGTCGCCGGTGCGGTACAGCCGCGCGCCCGGCACGGGGCTGAACGGATCCGGGATGAACTTCTCCGCCGTGAGCGCCGGCTGGTTCAGGTAGCCGTGCGCCAGGCCGTCGCCGCCCGCGAACAGCTCGCCGGGGGCACCCAGGGGCACGGGCTCCAGGGACGCGTTGAGGACGTGCACGCGCGTGCCGTTGATGGGACGGCCGATGGGCACGGAGATGCCCAGCGCGCGCGCGTCCTCCACCGGGTAGCACGCGGTGAACGTCGTGTTCTCCGTGGGGCCGTAGCCGTTGATGACACGGCAGCCGGGCAGCTGCTCCATCACGCGCAGCACGTGCGCGGGGGACAGCACGTCACCGCCCGCCAGCAGCTGGCGCACGGGACGCAGGCCGTCCAGGTTGCCGTCCACCATCTGGTGGAACAGACCCGCGGTGAGCCACAGGGTGCTCACGCCCTCGCGGGTGATGACCTCCCCCAGTTCGTCCAGGGTGGGCGCGCGCGGCGGGAACACGGCGAGCTTCGCGCCGTTGAGCATCGCGCCCCACAGCTCCAAGGTGGACGCGTCGAACGCGAGCGGCGCCAACTGGAGGAATACGTCCTTCGGCATCAGGCTGACCCACTCCGGGCCGCACACCAGGCGCACCACGGCGCGGTGGGGCACGGACACGCCCTTGGGGCGGCCCGTGGAGCCGGAGGTGTAGAGGACGTACAGCTCATCCTCGCCGTCCGGGGCGGTGTCGAGGTTCGCATCCGAGCGCTTCGCGAGCGCGGCCGCGTCGTCATCCAGGCAGACCACCTGGAGCCACTGCGCGGGCAGCTCGTCCGCGATCGCGGAGACGCTCACGAGCGCGGACAGGCCCGCGTCCTCGATGAGCATCGAGATGCGCTCGGTGGGGAAGCTGGGGTCGAGCGGCACGTACGCGCCGCCCGCCTTGGCGATGCCCAGCACCGCCACCACGAGGTCCAGCGAGCGCTCCAGGGACACGCCCACGCGCTTGCCCGGCCTGACGCCCAGGGCGCGCAGGTGGTGCGCGAGCTGGTTGGCGCGCGCGTTGAGCTGGCCGGCGGTGAGCGTGTCACCCTCGAAGCTCACGGCGACCGCGTCAGGCGCGCGGGCGGCCTGCGCCTCGAAGACGCGCGACACGGGCTGACCGTGCGGGTACGTGCGGGCGCGGTCGTTCCACGCGGCGAGCGTGTGGCGCTCATCCGGCGTGAGCAGCGGCAGCGTTCCGATGCGGCGCTCGGGGTTGTCCACCACGGCGCGCAGCAGCGACTCGAAGTGGGCGAACAGCCGCTCCGCCGACGCGCGGTCGATCACGTCCGTGTTGTGCTCCACCGTGACGGTGAGCCCGCCCTGCCACGGGAAGACGACGACGAGCAGGTCCCACTTGGCGGTCCCGTTCGTCTCCGCGTCCAGCAGGCTCAGCTCCAGGCCCGGGAGCTGGAGCGCCGGCAGCGGCGCGTTCTCCAGCACGAACTTCACGTTGAAGAGCTGCCCACCCGGCTCGCGCGGCGGCTTGAGCGCCTGCACCAGGGTGCCGAAGGGCAGGTCCTGGTGCTCGTAGGCGTCCAGGGTCCCCTTGCGCACGCGCTCCAGCAGCGCGCGGAACGACAGGTCGTCCGTCACCTGCGTGCGCAGGACCAACTGGTTGGTGAAGAAGCCGACCAGGGACTCCAGCTCCTCGCGGGCCCGGTTCGCGATGTCCGTGCCCACGACGATGTCGTCCTGGCCGGTGCGGCGGTGCAGGAGCGCGTCGAACGCGGCGAGCAGCACCATGAACAGCGTGGCGCCCTCCCCTCGTCCCAACGCCTCGATGCGGGACGTGAGGTCCGGGGACAGGTGGAAGCGGCGGCTGTCACCGTGGAAGCGATCCCCGGCGGGACGCGGCGCATCCGTGCGCAGCGCGATGCGGGGCGCTCCGGCCAGCTGCTGCTTCCACCAGGCGATCTGCTGCTCCAGCACGTCGCCGCTCAGCCACTGGCGGTGCCAGAGGGTGTAGTCCGCGTACTGCACGGGCAGCGCGGGCAGCGGCGAGGCCTCACCGCGCGAGAACGCGGTGTAGAGCGCCTGGAGCTCGTGCATGAACACGCCCACGGCCCAGCCATCCACCACGATGTGGTGCATGGCGAGGCACAGCACGTGCTCTCGAGCGTTCAGCTTCAGGAGTTGCGCGCGCAGGAGCGGGCCCTGCACGAGGTCGAACGGCCGGGCGGCCTCCGCGTTCAGGTGCTTCCGGGCCTCGGCCTCCGCCTGGTCGGCGGGCAGCGAGGACAGGTCCACCAGGGGCAGCACGAACGGCTTCGCCGGCAGGACGACCTGCACGGGCGCGCCGGAAGCATCCTGGTGGAAGGCGGTGCGCAGCGCTTCGTGGCGCCGGACGATCTCCTCCAGGCCGCGGCGGAGCACCTCGACGTCCAGGTCGCCGCTCAGGCGGGCCGCGCTGGGCACGTTGTAGATGGGCGTGCCCGGCGTGAGCTGCTCGAAGAGCCAGAGGCGCTCCTGGTCGAACGACAGCGGCAGCGAGCCCTCGCGGGACGCGGGCTTGAGCGGCGGCGTCTTGAACTTCCGCTCGGCGCCAGTGGCCTCGTCCACGCGGGCGGCCAGGGCGGCCACGGTCGGGGACTCGAAGAGCGCGCGCAGGGGCAGCTCCACCTGGAACTCGCCACGCAGGCGCGACACCAGCTGGGTGGCCATCAGCGAGTGGCCGCCCAGTTCGAAGAACGAATCCTCCGCGCCCACGCGCTCCACGGTGAGCACGCGCGCGAAGAGGACCGCCACGCGCACTTCCGTCGGGGTGCGCGGGGCCACGTAGGCGTCGGGACGCGTGAGCGCGCCCGTGGGAGCCGGCAGTGCCTTGCGGTCCACCTTGCCGGCGGGCGTCATCGGCAATGCATCCAGCACCACGAAGGCCGACGGCACCATGTACTCCGGCACGCCGTCCTTCAGGTGCTTGCGCAGCGAGGCTGCGTCCACCGTCCGGGCCGGCTGTGGCACGACGTAGCCGACGAGGCGCTTATCGCCCGGGACGTCCTCGCGCACGACGACCGCCGCCTCGCGCACGTCCGCGTGGCGCAGCAGCACGGCCTCGATTTCACCCAACTCGATGCGGAAGCCACGCACCTTCACCTGGTGGTCGATGCGGCCCAGGTATTCCAGCTCGCCGTCCGCCAGCCAGCGCACGCGGTCACCGGTGCGGTACAGCCGCGCGCCGGGCTCCTGGCTGAACGGGTTGGGGATGAACTTCTCCGCCGTCATGTCCGGCCGGCCCTGGTAGCCGCGTGCGAGGCCTTCGCCCGCGACGTACAGCTCACCGGCCACGCCCACGGGCACCGGGTGGTGCAGGGCATCCAGCACGTACACCTGCACGTTCGCCAGCGGCTTGCCGATGGTCAGGCGCTCCGCGCGGACACCGCCGTGCGTGAGGGTCGCGCAGACCGTGGTCTCGGTGGGGCCGTACGCGTTGATCAGCGTCCTCCCCTGCCCCCACTTGCGAGCCATCTCCACGCTCAGCGCCTCACCGGCGGAGACGATGGTGGACAGGCCGTCCAGCCCGTCCGTGCTCAGCTGCGCGAGCACCGACGGCGTCAGCGTCACGGTGGTGATGCGCTGCGACTTCAGCAGCGTGCGCAGCGGCTCATCCGGCAGCAGCCGATCGCGCGGCGCGAGCACCAGCGTGGCCCCCGACACGAGCGTGCTGAACACCTCCCACACGCTGGCGTCGAAGCTGGACGCCGCGTACTGCAACGCGCGGCGGCCCGTGCCCAGGCCCTTCGCCGCGGCGGCCTGCCGGGCGGTGTTGTTGAGGCCCCGGTGCGGCAGGAGCGTGCCCTTGGGACGCCCCGTGCTGCCCGACGTGTAGATGACGTACGCCAGGGTGTCGGCGTTCGCGACGGAGGCCGGAGCGGTGGCCGGCAGCGTCTGGAGGTGCGCCGCCTCCAGGTCCATGCGCACCACGCGCAGGCCGTCGGAGGGCAGCTGCTGGCTCAGCGAATCCTGCGTCACCAGCACGGGCGCGCCGCTGTCCTCCAGCATGAAGGACAGGCGCTCACGCGGGTAGGACGGATCCAACGGCACGAAGGCGCCACCGGCCTTCTGGATGCCGAGCATCGCCACCGCCAGGTCCAGCGAACGCTCCACGCAGAGCGCCACGCGGACCTCGGGCCCGACGCCCAGCGTGCGCAGGTGGTGCGCCAGCTGGTTCGCCCGCGCGTCCAGCTGCGCGTACGTCAGCGAGGCATCCTCGAACACCAACGCTTCCGAGCCCGGCGCGCGACGCACCTGGGCCTCGAAGAGCGCCGGGAACGTCACGTCGCCAGCGACCTCGCCGTGCGTGTCGTTCCACGCCACCAGCACCTGGTGACGCTCCTGCTCGCCCATCAGTGCGAGCTGGGACAGCTTGGCCATGGGCCGCACCGCCACGGACTCCAGCAGCACGCGCAGGTGCTCCGTCATCCGCCGCGCCGTCGCCTCCGCGAACAGGTCCGTATTGTACTCGAGCGTCCCTTCCAGCCCGCCCGCCGTCTCCGTCAACGACAGCGTCAGGTCGAACTTCGACGACTTCGCTTCCACCTCGTACGGCGACAGCTCCACGCCCGACAGCTTCAGGTGCGGCAGCACGTCCTGTTGCAGCGCGAACATCACCTGGAACAGCGGCGCATGGCTCAGGCTGCGCTGCGGCTGGAGTTCTTCCACCAGCTTCTCGAACGGCACGTCCTGGTGCGCGTACGCGCCCAGCGTCGTCTCACGCACCTGCTGGAGGACCTGCTGGAAGCTCGGGTTGCCCGAAAGCTTCGTGCGCAGCACCAGCGTGTTGACGAAGAAGCCGATGAGGCCCTCCGTCTCCGCCTGCGTCCGGCCCGCGATGGGCGAGCCCACCGAGATGTCGTCCTGCCCGCTGTAGCGGGACAGCAGCACCTGGAACGCGGCCAGCAGCAGCTGGTACGGCGTGACGCCTTCCTGCTTCGCCAGCGCGTTCAGCGTGCGGCTCAAGTCCGCGCCCAGCTTCACCGGCATCGTTGCGCCGCGGTACGTCTGCACCGCGGGACGCGCGAAGTCCGTCGGCAGCTCCAGCACCGCCGGAGCCCCGGCCAGCTGCTGCTTCCAGTAGCCGACCTGCTTCTCCAGCACTCCGCCCAGCAGCCACTCCCGCTGCCACTGCGCGAAGTCCGCGTATTGCACCGCCAGCTCCGGCAGCGGGGACTTCTGGTTGAGGACCTGGGCCTCGTAGAGCGCGGCGACCTCACGCACGAGCACGCCCATGGACCAGCCGTCGGAGACGATGTGGTGCATCGTCACCAGCAGCACGTGCTTCGCCTCACCCTGCTTGAGCAGCTTCGCGCGGAAGAGCGGACCCGTGCCCAGATCGAACGGGCGCGCGGCCTCTTCACCCGCCAGCCGTCGCGCTTCCGTGTCCTGTGCACCGGAGAGGTCCACCACCGGCAGCTCGAAGGCCTTCGCCGGGTGGATGACCTGCACCGCCTGACCGTTCTCATCGCGGAAGGTCGTGCGCAGCGACTCATGCCGGCGGACGATCTCCTCCAGGCTCCGCCGCATGGCTTCCACATGCAGCGCGCCCTCCAGCTTCACAGCGCCCGCCACGTTGTAGAAGGCGCTGCCCTGCTCCAGCTGGTCCAGGAACCACAGACGCTGCTGCGCGAACGACAGCGACTCCGTGGCAGCCCGGGGCCTCGGCGTGATCGCCGGGGCCTTGGACGCATCACGGCCAGACACGGCCGTATCCACGAACGCCGAGAGCGAAGCCACCGTGCTCAGATCGAAGAGCGAACGCAGCGGGACCTCGACGCCGAAGGCCGTGCGCAGCCGGGAGACCAGCTGCATCGCCAGCAGCGAGTGACCACCCAGCTCGAAGAACGAGTCCTCCGCGCCCACGCGCTCCACGCGCAGCAGCTGCGCGAAGAGCGTCGCGACCTGCTCTTCCGTCGCCGTGCGCGGCGCCACGTACTGGCCCTGCGCCGTCTGGGCCTCCGGCACCGGCAGTGCCTTGCGGTCCACCTTCCCGTTCGGATTCAGCGGCAGCGCGTTCAGCACCACGAACGCCGACGGCACCATGTACTCCGGCAGCCGCGCCTTCAGGCCCTTGCGCAGCTCCGCCACGTCCAGCGTCGCGCCCGCGACGTATGCCACCAAGCGCTTGTCGCCCGGCACGTCCTCGCGCACCACCACCACGGACTCGCGCACGCCAGGCTGCGTGGACAGCACCGACTGCACTTCACCCAGCTCGATGCGGAAACCACGCACCTTCACCTGGAAGTCGAAGCGGCCCAGGTACTCCAGCTCGCCGTTCGGCAACCAGCGGATGCGGTCGCCCGTGCGGTACATCCGCGCGCCGGGCTCGTCGCTGAACGGGTTGGGGACGTACCTCTCCGCCGTCAGAGCAGGCTTCGCCAGGTAGCCTCGCGAGAGGCCCGCACCCGCGATGTACAACTCGCCCGGCACGCCCTGCGGCACCGGACGCAGCCATGCATCCAGCACGTACCCCCGCGAGCCCGTCAGGAGACGGCCCACCGTCGGCTCCCGCGTCGCGCCCTTCTCCACTCGCAAGTACGTCGAATACGTCGTGTCTTCCGTCGGGCCGTAGAAGTTGTAGACGGCGTCCACGTTCTTCAGCCCGTAGACGGCCTGCGCCAGCCGGTTCAGCAGCGGCTCACCGGCGAGGTTCACCGTGCGCACCGTGTCCGGAACGCCCTGGCTGCGCAGCAGCTCCGCCATCGCGGAGGGCACCGTGTTCACCAGCGTCACCCGGCTCGCGTCCTTCATCGTCGGGAGCGCCAGTGCGTTCTCCGCGACGATGACGGAACCACCGATGCTCAGCGGCGCGAAGACTTCAAACACCGAGATGTCGAAGTTCAGCGACGTCGAAGCCAACATGCCCGACAGCTGCTGCGGCGTGAAGAACGTCGTCGCCCAGTGCAGGAAGGCCACCACGCTGCGCTGTTCAATCGCCACGCCCTTCGGACGGCCCGTCGAACCCGACGTGTACAGCACGTACGCCAGATTCCTCAGGCCCGTGCGCGCATCGACACGCGAAACAGGGTTCTTGGAGATGCTCTCCCAATCGGTATCCAGGAACACGTTGCGCGCCGAGTGCTTGGGCAGCACGCCCAGCAACTTCTGCTGCGTCAGCACCACCGACGCCTGCGCGTCCTCCAGCATCCAGCCCAGACGATCCTGCGGGTACGCCGGATCCAGCGGCACGTAGGCGCCACCGGCCTTCAACACGCCCAGCAGCGCCACCACCATCCGTGCGGAGCGCTCCATGCTCACGCCCACCAGCATGTCCGGGCCCACGCCCATGCCACGCAGGTGGTGAGCCAGCTGGTTCGACTGCGCCTCCAGCTGCGCGTACGTCAGCATCTGTCCGTCGAAGTAGACGGCGGCCGCATCCGGCGTGCGCGCAACCTGCGCCTCGAAGAGCGCCTGCATCGTCCCGGTCACCGGGGCCGGCAGGTCCGTCCCCGACACGTCCATCAGCAGCGTCTGCTTCTCCTGCGCCCCCATCAGCGGCAGGTCGAACACCTTCGCCATGGGCCGCACCGCCACGGACTCCAGCAGCACGCGCAGGTGCTCCGTCATCCGCCGCGCCGTCGCCGCCGTGAACAGGTCGGTGTTGTACTCCAGCGTCCCTTCCAGTCCGCCCGCCGTCTCCGTGAGGAAGAGCGTCAGGTCGAACTTCGCCGTCTTCGACTCCACCTCGTACGGCGACAGCTCCATGCCCGACAGCTTCAGGTGCGGCAGCACGTCCTGCTGCAACGCGAACATCACCTGGAACAGCGGCGAGTGGCTCAGGCTGCGCTGCGGCTGGAGTTCCTCCACCAGCTTCTCGAACGGCACGTCCTGGTGCGCGTACGCGCCCAGCGTCGTCTCACGCACCTGCTGGAGCACCTGCTGGAAGCTCGGGTTGCCCGAAAGCTTCGTGCGCAGCACCAGCGTGTTGACGAAGAAGCCGATGAGCCCTTCCGTCTCCGCCTGCGTGCGGCCCGCGATGGGCGAACCCACCGAGATGTCGTCCTGCCCGGTGTAGCGCGCCAGCAGCACCTGGAACGCCGCGAGCAGCAGCATGTACGGCGTGACGCCTTCCTGCTTCGCCAGCGCGTTCAGCGTGCGGCTCAGGTCAGCGCCCAGCTTCACCGGCACCGTCGCGCCGGAATACGTCTGCACCGCCGGACGCGCGAAGTCCGTCTGCAGCTCCAGCATTGCCGGAGCCCCGGCCAGCTGCTGCTTCCAGTAGCCGACCTGCTTCTCCAGCACCCCACCCAGCAGCCACTCCCGCTGCCACTGCGCGAAGTCCGCGTACTGCACCGCCAGCTCCGGCAGCGGCATGGCGCGGCCCTGCGAGTGCGCCTCGTAGAGCGCGCCCATCTCGCGCACGAGCACACCCATGGACCAGCCGTCGGAGACGATGTGGTGCATCGTCACCAGCAGGACGTGCTTCGCATCCGCCAGCTTCAGCAACCGCGCGCGGAAGAGCGGGCCCGCGCCCAGGTCGAACGGACGCACGGCCTCCTCGTTGACGCAGCGCTGGGTCTCCGCCTCGCGATCCGCTTCGGCCACGGCCGACAGGTCCACCACGGGCAGATCCATCCCGCCCGCGGCGTGGATGATCTGCGCCACCTGACCGTTGTCCTCGCGGAACGTCGTGCGCAGCGACTCGTGCCGCGCGACGATCTCCTGGAGCGTCCGCCGCAGGGCCTCCACGTCCAGCGCGCCGTCCAGCCGTACCGCGCCCGGCACGTTGTAGAGCGCGCTGCCCTGCTCCAGCCGGTCCAGGAACCACAGGCGCTGCTGCGCGAACGACAGCGGCAACACGCCCTCACGCGATACCCGCTTCAGCGGCGGCAGGTTCGCGGCTTCCGACTGCGTCTTCCCCTCAACGAACGCCGCGAGCGACGCCACCGTGCTCAGCTCGAAGAGCGAACGCAGCGGGACTTCGATGCCGAAGGCAGCGCGCAGCCGGGAAGCCAGCTGCATTGCCAGCAGCGAGTGGCCACCCAGTTCGAAGAACGAATCCTCCGCGCCCACGCGCTCCACGCGCAGCAGCTGCGCGAAGAGCTCCGCCACCTGCGCCTCGGTCGCCGTGCGAGGCGCCACGTACTGGCCCTGCGGCTGGCCTTCCGGAACCGGCAGCGCCTTGCGGTCCACCTTCCCGTTCGGAGTCAGCGGCAGCGCGTCCAGCACCACGAAGGCCGACGGCACCATGTACTCCGGCAGCCGCTGCTTGAGCCCCTTGCGCAGCTCCGCCGTGTCGAGCGCCGCGCCCGCCACATACGCCACCAGGCGCTTGTCGCCCGGCACATCTTCACGCACCACCACCACCGACTCGCGCACGCCCGCCTGCGAGGCCAGCGCCGACTCCACCTCACCCAGCTCGATGCGGAAGCCACGCACCTTCACCTGGAAGTCGATGCGGCCCAGGTACTCCAGCTCGCCCGTCGCCAGCCACCGCACGCGGTCACCGGTGCGGTACATCCGCGCGCCCGGCTGTGCCGAGAACGGATTCGGAACGAAGCGCTCCGCCGTCAGCGAAGGTTTGGCCAGGTAACCCCGCGCAAGGCCCGCGCCGCCGATGAACAGCTCGCCCGGCACGCCTTGCGGCACCGGACGCAGCCATGCATCCAGCACGTACGCCCGCGAGCCCGTCAGCGGACGGCCAATCGTCGGTTCGCGCGCAGCGTCCTTCTCCACTCGCGAGTACGTTGAGTACGTCGTGTCTTCCGTCGGGCCGTAGAGGTTGTAGACGCCCTCCACGCTCTTCAGGCCGTACAGCGCCTGCGCCAGCCGGTTGAGCAGCGGCTCGCCCGCGAGGTTCACCGTGCGCACCGACGACGGCACGCCCTGGCTGCGCACCAACTCCGCCATCGCGGAGGGCACCGTGTTCACCAGCGTCACCCGGCTCGCGTCCTTCAACGCCGGCAGCGCCAGCGCGTTCTCCGCGACGATGACGGCGCCTCCGCTGCTCAGCGGCGCGAAGACTTCGAAGACGGACAGGTCGAAGTTCAGCGACGTCGCCGCCAGCACGCCCGCCAACTGCTGCTGCGTGAAGGCCCCCGTCGCCCAGTGCAGGAACGCCACCGCGCTGCGCTGTTCAATCGCCACGCCCTTCGGACGGCCCGTCGAACCCGACGTGTACAGCACGTACGCCAGATTCCCCGCGCCCGTGCGCGTCGCGACAGACGTGGACGGCTGCCGCGCGATCAGCGCCCAATCCGTGTCCACGCAAACAGCCTGCGCCGAGTGCTCGGGCAGCACGCCCAGCAGCTTCTGCTGGGTCAGCAACACCGGGGCCTTCGCGTCCTCCAGCATCCAGCCCAGGCGCTCACGCGGGTACGCCGGATCCAGCGGCACGTACGCGCCGCCTGCCTTCAGCACGCCCAGCAGCGCCACCACCATCCGTGCGGTGCGCTCCAGGCTCACGCCCACCAGCGTGTCCGGGCCCACGCCCATTCCGCGCAAGTGGTGCGCCAGCTGGTTCGCCTGCGCATCCAGCTGCGCGTACGTCAGCACCTGACCGTCGAAGTAGACGGCCGCCGCATCCGGCGTGCGTGCCACCTGCGCCTCGAAGAGGGCCTGCATCGTCCCGCGAACCGGGCCCGCGAAGTCCGTCCCCGACACGTCCCTCAGCAGCGACTGCTGCTCCTGCGCTCCCATCAATGAGAGCTCGGACAGCCGCGCGCCCGGATTCCCGACCAGCGACGCCAGCAGCACCCGCAGGTGCTCCGTCATCCGCCGCGCCGTCGCCTCCGCGAACAGGTCCGTGTTGTACTCCAGCGTCCCTTCCAGCCCGCCCGCCGTCTCCGTCAGGTAGAGCGTCAGGTCGAACTTCGCCGTCTTCGACTCGACCTCGTACGGCGACAGCTCCACGCCCGGCAGACGGAAGTGCGGCAGCACGTCCTGCTGCAACACGAACATCACCTGGAACAACGGCGCGTGGCTCAGGCTGCGCTGCGGCTGAAGCTGTTCCACCAGCTTCTCGAACGGCACGTCCTGGTGCGCGTACGCGCCCAGCGTCGTCTCCTTCACCTGGGCCAGCAGCGCACGGAAGGACGGGTTGCCCTCCAGCTTCGTGCGCAGCACCAGCGTGTTGACGAAGAAGCCGATGAGGCGCTCCGTCTCCGCGCGCGTCCGGCCCGTGATGGGCGAACCGACCGAGATGTCCTCCTGCCCCGAGTAGCGCCCCAGCAAAACCTGGAACGCCGCGAGCAGCAGCATGTACGGCGTGACGCCTTCCTGCTTCGCCAGCGCGCCCAGCGCCTTGCTCAGGTCCGCGCCCACCTTCACCGGCACCGTCGCGCCCCGGTACGTCTGCGCCGCGGGACGCGCGAAGTCCGTCGGCAGCTCCAGCACGGCGGGCGCTCCGGCCAGCCGCTGCTTCCAGTAGCCGACCTGCTTCTCCAGCACCCCGCCCAGCAACCACTCCCGCTGCCACTGCGCGAAGTCCGCGTACTGCACCCGCAGCTCGGGCAGCGGAGAACCCCGGCCCGCACGGAACGCGTCGTAGAGCGCGGCGACCTCCCGCACGAGCACGCCCATGGACCAGCCGTCGGAGACGATGTGGTGCATCGTCACCAGCAGCACGTGCTTCGCTTCACCCAGCTTCAGCAGCCGCGCGCGCACCAGCGGGCCCGTGCCCAGGTCGAACGGGCGCACGGCCTCTTCGTCGGCGCACCGCCGCGCTTCCGCCTCGCGCGATGAATCCTCGAAGCCCGTCAGGTCCACCACCGGCAGCTCGAAGGCCTTCGCCGGGTGGATGAGCTGCACCGCCTCGCCGTTCTCCTCGCGGAACGTCGTGCGCAGCGACTCGTGCCGGCGGACGATCTCCTCCAGGCTCCGCCGCATCGCCTCCGCGTCCAGCGCGCCGTCCAGCCGCACCGCGCCCGGGATGCTGTAGAGCGCGCTGCCCTGCTCCAGCCGGTCCAGGAACCACAGGCGCTGCTGCGCGAACGACAGCGGCTGCGTGGCCCCTCGCGGACGCGGCGCGAGCACCGCCGCCTTCGGCTCCTGCTTCGACGCCGTGATGCGCTGGGCCAGCTCCACCAGGCTCGGCCCCTGGAGCAGCAGCTCCATGGGCAGCGCGGTCCCCAGCCCCTTCTCCACCGTGTGCGCCAGCTCCACCGCGCTCAGCGAATCCAGGCCGTACCGCGTGATGGGCTCACGCACGTCCACCGTCTTCGCCGGAACCTTCAGCTGCTCCGCCACGCGCTCCACCAGCCACGTCAGCGTGGCCCGCGCGGCCTCCGGCACGTCCTCACGGACCGGCGCCGCGGCGGGCTCCGGCGACTCTTCCGTCTCCTCGGGCTCCTCGAACCCCGGCTCGCGCCACACCAGCACCGTGCGCAGCTCGTCCGCGAGGAACCCCGCCTTGCACGCGTGCCGCTGGATCTTCCCGCTGGAGGTCTTCGGGATGCTGCCGGGCTCGATCAGCGCCACGGCGTGCACCTGCACCTCGTGACGCTCGGCGACGCGCTGGCGGATCTCCTTCACCGCCGCCTCCGCCATGTCCACCTGCTTGCGCAGGTTGCCCGCCTTGCGCAGGTCGATCTCCTGCACCACCACCAAGCGCTCCTCGCCCGCCACCTCCAGCGACACCGCCGCCACGCTGCCAGCGCGCAGCGCGGGGTGGCTCTCCTCCACCGTCTGCTCGATGTCCTGCGGGTAGTGGTTGCGGCCCCGGATGATGATCAGGTCCTTGGCCCGGCCGGTGACGTACAGCTCGCCGTCCCGCATGAAGCCCAGGTCCCCGGTGCGCAGGAACGGGCCTTCGTCCGTGCCCTTCACGCGCGCCTGGAACGCCTCCGCCGTCGCCTCCGGCTTGTTCCAGTAGCCCAGCGCCACGCTGGGGCCGCGCACCCAGATCTCCCCCACGCCACCGGGCGCGCACGCCTCGCGCGTCTGGGGATCCACGATGACCACGGGGTGTCCGGGGCGCTCATCGCCGCAGCCCACCAGGACGCGCGCCTCCGGCTTCGCCGCGTCCACCAGCACCGCCCGGCGCTGCTCCAGGGCCGGAGCATCCAGCACGCAGCGCACCGGCGGCGCCTCCACGCGCCCGCCCGACACCAGCAGCGTCGCCTCCGCCAGGCCGTAGCACGGGAAGAAGAACTCACGCTTGAAGCCGTGCGGCCCGAAGGCCTGCTCGAAGCGATCCAGCGTCGCCGGACGGACGGGCTCCGCGCCGGTGAACGCCACGCGCCAGGAGCTCAGGTCCAACGCCTGCCGCTCCTCCGCCGGGATGCGCCGCACGCACAGGTCGAACGCGAAGTTCGGCCCGCCGCTGATCGTGGCCTTGTAGCGGGTGATGGCCTCCAGCCACACGCGCGGGTTCTTGAGCATCGTCAGCGGCGACATCAGCGCCGCGTGGAACGTCGCGTACAGCGGCGTGAGGATGCCGCCGATGAGCCCCATGTCGTGGTACGGCGGCAGCCAGATGACGGCCGAGCTGTTGGCGCCCAGCTCGAACGCGTCGGTGATCAGCGCCAGGTTGTGCGCCAGATTGCCGTGGCTCAGCATCACGCCCTTGGGCGAACCCGTGGACCCGGACGTGTACTGGAGGAACGCCAGCGTCGAGGCGTCCACGGCCGGCGGCGTCCAGTCCGCCTCCCCACCCGCGGGAAGCTCGTCCGTCGCCATCCAGTGCAGGGAGCGCAGGTCCGGCGCCTGCTCGAAGACGAACTCCGTCATGGACAGGATGCCGGACGTGGTGAGCACCACCGTCGCGTTCGCGTCCTGGATGATCGCCCGCAGGCGCGGCAGCGTCCGCTCCAGCCGCATCGGATCCGGCGGGTACGCCGGCACCGCGATGAGCCCCGCGTAGAGGCACCCGAAGAACCCCGCCACGTACTCCAGGCCGGGTGGATACAGCAGCATCACGCGCTCGCCCGGCTTCGCCACCGCCCGCAGCGCCACCGCGATCCGCCGCGCGCGTGCGTCCAGCCCCGCGTAGCTCAGCGTCCCGTCTTCCTGACCCGCGTCATCCAGGAAGGTGTACAGCGGCTGTTCGGACCGCGACTCGGCCCGGCTCCGCAAGATTTCGACGAGAGTGGAATGAGAGGGCGTCAGTTCAGGGGTACGGGACAAGGAAGAACCCATTCGGGAAGGCCGGTGCGCACGACAAGGGCTTCAGTGGGCCGACTTCCTGTGCGACGCGCACTCACAACGTGCGTGGCACAGGAGCCCTTGCGGTGTTTCCGGGGGAACAGAGCTGGATACGAGAATACCACTAGGGCTGGGTTCTACTGAACTTGAACAAATTGCTCGAATCGCTCAGATTCGCCTGTCAGCTCTGCTTCCTGGTCTTCAGCACGCGCCCCGTCCTGCCTTGACTCCGCGAGTTCCATCCTCGGAACCGCTTGGGGTTCTGTCCGGGTGTGGGTGCTTCCCCGATTGCACGTACTCCCATGACCGCTCCCCTCTATCGCCTCGCGGACGCCACCCTCGTTGAGCCGCTCGTCCAGGACTTCCAGGCCTGGTGGATGACGGTGGCGCCGATGCCCGCGAGCCTGCACCTGCAGGCGTACCTGCTGCCGCTGCTGAAGGCGTACCTCCAGACGCCGGACTTCCACGCGAAGGCGGCGAAGGATCCGGAGCTGAGTGGCAGCTCGTTCGTGGGCATCGCGCCGGAGCGCGCGGACGAGGTGCGGGCGCTCATGCAGCGGATGACCACCGCGCAGGAGGACAACATCAAGCTGGCGGAGGCGTTCGACGAGTTCCAGACGCTGCTGCTGGCGGAGGCCAAGGGTCAGTCCCTGGAGCCGCTGTACGCGCGGCTGCCGGAGCCGCTCAAGGGCGTGGTGGAGCTGGTGTACGACTACGTGAACCGCCCGTCCATGCGCGTGCACGAAGGCCTGCTGTACCGGGGCCGTCACCACAAGACGGAGCTCCAGTCGCTGCGGCTTCGCCGGCTGAAGGCGGACGCGGAGCGCGACTCGCTGCTCACCACGCCGCGCCTGATGGAGGCGGGGCAGCTGGACTGGAAGGTGCCGTTCCACGACGAGCGCCTGGACAAGCTGTTCAGCCTGGACGTGGAGCCCAAGCCGCTGGAGTGGATCCGCGACGTGCTGGGCGACGCGGTGAAGTCCGACGCGGACCTGATGCCCCTGCTCACGGAGACGCCGCAGACCCTTCCTGAAACCTGGAACGGACCGGGGGTGCGCATCCGCTACGTGGGCCACGCGTGCGTGCTGGTGGAGTGGAAGGGCACGTCCATCCTCATCGACGCGGTGGTGCCCGTGCGGCCGGAGAAGATGGGGCCGCTGGCGCGCATGTCCTTCGCGGACCTGCCCCGCCACATCGACTACGTGGTCATCACCCACAGCCACCCGGACCACCTGGACATCGAAACGCTGCTGCGCCTGCGCCACCGCGTGGGCACGCTGATGGTGCCGCGCGCCAGCGGCGCCCTGGCGGGTGACTACTCGCCCCGGCTGTTGGGCAAGGCGCTCGGCTTCAAGAACGTGCTGGAGCCCTACTTCTACGAGTCCCTGCCCATCCCGGACGGGGAGATCATCGCCGCGCCGTTCATGGGCGAGCACGGCGACGTGGCCCACGCCAAGACGGCGTGGATCATCCGCACCGGCGAGGAGCGCCTGTTCTTCGCCGCCGACTCCATGTGCGTGGACGAGACGACGTACCGCGACCTGCGCAGCACGGTGGGCGATCTGCACACGGTCTTCATGAACACGGAGATCGTGGGCGCGCCGCACACGTGGATGCTGGAGGGCTTCTTCCCCAAGAAGCGCGACCGCAAGCTGGAGAAGAACCGCCGCTGCCGCGGCAGCAACTCCACCGAAGGCCTGCGCCTGCTGGAGCTCGTGGGCGCGAAGCGGCTCTTCAACTACGCCATGGGCCTGGAGCCCTGGATGGAGCACATCATCGGGCCCGCCGCCACGCCGGAGACGCCCCGCATGAAGGAGTCAGACTTGCTGCTCGCCACCGCCCGTGAGCGCGGCATGCAGGCTGAACGGCTCCAGGGCGCGCAGCAGGTGCACCTCAAGGGCTGAACAGGTTGGGCTCGACGGGGCGAGTCCAACCGGTATGCTCCGGAACATGAGGAATCCCCGGAAAGAAACCCTCACGTTCATCGCGGTGACGCTCGCGGTGAGCTGGACGATGGCGGTGCTGTTCATCGCGGGCGGAGAGAAGTCTCCGTCGCTGATGCGGTGGATGATGTGCGTCCCGGGCATCGTGGGCCTCGCGTGCTCGTGGTTCTTCCGCCGCGAGCCCCCGTCCGCGGTGGGCTTCGCCTTCCCCGGCTGGAAGTGGTGGTTCCTGGGGCTGGCGCTGCCGCTGGCGTACGCCGCCGTCATCGCGCCGCTGGCCTACGCGGTGCGGTTCGCGACCGGGGACGCGGCCTTCATCCAGTACCAGCCGGAGCTGCTCAAGGGTCCGTTCGGGGTGACGGGCGTGGCGACGGTGCCGGTGATGATCCTCCTGTTCTGGACGCTGACGGTGACGTGGTGGCTGGCCGCGGCGTCCGTGCGCTGGCGCTGGGTGGAGAAGCTGGGCGCGAAGCTGCCCGAGCGCTGGCGCTGGCTGCGCTACGGCCTGGCGGCGCTGGTGTGGTGGCCCGTCGTCGGCTTCGGCGTCCCCAGCGAGCTGGGTGAAGAGGTGGGCTGGCGCGGGACGCTGGTGCGCTGGTGGATGCACCGGCCAGCCCTGGCCGCGGCCATCACCATGCCGGTGTGGGCCGCCTTCCACCTGCCGCTCATCTTCTCCTCCACGCAGCGCGGGCACGTGGCGCAGAACGTGACGTTCCTGCTGTCCATCGCCGTGGCCGCGGTGGTGTTCGCGCAGCTCTACATGGCGTCGCGCTCCATCTGGCCGCCCGCCCTCTTCCACATCAGCTGGAACCTCATCAACCCGCTCTTCTTCGGCAGCGTCTACAGCGGCCGGCCGGGGCTCTTCGGCGGTCAGGTCTGGGTCTTCAATGGCGAGGGCGTCTTCGGGCTCGTGCTCAACGGGCTGGTGGCCGCGTGGCTCTTCCGCCACTGGCGGCGCAGCCCCCGCGGCGCGGAGCGGGCCGTGATGCCGGAGTCGGCCGCCACGCCTGCCTGAGGCCTTGCGGCCCGCCGAGCGCCGGCTTTTCCGCATGTGACATCCCGGGCGGGCTCCAGTTACTCTCACGCGCGAGATGACTCCTGCCGTCCGGGCCGACATGGAAGCACGTGCCGACCGCGCCCTGCGCCGGGGCGAACTGGCGGAAGCCTTCGAGCTCTTCGAGCACCTGCTCGCTGCCTTTCCACGCGAGGAGGCCCTGGCCGTCAAGCTGGCCCACCTGCGCGACAGCCTCCAGCCGGAGGAACTTAAGCTCCTGAAGAACCGCGTGCGGGAGCCCCAGCGCCTTCCGTTGGGCCCCGCGTCCCCCATGCAGGAGGGCGAGCGCCTCTTCACGCTGGGTGACTATGTGGGTGCCGCCGCCGCCTACCGCCGGGCCTTGCAGGAGCGCCCCGGCAACGAGCTGGTGCTGGAGCGGCTGGCGGAGCTGTACCGGATGGCCCGCGAGATGCCCGTGCAGTCCCCCCAGGACCGGGCCCTTCCCGCGCAGAAGGAGGACCGGCTCCAGGCCCTCCTGGACCGGCTGGCCTCCCGGCGTCGCCTCAAGCGCGACTGAGGGGCGGCCCCCGCGTCCTTGCGAGCGCGGATCCGACGTGACAGCTGATTCGTGCGTTGCGCCCCCCTGGGGTGGCACCTACAATCCGCACCGACGTTGCTGTCATAGTGTCGCCTGCTCCCACTGACACCCGCGTCCGACTTCCTTCGCTCCTATGGCCAGACCTCTTCGACTCGGCGTCCTCACCGGTGGTGGTGATTGCCCGGGACTCAACGCGCTCATCCGTGGCCTCGTTCGCCGGGGTGTGCACGAGTTCGGCCATTCGTTCGTGGGCATCGAGAACGGCTACATGGGGCTGTTGGAGCCGGAGCTCGTCCGCCCGCTCGGTGTGGAGGACACGCGCGGCATCCTGCCCAAGGGCGGCACCATCCTGGGCACGTCCAACAAGGCGAACCCGTTCCGCTACCCGGTGCGTGAGGGCGAAGGCTGGGTGGAGAAGGACGTGTCGGATCAGGTCCTGCGCCGCTGCGAGGAGCTGCGGCTGGACGGGCTGGTGGCCGTTGGTGGGGACGGCACGCTGTCCATCGCGCACCAGCTGGCGGACAAGGGGCTGAAGGTCGTCGGGTGCCCGAAGACCATCGACAATGACTTGTCCGGCACGGACCAGACGTTCGGGTTCGACACCGCGCGGCTCATCGTCACGGAGGCGCTGGACCGGCTGCACTCCACGGCGGAGGCGCATGACCGCGTGATGGTGGTGGAGATCATGGGCCGCCACGCGGGGTTCCTCACGCTGGAGAGCGCCATCGCGGGCGGCGCGGACCTCATCCTCATCCCGGAGATTCCGTACCGCGTGGAGTCCATGCTGGAGACGCTGAAGCGCCGGGCCACGCGGCGGCGCAGCTTCTCCATCATCGCCATCTCCGAAGGCGCGTATCCGGAGGGCGGCGCGCTGTCCGTGCTGGCGGAGGCCGCGGACATCCCGGGCCGCGGCGTGGTGCGGCTGGGCGGCTCCGGCAAGGTGTGCGCGGACCTGCTGGCGAGCCACATCGAAGCGGAGATCCGCGTGACGGTGCTGGGCCACCTGCAGCGCGGCGGCAGCCCCAGCGCGGCGGACCGGGTGCTGGCCACGCGCTACGGGTGCAAGGTGCTGGACCTGGTGCGGGATGGCCAGTGGGGGCACATGGTGGCGCTGCGGAACAACGACGTCGTCGCCGTGCCGTTGAGCGAGTCTCGCAAGGAGCGACGCGTGGACGTCCAGGGGGACCTGGTGCGGTTCGCGCGGAGCATGGGCATCGGGTTCGGGGACTGAGGGGAGTGCGCGCGCTCACGCCATGACGCTCGTCGGCCGCCATATCGGTCGCTATCGCATCCTGGAGGAGCTGGGCTCCGGGGGCATGAGCGTCGTGTACAAGGGCCTGGACACGGCCCTGGATCGCGAGGTCGCGGTGAAGGTGCTGCACCCGCACCTGGCCGGCAAGGACGAGTCGCGCCGCCGGCTCGCGCGCGAGGCCCGCGCGGTGGCGAAGCTGCACCACCCCAACATCCTGGAGGTGTTCGACTTCTCCTCGGCGGAGGCGCACGACGCCTTCATCGTCACGGAGTACATCCGCGGCCGGACGCTCAAGACGTACCTGGATGAAGGCCCGCTGGAGCCGCCGGAGCTGGCGGCGATGATCATCCACGAGCTGGCGGCGGCGCTGGCGCACGCGCACGAGGCGGGCGTCATCCACCGCGACCTGAAGCCGGAGAACGTCATGGTGCGCGAGGACGGGGTCCTCAAGCTCATGGACTTCGGCATCGCGCGGCTCTTGGACATCGAGGACCGGATGACGGTGACGGGCGCGCTGGTGGGTTCGCCCGCGCACATGTCGCCGGAGATCATCGAGGGGCTGGAGGCCGGGCCTGAGGCGGACGTCTTCAGCCTGGGGATCATGTTCTACGCGCTGATGACGGGCCGGCTGCCCTTCACCGCGTCGAACACCACGGCGACGCTCAAGCGCATCCTGGATGGCGCCTATGAAGACCCGCGCCGCCGTGTGCCCACGCTGTCGGACGAGCTGGCGGAGATCTGCGCGACGTGCCTCCAGCGCGACCCCGCGCGGCGCTACCCCAACGCGGGGAAGCTGCGCGACGCGCTGGCGGATGCGCTCGCGGGGCTGGGGTTCTCCCGCGTGGGCGAGGAGCTGATCTCCTTCTTCGCGGACCCGCCGTCGTACCAGCGGCTCGCGCGCCAGCGCATCGTCGCGGCGCTGCTGGAGCGCGGGGAGCGGCAGCTCGCGGAGAAGCGGACGCCGCGCGCTCTGGCATGTCTCAACCATGTGCTGGCGCTGGACGCGACGAACGAGCGGGCGCTCGGGTTGCTCAAGGGCATCCAGCGCCAGCAGCGGCGGCGCACGTGGCGCAGGCGCGGCCTCCGCGTGGGCATCGGCGCGGGCGTGGCGCTCGCGCTGGGACTGGGCGGCTGGCAGCTGTCCCGGACGAACGCGAACACCCCCGAGACGCCGCAGGAGACACCGGTGGCGCCGAGCGTCCAGGGCCCCGGCACGCAGGCCGCGAACGCTCCGGGCGGCGCCCCCGCGGGCTCACCGCTTCCGGCCGGCACGGCTCCGTCCAACGGCGCGCAAGGCACGCCGGGCCCGGCGATTCCGCCCAACGGGGCTCAGGCGGTGAACCCCTCGGGCCCGCCCACCGG
>NZ_RAWK01000269.1 GCF_003612165.1 Corallococcus aberystwythensis | reverse complement strand
CAGGCGCAGGAGACCGCCCCCGCCGCCCCGCAGCCGGTGACGCCGGACGTCACGCCGCCGGTGTCCGCCACGCAGGAGCCGAGCGCCCCCGCGACGCAGGACTCCGGCGCCACCCCGTCGTCCGAGCCCAGCCTGGACTTCGACCTGCTCACGCCGGAGGCGGAGGCCTCCGCGGGCCTGCTGGACCCCAACCTCCAGAAGGACCTGGAGACGCGCCGCACCATGCTCAAGCTGCACCAGGGCCTGGGCCTGGCCATGGCGGGCGGCCTCACCGCGGCCACCGTGCTGGGGCAGATCCAGTTCAGCCGCTCGTTCACGGGCGGCGGGGATGACCGGTCGCTGCTCGCGTGGCACCGGGGCGTCGTCATCGGCACGTCGCTGCTGTTCGCCACGGTGGGCACGCTGGGCCTGCTGGCGCCGGACCCCGTGGAGCGTGAGTTCCAGTGGGACACCGTGACGTTCCACAAGATCTTCATGAGCCTGGCCACCGCCGGGATGATTGCCCAGGCGGTGCTGGGCATCCTGGCCACCCACAGCTACGGCGAAATCACGGAGCCGAAGTACGCCACCGCGCACCAGGTGGTGGGCTATGCCACGTTGGGCTGCGTCGCCGCGGGCATCGTGACGCTCACCTTCTGACGTGACCCCCTGTCGTGAATGTCTCCGCGCGCCGGCCGTTGTGCGGAGGCAAGACGTATCCCCTCTGGAGGACGCCGTGATTGCTCGACGACTCGTTCTGTCCGCTGCCCTGCTGCTCGCGCTGCCCGCCGCCGCGCAGAACGCGAAGATGTACTCGGTGAAGAAGGACGCCAGCTCGCTCACCTACAAGCTCATCCACAAGATGCACACCGTGTCCGGCAAGGCCGCCCCCAGCGAGGGCAAGGCCGTGCTGAAGCCGGACGGCACGCTCCAGGTGGCCGTGCGCGCGCAGGTGAAGGACTTCGACTCGCAGAACTCCAACCGCGACACGCACATGCTGGAGGTCACGGAGGCCGCGAAGTTCCCGCTGGTGGAGGTGAAGGCCGTGGGCACCGGCGTGAAGACGCCCACCACGTTCCCCGCCAGCGTGCCCGTGACCCTCAAGGGCAAGCTCACCTTCCACGGCGTGACGAAGGACGTGGAGATCCCCATGACGGTGAAGTTCGACTCCGCGAAGCAGGTGACGGCGGACGGGTCCTTCAAGATCAGCCTGGAGGGCTACAACATCGAACGGCCCACGCTGCTGCTCGTGAAGGTGGAAGACGAGCTGGTGCTGGAGCCGCACCTCGTCTTCTCGGAGGGCACGTGAGCTCGTCGCGTCGCGACTTCTTCAAGAAGCTGTTGGGCACGGGCGTGGTGGTCGCGGGCCTGCCGCCCGCGTGCGCGCCCAACATCGACCCCTCGCCGGTGCTGGACGTTCCCGCGCCCGGCGCGGACGGCCTCGTGGCGCTGGTGGTGCCGCGCTACCCGGACCTGTCCCGCACGGGCGGGTCGGTGACGCTGCGCTTCCCGGGGGGCTCCGGGCAGGAGAACCTGCTGGTGGTGCACCCGTCCGCGGACACCTACGCGGTGCTGTCCGCCACGTGCACCCACGTGGGCTGCCCCATGGGCTTCGATGGGACGGAGGCCGTGTGCCCCTGCCACCTGTCGAAGTTCGACGTGGCGACGGGCAAGGTGACGCAGGAGCCCGCCACGGTGGCGCTCAAGACGTACGTGGCCACGTACAACGCGGGCACGCAGGTGCTGAGCATCAACCTCAAGGCTGGCAGCGACAACTTCCCGTCGGTGATTGACGGCAAGGTGACGCTCACGTTCGCCGAGTTCCCGGACCTGCAGAACGCGGGCGGCATGGTGAGCGGCAACCCCACCGGCTACGGCAAGACCATCTTCGTCTTCAAGCTGGAGGACGGCACCTACTCCGCGGTGGACTCCGTCTGCACCCACCAGGGCTGCGAGGTGGGCTTCGAGTCGAGCATCAACGAGCTGCTCTGCCCGTGCCACGCGTCCACGTTCAGCAAGACGGGCGTGGTCGAGCCCGGAGGCGCGGCGACGGTGAACCTCAAGACGTTCACCGCGACGGCGGACGCGACCGGCGTGGTCGTCACCATCGCCTGAAGCCGCGAAGGGACGACGGGAGGCCCTGCCGCGCCTCCCGTCTCCACGCGTCTTTCTTCAGCGCAGCCGGCTCCAGAACGAGCGCCGCGAGGAGATGCGCTCCAGCGCCTCCTGGAGCTCCTCGTCCTGGTCCGCGCGGCTGGCCACGTCCCCCAGCGCGATGATGCCCACGAGCCGGTCGTCGGGCTCCACCACGGGGACGCGGCGCACCTGACGGCGGCCCATCAGCTCGATGACGCCGTGCAGGTCCTCCTCTGGCAGCACCGCCTCCACCTCCTCCGTCATCACGTCCGCCGCGCGCAGGCCGTCCACGGCGCGCTGGCCGGTGAAGGCGCGCAGCGCGAGGTCGCGGTCCGTGACGAGCCCCAGGAGCCGCCCTTCCGCGTCCACGATGGGCACCACGCCGCAGTCCTCGTCGCGCATCAGCTGCGCCACCTCGCGCAGGGTGCTGTCGCGGCGGGCGGTGCGCACCTGGCGGGTCATGATGTCGCGGGCGGTGAGCGGCTCGCGCTTCCACCGGCGGGACGTGCCGGACGCGTCGCGGGACTCCCGGAGCCGCGGGTCCAACGGGAAGGACTCCTCCCGCTGCGGGGCCAGCCGCTCGCGCAGGCGTGCGTCCTCGCGTGACGCGGGACGGGCGGTGCGGTGGCGCAGGAGGGGCTCCGGGCCGCCGTAGCCCGTGCGGTCCCACTCGCGGAAGCTGGCGCGCTGTTCGGGCATCTCCTGGACGGTGTCCTCGCCCTGGGTGCGCACGGGGCCGGCGCCGTTGGCGTAGCGCGGGTCCCGGTCATCGCGGCCATAGGGCCCGGCGGTGCCGCCGTCGCGCTCCCCCTCGCGGTCCGCCTTCCAGGTGCCGGTGTCGTCCATGTCCGTGCGCACCCGGGCCAGACGCCACGCGGCGGCGCGGTGGAAGCGCCCCTGGCGGTTGGCGGGCGCCTCGTCGCGCCCGGGGGTCCAACCGCTCACGTCGGACTCCGAGCGCTCGCGCGAGCCCGGCGGTGCCACGTCCGGCGAGCGGTGCGTGGCCATCGCGTCGGTGGGAGGCGTGGAGATGTCCGCGCGCCCCAGGTCATGCCTGCCGTTTCCGTTGTTGTAGTCCTTGGTGCCCATGTGCGTCGCAAGCCTCCTCGACTTGCGAACATGGGAAGCGGGCCCGGACGCGCAAAGCTCCAGCCGTGCAGGTGCGGCGCCGCTCGCCCGTCCGCTCTGACGCGCGAGGCAACCCTCGCGGGACGTCAGGCGACGGTGAGCGCGTCGCCCAGGTGCACCAGTCCCCGGAAGTCCTCCAGGTCCGCGCCCGCGTCCGGCGCGGCGATGGCCAGCGCGCCCCGGGGCAGCCCTTCTGCCAGCCGGGCCAGCAGCGAGCGGTGGGCCTTCGCGCGCGCGTCCTCCACGCCCGCCAGCCGCTCCAGCCCAATGACGGCGTCCGTGTCCGCGGCGTTGCTCGCGTGCGGCTTCAGGTCGGCGGCCGGGGCCAGGCCGTCCTCGCGCGCCCAGCTGCGGTTGAGCACGTAGCCCGCGAAGGGCAACCCCTTCGCCTGGAGCGCCTCCTGGAAGAACGCGGCCTCACGCAGCGCGGCGGCCTCCGGTGACGTGACGAGCAGGAACGCCGCGTCCTTCGACGACAGGTGCTCCCGCAGCCGGTCCGCGTGCAGGCGGATGCCGGCGAACAGGCCTCCGAAGGCGCCGACGAAGGAGCGCATCTCCTGCGTGAAGCCGCCGCCGAAGATGCCGTCCAGCACCTTGCCCACCAGCGCCTGCGCGCCCTGCCACAGCCGGCCCGGGCGGCCCGAATCCGGACCGAAGAGGGAGATGACCCGGTCATCCAGGAAGCGCGACAGCCGGCCTGGGGCCTCCAGGAAGTCCAGCGCATGGCGGCTGGGCGGGGTGTCCAGGAGGATGAGGTCGTAGTGGCCCTCCGCGAGGAAGGTGTCCAGCGCCTCCGCGGCGGCGTACTCCTGCACGCCCGCGACCAGCTCCGACAGGAAGCGGTACAGGCGGTGCTCCAGGATGGCGCGCGCGGCGCTCTCCGTGGCGGACAGCCGGCGCACCATGCGCTCGAAGACGATGCGCGGCTCCAGCATCCACACGTCCAGCCGGCCCTCGCCGCGCGGGCCGTCCGCGTACAGGCGCTCCGGGGGCACGGTGGTGGGCTCCGCGCCGTTCTCCTTCAGCCCCATGGCCTCCGCCAGCCGCCGCGCCGGGTCGATGGTGAGCACCAGCACCTTGCGCCCCGCCCGGGCCGCGGCCACGCCCAGCGCCGCCGCCGTGGTCGTCTTGCCCACGCCACCCGCGCCGCACAGCACGATGATCCGCTTGTCGCGCAGCAGTCCGTCCAGGTTCATGGCGTGGCCTCCCGGCCGCCGCGGGACGCGGCCCCTTCGAGTGTGGACTCCAGCAGCTCCGCCAACCGCTCCACCAGCGCCATGCCCGTCAGCGCCAGCTCCGGCATGCCCCAGTGTGGCACGGACAGGCCCGCCGCCAGCCGCTGCCGCGCTTCCCTCGCGCGCTCCAGCCGCTCCAGCGCCCGCTGCCCCTGGTGCGGCCCGTGCGTCTCCAACAGCCGCTCCAGCGCCGCGCGCGACTCCGGCGTGAAGGGGTCCTCCGGCATGCGGTTGAGCACCGCGGCGGACAGGGGCAGGCCCACGTCCTTCAGCTCGCCCACCAGCGCCAGCGTCTCGCTCACCGGCAGGGGCTCCGGCAGGGTGGTGACCACCACGCCCGTGCGTGCCGGGTCCTGGAGCAGGTCCAGCCCCTCGCGAACCGCGCGGCCCACCGGCCCGCCCGGCATCAGGGACAGGATGCTGCGGGGCAGCGTCGCCAGCGCCAGCGCATGGCCCGTGGCGGGCAGGTCCACCACCGTGAGCGGGTGCACCCGCTGGCCGTCGGAGTGCGTGCGGCGCACGAGCGAGAGGAGCTGGAACATCAGCCCCATCTCCTTCAGCGCGGGGCCTGCCTCCAGGAAGCGCCGCAGCGCCCTCGAGCGCAGCGCGGCCTCCGCCAGCCACTTCACGGGCAGCGTCTCCTCCAGGAACAGCCGGTGTCCCTCCTGGGCCGACAGGCGCACGAAGGACAGGTTCTGTCCCGCTGGCACCACGCGGGCCCCGGCCTCCTTCACGCCCACCAGGCTCGCGAGCGTGGACGGGCCGCCCTCGTCCGGGGACAGCTCCGCCAGCAGCACCGGCCGGCCCGCGCGCGCCGCTGCCACCGCCAGCGCTGCGGAGAGCGTCGTCTTGCCCACGCCGCCCTTGCCCGACACGAGCACGGCGCGTCTGCTCCACAAGGACTCCAGCACCAGGCTCCCATCCTCCGCGCCAGCAGCGCGACCCTTCACAGTGAGCAAGGAAGCGCGTCCCGACAACCGGCCGGAGATGCGCCCTGGAGCGGCCGTCCGCCTGGCCGCCCACCCCCGGAGCATAGCGGCTTTCCGTCCGGACCCCGGAGGGGGGCCCTGTCCGCGCTGACCTTGGCGTGACACACGCGGTGTGCCCCGGACCCGACCCGCCGGGTTGTCACGCGCCCAACCCCTGGAAAGAAGGGGTCACGGACTGGTGACGCCCCCCGGATTCTGGGTACCCTGAGGCCCTCTGCGTGGGAGAGGGCATGGCGGTGCTGCGGGAGTGGGTCTTCGGGACACAGCGTGTCTCGCTGGAGGCCTCCGACATCCTCTGGATCAAGGTCCGGGGAGCGTTTTCAGAGACGGACGTGCGGGCGCTGGTGGACGTGTTCCGCGAGCTGGGGGCGAGCCCGGAGAAGCCCCTGTACCTTGTCGTGGACCTGAGCAGCTCCGAGGGGCTGTCCGTCGCGCCGCGCAAGTACCTGGCTGAACACGTGAGCACCACGTGGTTCCGCGCGGCCGTCTTCTTCGGCGCCAAGCGCACGCATCGCGAGGTGCTGCGCGCGCTCGTGGTGGCGCTCAACTTCATCCGCGACACGAAGCTGGAGGCGGAGTTCATGGACTCGGAGGCCCAGGCCCGCGCGTGGCTGGAAGCCCACCGGCGCCGTCGGGAAGCGGCTCCGGGCTGAAGCGCGGGCCGGCGTCCGGCCCCCGTCAGTGGACGGCCCAGCGCTCGGCGATCTCCTCGCACGCGAGCACCACGTCCCCCAGCCGGCGGATGTGCGCGCGCGGCGCGACGAACAGCGAGCCCGCGAACACGTCCACCACGGTCATCAGCCGGTGGTCCGCCGGGCCCAGCCGGCACAGGTGCTGTTCCGCGAAGCGCTGCAACAGCGTGCCGATGTACTGACCGCTCCGTTCATCCAACGGGTGCGTCTTGGAGAAGTAGAGCTTCATCAACCCCACGCGCGGGTTGCCCTGCTTGTCCAGCCGCTGCACCACCACCTCCGGGCGCACGCTGATGGTGACGCCGGCCATCTCCAGCACGGGCGGCTCCGCGCCCACCGCGCTGATGATGGCGTCGTCCAAATCCAGCCAGGGCACCAGGTCCGCGAAGCGCTCCAGCGCTTCCGAGCACAGCTGCATGCGCTGCGCCTCGAACTCCGTCTGCGGCACCGCGCAGGCGAACCGGCGCTGGGACTCCCGGAGCACGTTGAGGTCCAGGCCCCGGCAGAGGAAGTCCGTGATGGCCTGGGACGCCTCCGGATAGCGCAGGTACTGGGCATCCGGCGGGTGCTTCTGGTCGTGGATGATGCGCTTGCGGCGGGCGGGCGTGGCGACCAGGTACTCGCCCAGCTTGTTCACCGAGACACGCGGCAGTTCACGGGTTTCCGTCATGATTTCCCCCTCTGGAAGGCTGTCGGAATGGGTACACAGTACAGAGGGGGTCTGACATCCAATGGACACGCGGAGCCCGTCCCAAAGGGCAGGTTTACGCCGGGGCGCTTCCCTGGGGTAGCGGGGTCAGGCGTAGGGTTCGTTCCAGCAGCCGGGGGGAGGACCGCATGGAGCAACAGATTCGCGAGTGGACGTGTGGCGCGCATCGGATCCGCATGACGGCGCCGGACGTGTTGCACACGAAGTACACGGGCGTCGTGGGATTGCAGGACGCGAAGTGGGTGCTGCGGGTCTACGAGGAGATGGCGGCGCAGGGGCCGTTCTACCTGGTGGCGGAGGTGCCCGGGTCGGAGCTGCCGGCCGAGTCCCGCAAGTACCTGGCCAACAACGTGCGCGCGGAGTGGATGCGCTCGGTGGTGTACGTGGGCTCGGACCTGACGCAGCGGGTGGTGGGCAAGGCGATGTCCGTGGCCATGCTGCTCACGGGCCACGCGGCCAGCTTCGACACGGTCTTCGTGGACACGATGGCGCAGGCGGACGCGTGGGTGGACGCCCACCGCCTGGACCACGCCCCGCGCCGCGTGGGCTGAGCGCCGCGGACAACGCCGGACTCCGGACGTGACGAAGGGCCAGGCCAGGGCGGGAAGCCCGGGTCCTGGCCCGTGGTGTTTTCAGGCGGCGGAAGGCCCTCAGCGCTCGCGGTCCGGCATGCGGTCCGGGTGGCCGTAGCGGTACACGTCGGACACCGGGTTGGTGCCCGCGTCGCTGCGGGGCCCGTCGCCATCCGGCATGTCGTCCAACGAGGCCCCTGGCGCGCGCTCGCGCGGGTCGTACGGATGCAGGCCGCTGGCGTCGCGGAGGCGCAGGTCGCGGTCGTCGGCGTCGTCCACGTCCGCCTCGGTGCGGGGGCGGATGCCCTTCTCGTCGGCCTCGGTCCGCTCACGGCGGGCCTTGCGCTCGGCATCCTCCTCGTCGCCGCCTTGTCGCGGATCCGTGGGACGGCCGTAGAAATCCTCGGCGGGCTGTTGGGGTGCGGGATGCGTGGTGTCGTTGTCGGCCATGAGGAAGCTCCTCCGTCAACGGAGGTTCTTCATCGCCCCCGGTGTCCGGCAACCTGCTCCGGAAGCACCCGCCTGGGCCTGGAGGGCAGGCAGCCAGGCATCAAGGCCCTCCCGTGAGCGGTGTCAGGGCGACACGAGGAGGATGCCCCCGGCGAGCGCGGGTGCCTCGTCATCGCCGATGGCGCGCACGTGGCCGTAACCCAGCTGTCCCGAGGTGTTGAAGCCCCAGCACAGCGCGCGGCCGGTGGAGAGCACGGTGCAGGTGTGCTGGCCGCCCGCGGTGATGGACGTGGCAGGGGCGCCGCCCACGTCGATGAAGACCGTGCCGGGCGCGGACAGGGAGCGCGTGTTGGCATGGCCCAGCCGTCCCCGGGCGCCGTTGCCCCAGCACTGGAGCTGGCCGGACTCGAGCAGGGCGCAGGTGTGCTGGGCCCCGGCGGCGACCTGGACCGCGCGAAGGCCGGACCCGAGCGCCACCGCGGTCAGGGGCGTGGCGTAGTCCGGGTTGCCATTGCCCACCTGGCCGAAGGCGTTGGCGCCCCAGCAGCGCACGGCGCCGGTGTCCAGCAGGGCGCAGGTGTGGTTCGCGCCCAGGGTGAGCTGCACGGCGGTGCCGCCCAGGTCCACGTCACCGGCTGACGACGGTAACTCGGTGTCACCGACATCGTCGTCACGGCTGTAACCCAGTTGCCCATAGGTGTTGGCGCCCCAGCAGCGCGGGCGGCCGGAGAAGAGCAGGGCACAGGTGTGGTCACCGCCCGCGACCAGGTCCTGCACGGGGGCGCCGACGGGGACGTCGGTGGTGGGCGGAGGTTCGTTGTCGCCCAGGGTGTCGGTGTGGCCCAGGCCCAGCTGGCCGTGGGTGTTGTCGCCCCAGCAGCGCGCGTGGCCGGAGGTGAGCAGGGCACAGGTGTGGTTGGCGCCCGCCGTGATGCGCAGCGCGCGGGCGCCGCCCAGGTCCACGGTGCCCACGCTGGCGATGGGCTCATCGTCACCGATGGCGCGCGGGTGGCCCAGGCCCAGTTGTCCAAAGGCATTCGCGCCCCAGCAGCGCACGCGGCCCGTGGAGAGCAGGGCACAGGTGTGGCCCAGGCCGGCGGCCAGCTGCACGGCCTTCTCCCCGGGAGCGAGGGGCACGGGGCCCTTCGACGCGGGCGTCTCGTCGTCACCGATGTTGGCGGTGCCGGTGTAGCCAAGCCGGCCCTGCGCGCCGCTGCCGAAGCAGCGCACGGAGCCGTCGTTGAGGAGCGCGCAGGTGTGACTGTCGCCAGTGCGAAGCTGGGCGACGTCGGTGGGGCCGCCGGTCTGGACGGGAGCGTCTGGGAACTGCTGCGCGCCCAGGCGGTAGGAGGCGGTGGTGCGGGCTCCGGCGGCGTCGGTGACCTGGAGGAGGAGCCGGCCCTGGAGCGAGGGGGCGTAGTGCTGGAGGACGGTGGGGTTGGCCTGGGTGGTGAAGCCCGGCGCGGGCGTCACGGGGGCGTCCGGGGTGAAGCTCCACGCGTAGTCGAGCGTGCGGGACGGCTGATCATCCGACACGGAGGCGGACCACGCGACGTCGGAGGTCCCAGCGAGGCGGGACGCGGCCAGCCCCTGGATGACGGGGTTGAAGAGCACGCGCACGGTGGTGCCCAGCGAGTCCGTGGACAGGTCCGCCGGAAGGACGCGCGTCACGAACGAGGTGCTGACCGAGTGCCCCGCCGGGTTCGTGACGGTGAGCGAGTGCGTGTAGTCGGTCGGGCTGGGGATGCCGAAGAGGGGCAGGTAGCGGGAGACGAAGGCGCCGGAGGTGCCGGTGAGCGTGAACGTCCCGCTGGAGGGGATGAAGGAGCCGCCGCCGGTGGAGGGGGTGAGCGTGAACGTGAGGGCTTCGCCGGAGGTGGCCTCGACGAAGAAGGTGAGGGTGGCGGGCTGGCCGAAGACGAGCTCGCCGGGAATCTGGATGCGGGGGATGCGGGGCAGGGTGATGGGCGCGCCGTCGTTGGAGGGCGCCAGCGTGATGGCCACGCTCTCCCGGTCCGCGACGAGCGTCTGCGTGGTGCTGCCCTGGAAGAGGAGGACATCAACGCCGCTGTAGGCCCGGGCGATGAACGTGAGGGAACGGTGGCGAGGCAGGGACGGCATCGTGCCGGACCACCCGGAGGGGGAGGGCACCAGGTCGAAGTTCGTGAACAGCGCGCTGTGGCTGGCCGCGTCCTCCACGTCGATGCGGATCCGCGCCACGTCCGCGAAGGAGAAGCCCAGCGCGCGCCGCGTCTGGGATTGGGCGCCGGTGCTGTCCGTGGAGACGGTGAAGGTGACGGAAGCCGTGGGCTCCGGCGTGGCTGGGCCCGTCGTCGGCGACGTGCACGCGACGGTGAGGCACAGGAGGAGGAACGCGAGGGCTGGCTTCGTCATGGCTCACACGGAAGGAAAAAGCGAAGCGGGCGCCCGGCGTGTACCGGGCGCCCGCGGGTGTTCAGGAACTACGGCGTCGGGGGCAGGAGCTGGATGTCGCCGAAGGGCAGCTCGTTGTCGCCGATATGGTTGGTGTTGCCGTAGCCGAGCTGACCGGAGTTGCCCCGGCCCCAGCAGCGCGCCTTACCCGTGGAGAGCAGTGCGCAGGTGTGCTGTCCGAAGGAGGCGTTGACCTGGTAGGCCGTCGCGCCGTCCAGGTCCACCGCGCCACCCGGCGTGCCCAGCACCGTGTTGGTGGGCACGGCGGTGCTGTAGCCGAGCTGGCCGTGGCTGTTGCCACCCCAGCACCGCACGCTGCCGTTGGAGACCAGGGCGCAGACGTGCTCAGAGCCCGACGACACCTGGAGGGCGGTCAGCCCCACGCCCAGGGTGACGGCCGTCTGGCTCGCGAGGGTCTTGTAGTAGCAGAACGCCGAGCCGCCGTATTCAGCGCACCACGGGACGTAGGACGTGTTGCCGGTGTTCGGGCCCGTCCCCAGCTGCCAGTTGACGTTGCTTCCCCAGCAGATGATGCCGCCGGACTTCTGGAGTGCGCAGGTGGAGTAGGCACCCGCGCTGATCTGCGCCACGGGGCCACCGGGCTCGAAGGCGACCTGGCCGGCCGGAGTCTCGGTGTCACCGATGTCCTGGAGGTGCGTATAACCGAGCTGCGCCAGGTTGTTGCGGCCCCAGCACAGCATCTTCCCGGTGGAGAGCAGGGCGCAGGTATGCGCGGCACCGGCGGTGATGTCCGTGGCGGTGGCGCCGCCCAGGTTCACGTCGCCCGCCTTCCACGGCTGCTCGTTGTCACCGATGTCTTCCTTGTTCCCGTAGCCCAGCTGACCGTAGGTGCCACGGCCCCAGCAGCGCACGCTGCCGGTGGCCATCACCGCGCAGGTGTGGTCACCGCCCGCGGCGATGCGGATGGCGGGGCCGCCCAGGTTCACATAGCCCGCGTCGATGACGGGCTCGCCGTCACCGATGTTCTGCGTGCTGTTGTAACCCAGCTGCCCGAAGGTGTTCTGGCCCCAGCAGCGCACGTCGCCCGTGCTCAGCAGGGCACAGGTGTGGTTGTTGCCCGTGGTCAGCTTGGTGGCCTTGCCAATCAGGTTCACCGGGCCTGCCAGGTACGGCAGGCGCGCCGGAGCGTCACCCAGGTTGTTGCTGCTCGCGTAGCCCAGCTGCCCGAAGCTGCCAAGGCCCCAGCAGCGCACCGAGCCGTCATTCAGCATCGCGCAGGTGTGCGCACCGCCACCGCGGATGGTGTTGATGCCGTCGAGCGGCCCCTGGGCCACGGGCTCATCCGGGAACTGGCCCGGCGTGAGCTTGTAGTTGAGGGTGGTGGTGCCGTTGTTCGTGTCGGTGACGGAGAGCTTCAGGTCGCCCTGCAGCGTGGTGGCGTAGTGCTGGAGCGTGGAGGGGTTCGTCTGCGTGGTGAACCCAGGCAGCGGCTCCGGCGTGGTGCCGGCCGACGGCGTGAAGGTCCACGCGTAGGTCAGCGCCTCCTCGGGCGTGTCATCCGCGACGGTGGCCGTGAACTTCACGTCCGTGCCGGTGCGCTGGGCATTCAGGCCATTGATGACGGGGTTGAAGAGCACGGCGACGGACGTGTCGATGACGCCGCTGCTGGTCTCCGGGGGCATCACCTTCGTGGTGAACGTCGTGCTGATGGAGTGTCCGGCCGGATTCGTCACCGTGACGGTGTGGCTGAAGGTCGTCTCGGTGGAGACGGTGGGCGGCGTGTACTGCGAGACGAACGCGCCCGCCGTGTTCAGCAGGGTGATGCCGCCCGTGGTGGGCGAGAAGCTGCCACTGCCTGCCGCGGGCGTGGAGGCGATGGAGTAGGTGAGCGCTTCGCCGACGTTCGCTTCCACGAAGAAGGTGATGTTGCCCGACTGCGCGGAGGCGAAGGCGGAGGGGATGCTGATCTTCTTGATGCGGGGGATGGAGATGTTGGCGCCGTTGGTGGACGAGGCCAGGGGGATGGTGACGGTCTGGAAGTCGAGGTTGAGGGTGGCGTTGAGCGAGCCGGAGAAGAGCGGAGCGCCGGACGCGCTGGACGCGCGGGCCTCGAAGAGCAGGGCCTTGGCCTTGGGAAGGAAGGGCAGCTTGCCGGTCCAGGCCTCGGCGGAGGTGAAGAGGTCGAAGTTCTTGAAGAGAGGAACCTTGGACCCGGAGGAGACGTCGTAGACGTCGATGCGGATGCTGGCGACGTCCGCGTAGCTGAAGGCCTGCGCGGACACCCGGCCCTTCACGGCCTCGGCGTACAGGTCCCGGGCGCCAATGGAGACGGTGACCTGCGCTTGCGTCTGCTCGGAAGGCGCGGAGGGGCCCGGCGCCTCGGTGCCCGAACTACATCCGGCCACCCACGGAGACGACAGCGACAGCAGCAGCGCGCCCAGCATGCCGCGCGACCGGAACCAACGGGGAGACGTTCTCATTCGACACTCCTTGGGAAGGCAGACAGGGAAAAAGGCCAATGACTCGCGCCGGGCACACGCCGGCCTCACGTGCCCGGGCCGGAGCCCGGAGACACGTTTCCCGTGCCGCGCTCGGAGCGAGCACGGCCGGGGGACGTCACGGAAGAACAGGGGGGGTGGACAGGCCTACGCCGACCCGGGGAGACCTCCCGGCCCTCGGCGGATGTCTGGTGTGCTGCCAGCTACGAAAGGAACAGCGCCAGCGGGTGAAGAACTGTCACGCCTTTTATTGGCTTCTGCGAAAGCCTGTCAATGTCTGGGTTTGCAATGACTGGCGGGTGGAATGCGTGTCAGTCGCGGCGGACCCGCGCGGTGACAGGATTCGTCATCCCTCTCGGCTCACGGCCTGGAAGAGGGGGCCAATGGGGTGACGCACCGGGTTGATGACTGAAGGGAAACAAGCAAGTCATGGAAGCTTTGTGAAACACCCCAACGCTCACGGTGCGCACGGCCTCCGGGAGTGACAGCCATTGACCGGCGGTGGCACCCCGTTGGTCCCGGGGGACTCGGGTGGCGGGGGTCCCAGG
>NZ_RAWK01000268.1 GCF_003612165.1 Corallococcus aberystwythensis | reverse complement strand
GCGATTGCCCCGCCGTCGTCCCCTAACATCCAGGACTTGCCTGTTTCAGATGTATGTGTTGGATTGAATGAACAAACACACCCTGGCGGGCCGGCGGGGATGTCCGTTCAGTCAGGAAGGTCCTGCGGCATCCGTGGTGCGCATGTCTCAGCATTGAAGTACGCGGGGTGCCGCGTTCCTTCACTCGGAGCGCGGCCGGAGCGGCTCTGGGGTAGCTTCACCGTTGAAGCTTGCCCCGCGGGGCAGCACCAATGAAATCAATGACTTGGGCCCTGGCGCGGAAGGTGCTCCTGGGGAGGCCTGCATCGGAAGCGCGAGATGTCGGGCCGTGGCGCTTCTCTGAGTTGGGGGACCCTCATGCGAGTCGAGGTCGGTATGCGTAGGACGTTGAGCCTGTGGGTGATGCTGGCGTTGTTCGTGATGTTGCGCGCGAATCCGGGGGAAGCGCGCGAGTTGACGTCGCAGGCGGAGCTGTGGACGCGGTCGCTGGTGTCGGCGGGCCTGGTGGCCTCCAGCACGAAGCGGGAGGCGCTGGGCGGTGGGCTGGCGCACTACACCTGGAAGGTGCGGGTGGGGATGGGGAAGTACGACGCTGTCACCGTGCACCGCGTGGTGCGCGAGTCGCGGCCGTGGATTCCGGCGCGCACCCACCGGGCGGTGTTCATGGTGCACGGGGACCTGTGGGGCTTCGCGCCCGCGTTCCTCACCAACACGTGCGTGTCCACGATGCCGGAGAACCGCTCGCTGGCGGCGTTCCTGGCCAGCCAGGACGTGGACGTGTGGGGCCTGGACCTGCGGTGGGTGGGCGTGCCGGAGGCGGAGACGGACTTCGAGTTCATGAAGGACTGGGGCATCCAGACGCACGTGAAGGACCTGGGCACGGGCCTGGCGCTGGCGGACGTGGTGCGGCGGCTGGCCGGCAACGGCGGCAATGACCGGATGTTCCTCCTGGGCTGGAGCCGGGGGGCGACCATCGGGTACGCGTACCTGGATGGGGAGTCGCAGCGTCCGCGCGCCCAGCGCCGGGTGGACGGCTTCGTGCCCATGGACATGCCGGTGCGCTTCGGGCCGGAGGCGGGCCAGCAGCGCCAGTGGGCGTGTGAGCGGTACCAGGCGCTCCAGACCGCCCGCGACGAGGGCCGCACGGAGGGCGGCCTGCTGGGGCCCGCGCCGGGGACGCCGGTGAAGCTCATCGGCCAGCTGGCGGCCCAGAACCCCAATGGCACCGCCACCTTCGTGCCGCCGGCACTGGTGGGAATGACCAACCGGAAGGTCGCCGTCATCGCCGCCGGGAAGACGGCGGCCCTGCTGGATCCGCTCAAGCCGCTGACGCCGGGCTACCACCTGGCCGGCAGCATCCTGGACGCCGCGGGCATGCCGGACAGGACGGCCTTCACCCCGGAGCCCACCCTGTTCGACTACCTCCAGCTGGCGGTGCCCTACCAGAGCCTCAACGAGGTGGTGGAGACGGAGAAGCAGCTGTGCGGCCTGGACGTGCCCTTCGATGACCACCTGAAGGACGTGAAGGTGCCGGTGCTGTACGTGGGCGCGGCGGGCGGCGTGGGCCAGTACGGGGAATACTCCACGCGCCTGCTGGGCAGCACGGACGTCACCCGCCTCATCGTGCGCAGCCGGCCGGAGTCGGAGCGCGCGCTGGACTTCGGCCACGCGGACCTGTTCCTCGCCCGGGACGCGCGCGTGCGCGTGTGGCAGCCCCTCCTCTCCTGGATGCAGGCGCACTGAAGCCGCGCGTGGAGGGCGGAGCGCTACTCCGCCTTCCACAGTCCGTGGCGCCGGGCCCGGCGGCCCAGCGTCACGGGGTCCATGCCCAGGGCCACGGCCGCGCGGCGCAGGACGCCGCCGTGGCGCTCCAGGGCCTCGCGGATGAGCTCGCGCTCCACCTGCTGGAGCCGGGCCCGGAGCGAGCCGTCCCCCGTGGGGTCCGCGCGGGGCACGGCGTTGTTGAGGAGCGCGGGCGGCAGCAGGCGCCGGGTGAGCATCTCCCCGGGGCGGGACAGCAGCACCGCCCGCTCCACCACGTTGCGCAATTCGCGCACGTTGCCCGGCCAGCCGTAGCCGTGCAGCACCTCGTCCGCGTCCGGGGCCACGCCCGTGGCGGAGCGCTTGAGGCTGCGGTTGAACTGCTCCACGAACGAGCGCGCCAGCTCCGGGATGTCCTCCGGGCGCTCGCGCAGGGGCGGGATGTCGATGGTGAAGCTGTTGAGCCGGTAGAAGAGGTCCGCGCGGAAGCGGCCGGTGCGCACCTCCTCCCCCAGGTCCCGGTTGCTCGCGGCCACCACGCGCACGTCCACGTGCCGCACCTGGGTGCCGCCCACCGGGCGGATGTCTCCCGTCTCCAGCACGCGCAGCAGCTTCGCCTGGAGGTTGGGCGTGGTGTTCTCGATCTCGTCCAGGAAGATGGTGCCGCCGTTGGCCAGCACGAAGAGGCCCGGGTGGTCCGACACCGCGCCGGTGAAGGCCCCCTTCACGTGGCCGAACAGCTCGCTCTCCAGGAGCGTCTCCGTGAGCGCGCCGCAGTCCTGCACGACGAGCGGCAGGTCTCCCCGGCCGGAGAGCCGGTGGAGGATGCGCGCCAGCACCTCCTTGCCGGTGCCCGTCTCGCCCTGCAGCAGCACCGCCACCCGGTGGGGGGCCACCAGGCGCACCATCTCCATGACCCGCTGCATGGGCGGGCTGCGAAAGCCCACGTCCTCCCCGTGCCGGCCCATGCCCCCCACGGGCGCCTGGGCCAGCGCGCGCTCGCGCAGGAGGTTGCGCTCCAGCTCCAGCGCCATGCGCCACTGCTCCGTGCGGAAGCCGTGCTCGCGCCCCGCCTGGAGCACCGCCTCGCGCATGGCGTCCGGGTCCGGCCACGCTCCGGGCGCGCGGTAGATGCGGCCGGTGTTGAAGAGGGCCACCAGCCGCTCCGGGGCCGCCGGGGCGCAGTAGACGATGCGCGAGGCCAGGTCGCTGGGCGGCCCCGCCCCCGTGGGGTCCACCTCCGCGCGCAGCTCCGCCAGGGACTCCACCAGCGCGAGCGCCCGCGACTCGTCCTGGCCGCACACCAGGAGCGCCGCCATGTCACCGCGGGTGAGCAGCGCGTGCACCTCGTCCGCGGTGCCAGCGAAGTGAGGCGTGGCCACGCCGTCCAGGGCCTGGCGCACCGCGCGGGACTCGTCGTCCGAGGCGAAGGCGGCCACCACCTGCAGGTGGGACGTGGCCAGGTAGCGCGCCAGCTTCACGCCGTCCGCCGCGTCGAAGGCGCCGAAGCTGATGCCCAACGCCGCGACGGTGCCCCCGCCGCTCGCGGTGTCGTGGCGCCAGCGCACCACGCCGTGCACCCGCACGTGGGCGCCCGTGTCCGGCAGCGAGAAGGCCATCTCCACGGGCTCGTTCTCGTGCGGGCCCTCCGAAGGCCGGCGCGGCGTGGCGATGAGCCCGATGCCCGTCTCGCTGATGTTCACGGACCAGCAGCCATGCAGCGCCGGCTGGGTCACCACCTTCACGTACAGCGGCTTGCGCTCGCTCCGAGGCACCTGCTGGGACTCGGGGCGCGTCATGGGGTGCGTCACTCGACCGGCCTCATGGCCGCGGCGCGGCGGGCTACCTGGCAGTCCACGGACATTTCAGGAGGGGGTTCTGCCTGATTCTTCCGTCATCGCAAGTCGGCGGCAAAGGGGGTGTCCCCCGGGCACGGCGCAAGTGGACACGGGTCCGAAATGCCCTGCCCGGACCGTGGCGCGTTTCACCCCACACCGCACCACAGCCCGCACCGGGGACGGGCCGTGCTCCGGCGGTACGCCTCCCACGCGACGCGCTGTATCGCTCATTCCGGCGGGTTGAAGGTTTCCAACCGGGCCGTCTGAAATTGATGTCTGTCTTTTCGGTTTCAACCTGCCCAGCATGCAGGCGGGCTCAACGTCGCTTGTGTTCGAAATAGAACTTCGATATTCCATTTATCACCTTGGAGCACGGCAGCCTTTCCCGGTTGCCGGATGGAGCACCCGAAACACACGTCATGCTTTCTTTCTCCTCCCGTTGACACGGCCCTGTCGAACAGGTCCGGGAGCACGAGAGGGGATTGACCCGCCGTAAAGCCAGACATCCCCCAGCCATGCCCCTGTCTCCCGTTCTTGGGGGCATGGCTTTCCACTGCCTGTCCTTTCCCCCTGGGCCAACCCCTTGAAGAAAACCCTCCTCCTGGTTGAAACGTTGTTCGTCCTGGGCGCCGCCGGCTGTGGCGCTCCGGATGGTTCCCCTCCGGTTGACGAGCGCCAGCCCGCGCTCGAGGCGTCCGGCGAGGACCTCACCACCACCGGCTGCACGCAGCTGACGCCCAGCAGCGTGAAGGCCAGCGGCGACGACGGTGACGGCAGCATCGCGACGAACACGCTGGATGACAATCTCACCACCCGCTGGAGCAGCCTGGGCAAGGGCCAGTGGATTGACTACGACCTGGGCGCCACCAAGGGCGTGGGCGCGGTGGCGGTGGCCTGGCACCAGGGCAACACGCGGGTGAACACCTTCACCGTCTCCGTGTCGCCGGACGGCTACACCTATACGCAGGTGTACAGCGGCAAGAGCAAGGGCACGACCACCGCGGAGACGTACAGCTTCACGCCGGTGAGCGCGCGCCGGGTGCGCGTCACGGTGCAGGGCAACACCGTCAACGACTGGGCCAGCATCGCGGAGGCGCGCCCGTGCTCCGGCACCACGACGACGCCCCCTCCCACCAACCCGGGCGGCATCATCTGGCGGGGCGACTTCGAGTCCGGCGACCGCAGCCAGTGGGACGGCACGCAGATGATGTCCGCGGACCGGCTCCAGGTCGTCTCGTCACCGCTGCGCGAGGGCGGCTTCGCCCTCAAGGCCACGGTGAAGCAGGGCGATGACCCCATCAACTCCAGCGGCAACCGCAACGAAATCTTCAAGCAGACGAAGGAGGCGCCGGGCTCCGAGTACTGGTACCGCTGGAGCACGCGCTTCGCGGCGGACTTCCCCAGCGTGAACACGTGGCAGCTCTTCACGCAGTGGCACCACGACGGGTGCTGCGGCTCTCCGCCGGTGGAGTTCTACGTCTACGGCGAGGAGATGCGGCTCAACATCGGCGGCTCCCCGGGCGTCATCGTCTGGCGGACGCCCCTGGTGCGCAACGCCTGGCACGACTTCGTCTTCCACGTGAAGTGGTCGCCCAACTCCAGCGTGGGGTTCGTGGAGCTGTACTACGACGGCAACCTGGTGCTGCCCAAGCGCTACATCGCGACGCAGTACACCGGTCAGCTCAACTACCTGAAGATTGGCCTGTACCGGAACGACACCATCGCCCCCGTGGGCGTCGTCTACCACGACGGTTGGGTGATGGGCCGGACCCAGGCGGACGTGCTGGACGCGAACTACAAGTTGAAGTGAGACACCGGCGGCGTGCCCCGGTAGGCACCGGGGCACGCTCCGGGATAGGCTTTCAGGGCCCATCCCGAGGAGTCGTCTCATGCGTGTGTGCGCCGCGCTGACCGCCGTCGCCCTGTTGTCGTCCTGCACCACGACCTACGCCATTCCCAAGCCGGAGCTCACGCGGCTGGATGGCTTCAAGGACGACAACGCGGCGCTGCTGAAGGAGCTGGGCGACGTGATGCTCAACCGCGCCACCGCACGTCAGCGCACGGTGCGGGACGTGGAGGGGCAGGCGCACCAGTTCAGCTCGGACACGCCGCTGGCGCTGGCGCGGGTGTCCGCCCAGGCGGAGGTGGAGTTCCAGCGCTTCATCGAGGTGGGCGTGGACGCGGACCGCTTCCGGGGCGTGCCGCTGGAGGGCTCCTCCTCCGGCGCCTCCGCGCCCCCCGTCGTGGTGCCCCTGGCGGAGGTGGACCACGCCCAGCTGCGCGAGTTCAGCCTGGGCAAGACGCTGCTGCTCACGGGCTCCATCGGCGTGGTGCTGATGGGGTCGCTGGTGGCGGTGAGCATGCTCTTCAAGCCCACCACCGGCTCGGACGACGACGACCGCCCGGGCGGCGTCATCGACCTGGATTCCCGGGCCCGGGCGACGCCGGGGCTCGCCTTCTGACGCTTTCGCTAGCGCGCGTCCGTGCGCTGGCGCAACAGCCCTTCCTGGGCCACGGAGGCCACGAGCCGTCCGTCCCGGGTGAAGACATTGCCGCGCGCCAGGCCCCGGGCGTTGCCGGCCCAGGGGCTCTCGATGCTGTAGAGCAGCCAGTCGTTGACCTTCAGGTCGCCGTGGAACCACAGCGCGTGGTCCAGGCTGGCCATCTGGAAGCCTGGCTGGAGGAAGGTCAGCGCGTGCGGCTGGAGCGCGGTGCCCAGCAGGTTGAAGTCGCTGGCGTACGCGAGCACGTAGCGGTGCACCTGGGGCTCGTCCGGCATGGCGCCGTCGGCGCGGAACCAGACGTGCTTCACGGGCGGCTCGGCGGTGGGCTCGAAGGGGTCCACGTACGTCACCGGGCGCATCTCGATGGGCTTGGCGGAGAGGAACTTCTCCCGGTGCCGCTCCGACATCCGGCCCGCGTGGCGCCCCAAGAGCTCCAGGTCCGTGGGCAGTGACTCCGGCGGCGGCACGTCCGGCATGGTGGCCTGGTGCGTGAAGCCCGGCTCGTCGCCCTGGAAGGACGCCATCAGCGTGAAGATGGGCTGCCCCTTCTGGATGGCCACCACGCGGCGGGTGGTGAAGCTGCCGCCGTCGCGCACGCGGTCCACGGTGTAGACGACGGGCAGGCTCGCGTCCCCGGGGCGCAGGAAGTAGCCGTGCAGCGAGTGCACCGTGCGCGCCTCCTCCACCGTCTGGCTGGCGGCGGACACGGACTGTCCCAGCACCTGCCCGCCGAAGAGCTGGCGGAAGCCCAGGTCCTGGCTGGCGCCACGGAACAGGTTCTCCTCGATGGGCTCCAGCTTCAGGAGCCCCAACAGCTCGTCCAGCACCCGGCTCATGTGCTTCCTCCCGTTTTGACGCACCCCGTCTCTACCCCAGCCGGAGGCCCCGGCGCGCGGGCCAATGTAGAGTGCGGCGCCTTTCTCCTCCGGAGGAGTCCGTGGCCCCGCTTTCCCTGCCCCACGCCTTGCGGCGGCACCCGGCGGCCTGGGCCATGGCTGCCACGTTCGCCTTGAGCCTGCTCTTGCGCGCGCTGTACCTGGCGGGTGCGCCGGACCGGGACTGGCCCTTCTCCGTCTTCTTCGCGGGCGACGCGCGCTTCTTCCACACCGCCGCGCTGGACCTGGCGCGAGGGCGCGAGGGCCCGGCCACCCTGCCCTACCACCCGCCCCTGTTCCCCGCGCTGCTGGGGTTCTTGTACCGGGTGCTGGGGGAGCCCCAGGGCAGCGCGCTGCCGTACAAGCTGACACTCGCCTGTCTGGGCGCGGCCACCGTGGCCTTCTGTCAGGGCTTCTGGCGGCGCCTGCTGGGGACGGCGTGGAGCGGGGTGGCGGCGGGGCTGTACGCGACGAGCTTCGGGTGGCTGGTGCTCTCCACCACGTACAGCAATGAAACATTGTCCGCGCTGTGGCTGTGTTTCACCTGCGCGCTGGCGCTGCGCCTGGGGGGCGGAGTGCCGTCCTGGCCCGCGGTGCTGGGATTGGGCGCGGTGATGGGGTTGGGCACGCTCACCCGCGCGGAGCACCTGGGCCTGTGGCCCTTCCTGCTGGCGTATGCGTGGACCGCGCGCGAACGGAGTGAGGGCCAGGCCTGGAGGCAGTGGGCCCCGCGCTGGGGCGCGGCGGTGGGCGTGTCCCTGCTGCTGCTCGTGCCCTCCGCGCTGCGCAACCTGGACACGATGCGAGAGCTGAACGCGCGGGCCCCGCACCTGGAGCCGCTGCCGGAGTGGGTGCCCGTCACGGTGTACGGGCCGCTCAACTTCGCGATGGCGAACCACGCGGGCGCCACCGGCGGCTTCACCCCCGCGCTGATCAACCAGGGCGGCAGCAACGGCCAATTGGACCCGTCCCGTCCGGAACACCGGCGCCTGCTCCTGCACGGCTACGCGGAAGGGCTGCGCTGGATGGTGGACGCGCCCGGGGACGCGGCCCGGCTCCTGGGGACGAAGCTGGATTTGTGGCTGGACGGCCTGCGCCTGGGCGTCGGCGTTTCGGACGTGCCCGGGGGCCTCACTGGCGAGCGCGCCCCGGTGGACGTGTTCGTTCCGGATTCAGCGGGGCTCAAGTGGCCGCTCGCGGCGCTGCTGCTCGCGGGGATGCTGCTGTCGCTCAAGCCCGCGCACGCGCCCTTCCGGCTGCTGTCGCTGGTGGTGCTGCACCGGGTGCTCGTCACGCTCGCCTTCTTCGGCTACGCGCGCGGCCTGCTCGTCGTCTTCCCCGCGCTCCTGCCGCTGCTGGTGCTACCGCTGAAGGTCCTGGGGGAGCGCCACGCGGCCGTGGCCCGGAGGCTGCCCGCGCTCGCCGGAGCGCTGCTGCTGCTCTTGTGGGCCGAGGCCGCGCTCGTCGCCACGCGCGACACGCCCCGCCGCTTCATGGCCAGCGGCACCACCGACGCGGTGAATGGCAAGCTCATCCAGGACGACCGCGTCCGGCTGTGGGCCCAACCCTGAAGCAGGAGTCCGGATGAAATACTGCGAGCGGACTAGAACACTCCGGGAGTGAATAACCGCCGAGTGAACACTTCAAGGCGTTGATTCCATTCGGATTTCTGAAATACGAAGTTACTCAGGAATAGCCGCAATTCACTTTTAAAAAGCGTCTGACCTAAGCAGGAAGCGCTCCGCCCCGGAGCCCGCCGGTCCCGTCCGGCGGCTTCATCCGAGGAGACGTCCATGCGCCCCCTGCGGTCCGCGTTGTGTTGTCTAGCCCTCCTGGTGTCGTCCACGACGTACGCATTCCAACCCGCCCCGTCCGCGCAGCAGAGCGCGGTGGCGAAGAAGGCCTTCTTCAAGCCAGAGCTGTACCTGCCCATCCAGAACATGCCGCTGGAGAAGGCGCGCACGTTGATGCCGCGGGTGAGCGCGGACAAGTGGGCCGGCGTCGCCAACCGCCTGGGTGGCAACGTGCAGGTGTACCTGGATCCGCTGTCCGGCATGCCCACGGGCATCCAGGGCAGCTTCCCGCTCATCCCCGGTGACGGCTTCCGCAACAACGTCAGCCTGGAGTCCGTGCGCCAGGGACTGGGCCGCTCGGTGGGCAGCGTGGACGAGTCGGTGGTGGGCGAGCTCGTCTTCAAGTTCGTCGCGGACCATCAGGACGTCATCGGCGTGGACCTGCTGCAGCTGGGCGCGCCGCGCGTGACGCAGGTGTCGGAATCGCTGTGGCAGGTGCACATCCCGCAAGTGGTGAACGGCGTGCCGGTGCGGCACGGCCGGCTGGCGGCCACCATCAGCCACGGCAACCTCATCCTCCTGGGCACGGAGGCGTGGTCCAACGTGGGCATCGGCCTGAAGCCCACGTTCAGCGCGTCGCAGGCGCTGACGGCGGGCAGCACGTTCCTGGGCCAGACGCTATCGCCCACCAGCCTGTGGCAGCAGCCCACGCTGGAGGTGGCCCCGTTCGCGCGCAAGGACGCGGCGTTCGGCCAGGGGTATGGCCACGCGCTGGTGTGGAGCTACGGCTTCTCCCTCCCGGGTGAGCACGAGCGCTGGAAGGTGACGGTGGACGCGGGCTCCGGCGAGGTGCTGGCCGTGGAGGACGACAACCACTACTTCGACGCGCAGGTGAAGGGCGGCGTGTACCCGTCCACCAACATCGGCACCTGCACGTCGAAGGAGACGTGCGGCACGATGCAGCCCAACTCCCCCATGCCGTGGGCGAACACCGGCTTCGCGTCGCCCAACAACTTCACCGACGGCGCGGGCATCTACAACTACAGCGCCGGCAGCGTCACCACGACGCTCGCGGGCAAGTACGTGAAGATCGCCGACAGCTGCGGCGCCATCAACGTGAGCTCCGCCACTGGCAGCCTGGACCTGGGCGGCGTGAACAACGACCACGACTGCACGGTGCCCGCGGGCACGTCCCCCGGCAACACGCCGGCGGCGCGCTCCAGCTTCTATGAACTGAACAAGATCAAGGAGGTGGCCCGCGGCTGGCTGCCCTCCAACACCTGGCTGCAGGGCCAGCTCACGTCCAACGTGAACCTGTCCAGCACGTGCAACGCGTTCTGGAACGGCAGCAGCGTGAACTTCTACAAGTCCGGAGGCGGCTGCCGGAACACCGGTGAGATTGGCGCGGTGTTCGACCACGAGTGGGGCCACGGCATGGACAACTACGACGCCAACGGCTCGCTCTCCAACTCCAGCGAGGGCTACGCGGACATCGCGGGCATCCTGCGGCTGCAGACGTCCTGCGTGGGCTACGGCTTCTTCCAGACGACGAACACCGGCTGCGGCCTCACGCCGGACGGCACGGGCTACAACCAGCAGGAGGCCCAGGTGGCGGGCCAGTCCTGGTGCAACACGCGCTGCTCGGGCGTGCGCGACGCGGACTGGGCCGCGAGCGTGCCGAACATCCCGGCCACGCCGCAGAACTTCACCTGCAAGATGTGCTCGTCCGGCTCCGGCCCGTGCAGCAAGCAGGTGCACTGCGCCGCGTCCCCCGTGCGCCAGGCGGCGTGGGACCTGGTGACGCGCGACCTCACGGCGGCGCCCTTCAACTACAACTCCAACGACGCGTTCCTCCTGGGCAACAAGCTCTTCTACCAGGGCTCCGGCAACATCGGCACGTGGCACGCCTGCAACTGCACCGCCGGCACGTCCGACGGCTGCGGCGCGACGAACGGCTACATGCAGTGGCTGGCCGCGGATGACGACAACGGCAACCTGGCGGACGGCACGCCGCACATGACGGCCATCTACGCCGCGTACAACCGCCACAACATCGCCTGCTCCACGCCCGCGCCCACCAACGGCGGCTGCGCGGCGGGCCCCACGGCGGCCCCCACCACCACGGCCACCCCGGGCGACAGCCAGGTGAGCCTGTCGTGGACGGCCTCCGCGGGCGCCAACCAGTACTGGGTGATGAAGACGGAGGGCTTCGCGGGCTGTGACTTCGGCAAGGCGCGCGTCGCCACCGTCACCGGCACCAGCTACACGGACCCGGAGGTCGCCAACGGCCGCCAGTACTGCTACTCCGTCGTCCCCGCGAGCAGCAACGCGTGCTTCGGCCAGGCGTCCGCGTGCACCTGCACCACGCCCACCTGCGCGGCGCCCGGCGCCCCCTCGCTGTCCACCCCCGCCTCCGGCGCCACCGGCGTCGCGCTGGTTGCCGTATTGGACTGGGCGGACGTGACGGGCGTGTCCGGCTACGAGGTCCAAGTGGCCACCGACAGCGCGTTCACCAACGTGGTGCGCAGCGCGAACTCGCTGGTCGCCAGCACCTGGACGGTGGCCCCGGGCCTCTCCGCCAGCACGGCCTACTACTGGCGCGTGCGGGCGCTGAACTCGTGCGGCGGCACCAGCTCCTGGAGCGCGGCGCGCAGCTTCACCACGCGCGGCTGCGTGAACCTGGCGGCCCCCACGCTTGCGTCCCCCGCCTCCGGCGCCACGGGCGTTGCCCTGGCCCCGGCGCTGGACTGGTCCGACGTGACGAACGCGGCCGCGTATGACGTGCAGGTGGCCACCGACAGCGCGTTCACCAACGTGGTGCGCAGCGCCACCGGCCTGTCCTCCAGCGCGTGGAACGTGACGCCCGGCCTGTCCAACCTCACGTCCTACTACTGGCGCGCGCGGGCCACCGACAGCTGCGGCGCGAGCGCGTACAGCACCGCGTTCAGCTTCACCACCACCAACGTGTGCACGCCCGCCGTGGCCACGTACAACGCGAACCTGCGCACGCCCGCCTGCGGCTCCGTGTGCGGCTGCGACACCGGCCCCACGCTGGTCAACGGCCGCGGCACGGTGTCTGGCGGCGTGGAACCCAACCAGCCCAACACGCTGGGCGCCACCTGCGCGGATGGCTCCACCGGCACCTACCACTCGGATGAGAGCATCGACCGCATCGTGCTCAAGACGGTGGACCAGGGCCTCATCACCCCGGGCAAGCAGCTCACCGTGGACGTGACGGTGTGGTGCTACGGCACCAGCGACCAGCTGGACCTGTACTACTCGACGAACACCGCCACGCCCTCGTGGACGGCCATCTCCACCGGCCAGGCCTGCACCGCGGTGGGGCTGAAGACGTTCTCCTTCCCCGTCACCGTGGGCGGCACCACCGGCAATCACGCCGTGCGCGCGCAGTTCCGCTTCAGCTCCACCGCCACCAGCGCGTGCGTGTCCGGTGGGTACAACGACCGTGACGACCTGGTGTTCAGCGTCGTGTCCGCCGTGGCCGCCAACCCCGCCAGCCCCGCCGCTCCGGCCGCGAAGCAGGTGCGGGGCCGGACCGTGACGGCGCGCTAGGCGTCCTGCGCCGTTCGCCGTTGCATGGGGGCTCCCGGGTCATCCCGGGGGCCCCCGTGCCTTTTCACGGCTTGTGGTCCGTGGTGATGACGATGGAGGGCGCCGAGCGCTTCGCCGGCCCGTGGTGGACCATCTCGATGTTGTTGCCGTCCGGATCCAACACGAAGGCCGCGTAGTAGCCCGGGTGGTACGAGCGCTCCCCCGGGGCCCCGTTGTCACGGCCGCCCGCGGCCACCGCCGCCTGGTGGAAGCGGTGCACCATGTCCCGGTCCTCCGCCTGGAAGGCCAGGTGCACGCGCGCGGAGGGCTCGCGGTCGCTGCTGAGATAGAACTCGTCCGCGGCGAAGTGCCGTTCGCTCTCGTCGAAGACCGGAATGCCCATCACCTCCAGCACCGCGCGGTAGAAGCGCTTGCTCGCCTCCAGGTCCCGGACCTGGAGGTGGACATGGTCGAACATGCGGCCGTGATGCAGTTCCATGGTCTGCCTCCCGTGATTTCCCTGCTGCGTGTCTGTCCAACAACCAGCGGAGCGGCGACCTTCAGAACGGTAAATCGCGCATGTCAAGGCGTACGCGCCCGGGAAGTCGCGAAAGCGGCAGCAACCCCCCACAAAAGAGGGGCACCCGGCGGCGGGACGACGCAGCTTCATGCGATAGTCCGCGCCACTTCGCTGTTCTTGCCTTCAGGAGGGTGCCGCGATGTTCATCGAAATCATCGTCCTGCCCCGTGAAGACGACCGGTCCCCGAAGCGGCCTTCCGCCCGGGCATCCAAGGCTCCACCCCAGGCGCCGCGCGGCCGGGCGGAGCTGGCCCAGGAGTGGCGCGAGGAGGGCAAGGCCTTCCACGGCGCCGTCCTGGAGTTCATCCGGGCCCAGCACCTGCTGGGCGCGGTGAAGTGGATGAGCGAGCCGGGGTTGTTGCCCCAGGTGACGCTCGTCGCCTCGGACCGCGTGCTGGAGAAGCTCCAGGCGGAGCCCCGCTTCGCGGCGGGCCGCTCGCTGTCCATGAACCTGCAGACCTGAAGTC
>NZ_RAWK01000267.1 GCF_003612165.1 Corallococcus aberystwythensis | reverse complement strand
GCGGCGAGCGGGGGGGTGATGATGAGCGGCTGGGACGCGCTGGGGAGCGGCGCGGTCACCACGACGGACTGGGGCGCGGGCGTGGGAGGCAGCCCGATGAAGGTCTCCCGGCGCCCTTCCACCGGACCATCCTGGCGGACCGCCGGCTGCGGCTGCGGCGTCGCGATGGGCGGCGGAGCGGCGGGCTGCATCTGGGTCGCGGCCTGCGCCAGGTCCAGCGCCGGCATCGCCACGCGGTGCGTGCGCGACGGCGGCATGGGCGGCGGCCCGCTCTGGGACTGGACGGAGGACGGATCCACCTCCGCCTCGTCCAGGAGCAGCTCCGGCGGCGGCGGCGGGACGTTCATCGGTTCGTCCTCGTCCAGCGGACGGCCGATGTGCGTGGCGTCCTCCGCCGGGAGGAGCTGATCCGCGAAGAAGTCGTCGACCTCCGACGCGAAACGGTCCTGCAGGTCCCCCTCCACCACCCGCTCACCCTGTTCGGTGAGCTTCAGCTGGGCCTCGCGGTCCATGGCGATGTAGTGGAACTTGCGCAGGAAAAAGAAGTAGCTGTCGAACTCCAGCGAGACGGACGGCTCGAGGGCGGCCTTCACGTCGGCCAGCTTGTTCGAGCGTCCCAGGCGGCCGTTCTCCCGCAGATTCTGCAGGATGAGCAGCGCCTCGCCACTGACGGTGTCACGATGGATGGCCGGCTTCGTCATGGGTGCGCGGACTCTACGCGGCACCCGCCCGGGGCTTCAACGTCTGGTGCGTCGAAGAAGCCAGGGGAAGCGTCCTGGCCCTGCCGGCCCTACCGGATGCGCAGCAGCTGCTTCACCGTCTCCAGCACTTCCACGAACCGCACGGGCTTGCGCAGGTAGATGTCCACCCCCAGCTGCATCGCCCGATCCTGGGCCTCCTTGCCACCCGCGGAGATGGCGATGACCGGGATGCCCTTGAGCTCCTCTTCCTCCCGGATGCGCTCCACCAGGGCGAAGCCGTCCATCACCGGCATGTAGAGGTCCAGCATCACCAGGCTGAAGCGGTCCTCGCGCAGCCTCAGAAGGGCGTGGTGCCCGTCCGGCGCGAAGTGGACCTCCAGCGGCACCTTGCCGTGCAGGTCGTTGCTCGCCAGCTTCTTCAGCACGTAGCTGTACATCTCGATGATGTGGGGGTTGTCCTCGACGATGAGCACACGGTACCCGTCCTGCTCCTGAGGGGTTGCCGCGCTATCGTTGGGTCCCGCCGCACTCAAGATGTCACCCAGTCGCCGCCGGTCCTGCTCGCTCTCCACACGGATGCCCACGCCGCCCGGCTGATCGGGCGCGGCGATGCGCACCCACGCCACCGTCCCGGCGACTTCTACCGGATCCAGCAGTCCCGGGAAAGAAAGAGCAAGCCGAAGCTCGTCCCCCACCGCGAAGAGTTGCTCCGTCTGGACGAAGAAACCCCCGGCGGACAGGTTTTCCGTCACGTCCCGCAAGGGACGCCCATGGGCGTAGTCCACCCGGAGGATGGTGGGGATGCGAGGGTGCTGCCGCTGGTCCGCAGGGTCCAGGCTCATAACAAGGGGTTGAAATCGCTCGGTAATTTGCTGAGGGCGGTCCAGTCTACCGCCGAGGGTTTATGTTGACAACGAAGCCATTGCGGCAATACGTACGCCCCGCCATGGCGGAGCCCCTGTTCACTCCTGAAGAGCAGAAGAAGTTCGACGCGGGGATCGCGGAAATCCTCTCGCACTACCCCCCTGATCGCAAAAGCGCCGGCATGCTTCCCGCGCTGCGCCTGCTGCAGGACCTCAAGGGGTGGTTGCCTCCTGATGGTCTTCGGCTGGTGGCGAAGAACCTGGAGGTCACGCCGGAGCGCGCCTACGAGGTCGCCAGCTTCTACGTGATGTACCACCTCAAGAAGCCGGGCAAGTACGTCATCGACGTCTGCACGAACCTCTCCTGCTCGCTCTGGGGCGCGGAGAAGATGCTCGCGTATCTGGAGCAGAAGCTGGGCCTGACCGCCGGGGAGACGAACGACAAGTTCACCCTGCGCGAGACCGAGTGCCTGGCGTCCTGCGGGACGGCGCCCTGCCTGCAGATCAACGAGGATCACCACGAGCGCCTGACCCAGGCGAAGCTGGACGCCATCCTGGCCCGGCTGTCGTGAGTCGCCCCTCCTCCCCCTCGCTTTCCTAGGACGTTCATCCATGGCCTCTACGGCAAAGGCGGTCGAACCCGTCATCTCGGCGGCCTGGGGCAAGCCCCAGTCCTGGACCCTGGACAGCTACCGCTCGCGCGGCGGCTACGATGGGCTCAAGCGCGCGCTCTCCATGGAGCCCGCCGCCATCATCGACGAGGTGAAGAAGTCCAACCTCCGCGGCCGCGGCGGCGCGGGCTTCCCCACGGGCATGAAGTGGAGCTTCGTCCCCAAGGACAGCCCCAAGCCCAAGTACCTGGCCGTCAACGGCGACGAGTCCGAGCCGGGCACCTTCAAGGACCGCTACATCCTGGAGAACGACCCGCACATGATGCTGGAGGGCATCGCCATCGCGTCGTACGCGCTGGGCGTGCACACCTGCTACGTGTACCTGCGCGGCGAGTTCAAGTTCCAGGCGGAGCGCACCCAGGCGGCCATCGACGAGGCCTACAAGGCCGGCATCTTCGGCAAGACGATGATGGGCAAGGACTTCGCGCTCGACTGCTACGTCGTCCGCGGCGCGGGCGCGTACATCTGCGGTGAAGAGACGGCGCTCCTGGAGTCCCTGGAGGGCAAGAAGGGCTGGCCCCGCCTGAAGCCCCCCTTCCCCGCGGTGGTGGGCCTGTTCGGCAGCCCCACGGTGGTGAACAACGTGGAGACGCTCGCCAGCGTGCCGCCCATCCTCGCCAAGGGCGCGGAGTGGTACGCGAAGCTGGGCACGGAGAAGTCCGGCGGCACGCACCTGGTGTGCCTGTCCGGCTCCGTGAACCGCCCCGGCGTCTACGAGGTGGGGATGCACACCACCATCCTGGAGCTGATCCACGACGACCAGTACGGCCAGGGCATGCCCAAGGGCCGCAAGGTCAAGGCGGTCATCCCGGGCGGCTCCTCCGCGCCGGTGCTGGGCGCGGACGAGCTGGACGTGGCGCTGGAGTTCGAGGCGCTGAAGATGAAGCAGACGATGGCCGGCTCCGGCGGCGTCATCGTGATGGACGACGCCACCTGCATGGTGCGCAGCCTCTGGCGCGTGGCCCGCTTCTACGCGGAAGAGTCCTGCGGCCAGTGCACGCCGTGCCGCGAGGGCACGCCCTGGCAGACCCGCCTCCTGCGCAAGATCGAGGAAGGCCGCGCGGAGATGAGCGACATCGACATGCTGTCGAACGTCGCCTCCTCCATCGCGCCCTACCCTCCCATCGGCCTGGGCAACACCATCTGCGCGCTGGGTGACGCGGCGGCGCTGCCCACGCACTCCTTCCTCATGCGGTTCCGGGACGAGTTCGAGGCTCACGTTCGGGAGCACCGCTGCCCGTACGGTGACCACCCCTGGGGTTCCTTCGGAGACTGGTCTTGAACATCGAATTGGTCCTCTTCGGCGTCTTCGCCGTCATGACGCTGCTGTCGGCGGGGCTGGTCATCACCGCGCGCAGCCCCATCAACTCCGCCATGGCCCTGGTGTCGACGTTCTTCTTCCTGGCCGGCATCTACGTGCTGCTCTGGGCGCACACGGTCGCCGTGATTCAGGTGCTCGTGTACGCGGGCGCCATCATGGTGCTCTTCCTCTTCGTCATCATGCTGCTCAACCTGGGGGACGCGCCCCACCGCGGCAAGCCCACGGTGACGCGCCTCCTGGGCGGCGCCTCCGCGGCGGGCCTGCTGGCGGTGCTGGCCGTGACGCTGGGCCGCATGGACGCGCAGCCCGCGCGGCTGGATGCGCAGGGCCAGGCGACGTTCGGCACCCTGGCGGCCATCGGCCAGTCCATCTTCACCACCTGGCTGTTGCCCTTCGAAGCGGTCAGCCTGCTCCTGCTGGTGGCCATGGTGGGCGCGGTGGTGGTGGCCAAGTCCCGTATCTGATCCCCCGCGCCCTTCCGGACAACCCAATGGTCCCCATCACCTACTACCTGCTCCTGGCCGCGGCCCTCTTCTGCATGGGCATGTTCGGCGTGCTGGTGCGTACCAACGCGCTGGTCGTCTTCATGTGCGTGGAGCTGATGCTCAACGCGGTCAACCTCACGTTCCTGGCCTTCGCGCGCATGCACGGCAACGGCCTGGGACACGTGTCCGCCTTCTTCGTCATCGCCGTGGCGGCCGCGGAAGCGGCCATCGGTCTGGCCATCGTCATCGCGGTCTTCCGCAGTCGCGGAACCGTGAACGTCGACGACATCCGGACGATGAAGCACTAACGCCCCGTCACCCCTGAGCACATCCATGGACGGAACCCTCGTCGAGTTCTTCAGAACCGCACCCATCCCCCCCGAGGTGCTCAGCCCCTCGCTGGGGTTGATCATCCTGCTGCCCCTGCTGGGCGCGTTCGTGTGCGGCGTGTTCGGCAAGTGGCTGGGCCGGGCCAACGTGCACCTGGTGGCGTGCTCCGCCATCGCCGGCGCCTTCGTGCTGAGCCTGCTGGCCTTCTGGGCCACCAGCGACGCGGCGGGCGGGCGCGTGGTGAGCATGGCCAACCCGTTCGGCCTTGACCGGGACACCATCCGCTACGCCATCGCGCACGACTACGGGACGTGGTTCGCCGCCGGTGACTTCCGGGTGAACTTCGGCCTGCTGGTGGACCACCTGTCGGGCATCCTGCTGCTCATCATCACGGGCGTCGGCTTCCTCATCCACCTGTACTCCACCAGCTACATGGAGCACGACGATGGGTACTGGCGCTTCTTCGCGTACCTGAACCTCTTCGTCGCCGCGATGCTCACGCTGGTGATGGCCGACAACCTGGTCCTGCTCTTCGTGGGCTGGGAGGGCGTCGGCATGGCCAGCTACCTGCTCATCGGCTTCTGGTACACGGACAGCGCGAAGGCGTGGGCGGGCCGCAAGGCGTTCGTCACCAACCGCATCGGTGACTTCGCGTTCCTCATCGCCACGTTCCTGCTCATCCTCACGGTGGGCGCCTTCAACCGCCAGGCGGACGCGCGCGACTACAACGCCGCGGGCAGCAGCCGGGCGCGCTACGAGCAGGGCATCTCCCAGAAGGGCCCCGTCACCTTCAAGGGCCTGGAGAAGCTGGCCCTGGCCCTGCCGCAAGGCTCGGGCGGCGCGGTGTCCCTGGCCACGCCCATCGAGTCCGGCCCCCTGTCCGGCTACACCTTCGGCGGCGTCATGACCGCCACGATGCTGCTGTTCCTCCTGGGCGCGGCGGGCAAGAGCGCGCAGCTGCCGCTCTACGTCTGGCTGCCGGACGCAATGGCCGGCCCGACGCCGGTGTCCGCGCTCATCCACGCCGCCACGATGGTGACCGCGGGCGTGTACCTCTTCTGCCGCATGAGCTCGCTGCTCGTGCTGTCGCCCACCGCCATGGCGACCATCGCCATCGTGGGCGCGCTCACGTCGCTGCTCGCGGCGCTCATCGCGTTCGCGCAGGACGACATCAAGAAGGTGCTCGCCTACTCCACGGTGTCCCAGCTGGGCATCATGTTCATGGGCGTGGGCATGGGCGTCTTCTGGGCCGCCGCCATGCACCTGATGACGCACGCGTTCTTCAAGGCCTGCCTCTTCCTGGGCGCCGGCAGCGTGATGCACGGCAACGGGGACGAGACGGACATCAAGAAGCTGGGCGGCCTGTGGAAGGAGATGAAGTGGACGCACGCCACGTTCCTCATCTCCACGCTGGCCATCACCGGCATCTTCCCCATCATGTCCGGCTTCTTCTCCAAGGACGCCATCTTCCACGGCGTGCACCACAATCACCTGCACGGCCTGGAGTGGGTCTCCACCTTCGTCTACGTGCTGGGCCTGCTCATCACCGCGTCCACGGCGTTCTACATGTCGCGCGTCTACCTGCTCACCTTCACGGGCAAGCGGTCCCCGGAGGCGAAGCTGGCGCACGCGCATGAGAGCGCGTGGCACATGACGCTGCCGCTGGTCATCCTGGCGTTCCTGGCCTTCGCGACCTTCGTCTACGCCCTGCCCCTGATGCCCCGCTCGGGCGGTGGGACGCAGCCGGTGTTCGAGAACTTCCTGTCCCCCGTGCTGCGCCCGGCGGAGGCGGTGGCCCGTGCGGCGGAGACGGTGAAGCTGGACACCAGCTCGCCCTCCGTCGGGGACTACGCCTTCGCGTGGATGTGGGCGCTGCTGGGTGGCGGCGCGGCGGCGTTCGCCTACCTGAAGTTCTTCCCGTCGCGGGTGGGTCAGCCCGTGCCGGCGTTCGCGCGCGCGGTGCGCCGCACGGCGCTCAACAAGTTCTACGTGGATGAGCTCTACGAGTTCATCCTCATCCGGCCGGTGAAGTTCGTGGCCTTCATCCTCTTCCGCGTGGTGGACGCGCTCGTCATCGACACGGTGCTGGTGCGCGGCACCGCGTACGTCACGGAGAAGGTGGGCCTCGGGCTGCGCCGGCTCCAGACGGGTGACGCGCAGGCCTACGCCGCCATCATGGCGCTCGCCATCCTGGGCGGCGCGGTCTACGCCCTCCTGCAGGTGCTTTCATGAGCTTCTTCGACAACCACCTGTTGAACGTCGTCATCTACCTGCCGCTCGTGTTCGCGGCGCTGGTGCTGATGCTGCCCGCCAGTGAGCACGGGCAGGTCCGCGCCATCACGTTCGTGGGCATGCTGCTGGACCTGGTGTTCGGCGTCTGGGCGTACTTCCGCTTCGAGCCCTCCGGCGCGGAGTTCCAGATGGAGTACCGCGTCCCGTGGTTCCAGCAGTTCGGGATGAGCTACCACCTGGGCGTGGACGGCCTCGCCGTGAGCCTGTTGCTCTTGACGGTGTTCCTGGGCCCGCTGGTGGTGCTCGCCTCCACCACGTACATCCAGCACCGCATCAAGGAGTTCCACCTGGCGCTGCTGGTGCTCCAGACGACGATGCTGGGCGCGCTGGCGTCCATGGACGTCCTGCTCTTCTACATCTTCTTCGAGGCCATGCTCATCCCCATGTACCTCATGGTGGGTGTGTGGGGCGCCGAGGACCGGCGCATGGCGGCGGTGAAGTTCTTCCTCTACACGCTCGTGGGCTCGCTGCTGATGCTGGTGGCCATCGTGGCCGTGTACTTCATCAGCGGCGGACCGGGTGTGCGCTCGTTCGACTACGGCACGCTCTACAACAACCTGCTCGCCGCCAATCAGCAGCTGGCCGCGTGCGCCAGCGGGCCGGAGGGCGCGTGCGCGTCACTCGATGGCCTGGCCGCCACGCTGCACACCTATGGGCCGTGGATGTTCGCCGCGTTCGCGCTGGCGTTCGCCATCAAGGTCCCCATGTGGCCGGTGCACACCTGGTTGCCGGACGCGCACGTGCAGGCGCCGGTGGCGGGTTCCATGATCCTGGCCGGCGTGATGCTGAAGATGGGCACCTACGGCTTCTGGCGCTTCGCCATTCCGCTCTTCCCCGTGGCGGCGCACGCGGCCCGTCCGTTCCTCGCGGTGCTGGCGGTGATTGGCATCGTGTACGGCGCGCTGATGTGCCTGGCGCAGCGGGACATCAAGAAGCTCATCGCGTACTCGTCCGTCAGCCACCTGGGCTACTGCATGCTGGGCCTGCTCGCCGTCACCGGTGAGGGCGCCACGGGCAGCGCGTACCAGATGCTGAACCACGGCATCTCCACGGGCGCGCTGTTCCTCCTGTTCGGCTTCCTCTACGAGCGCCGCCACACGCGCCTGATGTCGGACTACGGCGGCATCGCCAAGGTGATGCCGGTGTTCACCGCGGCGTTCGTCATCATCACATTCTCGTCGGTGGCGGTGCCGGGCACCAACGGCTTCATCGGCGAGTTCCTGGTGCTGATGGGCACGTTCAAGAGCACCCTGCCCCTGGGCTTCGGCGCGTTCGCCACGCTGGGTGTCATCCTGGGCGCGGCGTACATGCTGTGGATGGTGCAGAAGGTGTTCTTCGGCAGCATCACGCACCGGGAGAACCAGCACCTGCGCGACATGAACCTGCGCGAGATGCTCACCACGGCCCCCTTCATCGTGCTGGTGGCGGTGATGGGCCTGATGCCGCAGCCCTTCCTGGACCGCATCGCTCCGTCCACGGACCGCTACGTGGCGCGCGCCAGCGTGGGCGCTCCGGGCGCCACCCAGGCGAAGGACGACCAGCTTCGCGTGGAGGTGATGTCCCTGCCCTCCACCGCCGCCGCGGCCCGCCCCTCCGTTCCCGCCGCGCCGCTCGCCGCTCGCGAGTAGGCCCCGAAAGACTCCATGAACCTGCCAAATATCACCCTGGCGGATTTCCTCCCCATGCTGCCCGCCATCATCATGGTGGTGGCGGCCTCCGTCCTGCTGTTGTCGGAGGTGTTCCTCTCCGCGACGGCGTCCCGCGGCTACCAGGCGGTGCTCACCGTCGTGGCGGCGGCGGCCAGCGGCGCCGTGGCCGTGGGCCTGATGTTCGAGCCGCCGCAGGAGGTGTTCCTCGGCTTCGGCGTGCTGGACCCCTTCTCCAGCTTCCTCACCCTGGTGGTGAGCGTGGGCCTGGCGCTGGCGGCACTGAGCGCGGTGGGCTTCCTGCGCCGGCGTGGCGCGGAGCGCGGTGAGTTCTACGCGCTGATGCTCTTCGCCTCCGCGGGCATGAGCCTGCTGGCGATGTCGTCGGAGTTCATCACCATCTTCGTCAACATCGAGGTGCTCTCCATCGCGACGTACGCGCTGACGGCGTACCTGCGCCGCGGCACGCGTCCCAGCGAGGCGGGCTTCAAGTACTTCATCCTGGGCGCCTTCTCCTCCGCCGTCCTGCTGTACGGCACGGCGCTGCTGTACGGCGCCACGGGCACGACGAAGCTCAACGACATGGCGGGCCCGCTGCAGCAGGCGCTGGCCACGTCCCCGGCGCTCGTCTACGTGGGCGCGGTGCTCATCGCCGCGGGCTTCGCGTTCAAGGTGGCGGCCGTGCCGTTCCACATGTGGACGCCGGACGTGTACGAGGGCGCCCCCACCCCGGTGACGGCGCTCATGAGCGCGGGCGTGAAGGCGGCGGCGTTCGCGTCGCTCGTTCGCGTGTTCGTCACGGTGGGCAAGGGCATGGACCCCAAGCTGCCGCTGATGCTCTTCGCCACGCTGGCGCTGCTCACGATGGTGGCCGGCAACCTGATGGCGATTCCGCAGCGCAACGTGAAGCGCATGCTGGCGTACTCCTCCATCGCGCACGCGGGCTACCTGCTGCTGGGCGTGGCGGCGCTGTTCGTCGCGGCCCCGGGCGAGCACTTCCGCCTGCTGTCCGCGTCGTCGCTGTCCGGTGGCACGCCGCTGGACGTGGCGCGCTCGGACGCGCTGCGCGGCATCCTGTACTACCTGCTGGCGTACACCTTCAGCGCGACGGGCGCCTTCGCCATGGTCTCCGCGCTGGAGCGCCGCGAGGACGAGGAGAAGGGAACCGCGTGGGACCTGGAGCGCTTCGCGGGCCTCGCGCAGCGCCGCCCGGGTTGGGCCTTCGCCATGGCGGCCTTCATGCTGTCCCTGGGCGGCATCCCCCCCACCGTGGGCTTCATGAGCAAGCTGCTCATCTTCCAGGCCGCCATCGACGTGGGCCTCGTGGGCCTGACGGTGGTCGCGGTGCTCAGCAGCGCGGCGGGCGCGTATTACTACCTGCGCGTCGTGGTCTACATGTTCATGCACCCCATCCCCGAGGGCGCCCAGCCGCTGGAGCGCAACTGGGGCACGGAGGCCGCGCTCGTCATCGCCACCGTCGCCGTCGTGCTGCTGGGCATCCTCCCCGGCCACGTCACCGACTGGCTGGCCCAGGCCGGCACGCTGTTCGGCCAGTAGCCCCCCCCGCCGGCAGCCCGCGGCACCCGACGCCCGCCTCGGCCCCTGGCCCTGGCGGGCGTTGTCGTTGCGGGCCACGGCGTGGCTCACGGCGTCATGGCCGTGGGTGCATTTCAGAAGTGAAATGGAGCCACGCCGCGTCATGCGGGGCGGCGGCAACGCGGCGGACGATGCGGGGAGCGGAAAAGAAGGCGGCCCGGCACCCGTGAGGGTGTCGGGCCGCGGGTCTTCTCAAGGTAACGCACCGGAAGTGCTGAAAGGGTGGGGGGGAACCACTTTCAGCCTCGCTTCGATGCGTCCCGAGCTTAGCCTTTAGCAGGTGCCGTGCCAGAGCCCGTTCCGAACGAAAATCCAATGTTCTCAGGCACTTGGACGAAGGGGTGACACTCCAACCCCCACCCTTCCGCATTGCAGGCCTGAAATCGCGTTTCAGGGATGAAAACACCCAACGAATTCAGGGACTTGGTTTTTTCATCCCTGAACGGGGCCGATTTCGGATCTGAAGTCGTACGCAGAGGCGGGGTGAAGTCCGCTGGGAGGCTATTCGCGGGCGCCCGCGGGGGGCCGGAGGTTGAGCCGCTTCATCTTCCGCCACAGCGTGGTGGAGGAGACGCCCAGCTCGCCCGCCACGCGGGCCAGGTCCACGCCGTGGCGCTCCAGGGCCTGGACGATGGCGCGGCGCTCCGCCTCCTCCACCACCTCCGCCAGGGTGGGCCCCGTGGCCTCCGCGCCGGAGGGCCGCGCGCCGTCGGTGGGCGGCAGGCCCATGGCGTCCGGTGAGGTGTTGGCGGCCGGGAGCACGCGGCCCTGGGGGCGCAGCGGGAAGTCCTCGGGGAGCAGCTCGTCGCCTTCCGCCAGCGCGGCGGCCTGCTCCACCAGGTTCTCCAGCTCGCGCACGTTGCCGGGGAAGCGGTACGTCATCAGGTGCTCCACGGCGGTGGCGGACAGACGCCGGGGCCGGGGGCTGCGCTCGTTGGCGCGCGCCAGGAAGTGCTCCGCCAGCGCGGGCACGTCGTCCAGGCGCTCGCGCAGCGGGGGCACGCGCAGCTGCACCACGTTGAGGCGGTAGTAGAGGTCCTGGCGGAAGCGCTTCTCCTTCACCTCCAGCTCGATGTCGCGGTTGGTGGCCGCGGCGATGCGGACGTCCACGCGCAGCGCGGTGGACTCGCCCACGCGGCGCACCTCGCCGTCCTGGAGCGTGCGCAGGAGCTTGGACTGGAAGGTGGGGCTCGTCTCCGTCACCTCGTCGATGAAGAGCGTGCCGTTGTCCGCCTCCTCGAAGAGGCCCCGGCGCGTCTTCACCGCGCCGGTGAAGGCGCCCTTGGCGTGGCCAAAGAGCTCGCTCTCCAGGAGCGTCTCGCTGATGGCCGCGCAGTTGACGGGCACGAAGGGCTGGCGGCTGCGGCGGCTGTGCGCGTGGAGGGCCCGGGCCACCAGCTCCTTGCCGGTGCCGCTCTCCCCCTGGATGAGGACGGTGGCGTCGCTCTGGGCCACGCGCACCAGGCGCGTGGTGAGTTCGCGCATGGCCTGGCTGCGGCCCACCAGCGCGGACAGGCCGTGGCGCTCGTTGAACTCCGTGGCCAGGTTGTCCACCGCCGCCAGGAGCCGGGCGCGCTCCAGGGCGCGCTCCACGCGGTAGCGCAGCTCCCCTTCCTTGAAGGGCTTGGTGACGTAGTCGTACGCGCCCAGGCGCATGGCCTCCACCGCGCTGTCGATGGAGCCGAAGGCCGTCATCATGATGACCTGGAGGCGCGGGGCGACCTCCAGCGCGCGCTTGAGCAGCGTGAGCCCGTCCATGGGCTCCATCTTCAGGTCCGTGAGGAGCAGGTCCACGCGCTCCCTCGCGAGCAGGTCCAGGGCCTCCTCGCCGGTGGCGGACTCGGAGACGGTGTAGCCCTCCGCGCGCAGGAGCAGCGCGGTGGTGGCGCGCATGTTGCGTTGGTCGTCCACCACGAGGATGCGTCCTCGGAGGACTGGGGGGGTCGCGTCGTTCATGAGAGGGACTGGGGCTGCGTGAGCGGCAGCCAGAAGGTGAAGGTGGTTCCGCGTCCCGGAGCGCTCTCCACGGCGATTTCGCCGCGGTGCTCCTCCAGGATGCGCTTCACCACCGCCAGCCCCAGGCCGGTGCCCTGGGCCTTGGTGGTGAAGAAGGGTTCGAAGACGCGGTGGAGCAGCTCGGCCGGGATGCCCGGCCCCTGGTCCATCACGTCGATGCGCAGCTGCTCGCGGCCGCCGTGCATGTCCCGGCGCGCGTGCACCCGGACCTCGCCCCCCTGGGGCATGGCCTGGATGGCGTTGACGGCCACGTTGAACAGGGCCTGGCGGATCTGCCGCCGGTCCATGGGCACCGTGGCGATGCTGGGCTCCACCTCCACGTGGACCTGCACCGGGCGCTCCGTGGCGGCCTGCACCCTCGCGGCCTCCAGTGCGTCCTGGAGCACGCGCAGCAGGTCCTCCGGCTGGAGCACCGGGTTGCGCGGGCGGGTGAAGTCCAGGAGGTCGGCCACCATGCGGTTGAGGCGGTCGCTCTCCTCCGCGACGATGTCCAGCAGCATGGCCGTGTCGCCGCCGGGCTTCATGATGCGCCGGAGCGTGGCCACCGCGTTGAAGATGACGCCCAGGGGGTTGCGCACCTCGTGGGCGACGATGGCGGACAGTTCACCCAGCGCGGCGAAGCGCTCGCGCTTCACCATCTCCGCGCGGGTGGCGGCCAGCTCCGCGTAGCTGGCCCACAGGGATTCGTAGAGGCGCGCGTTGGCGATGGAGAGCGCGAGCTGGCCGCACGTCGCCTCCGCCAGCTCAATCAGCTCCGGGCCGAAGGGGCGAGGGCCGCGCACGTCGTCCACCAGCACCACGCCGATGAGCTCCTCGCGCGAGGTGAGCGGCAGGCCCAGCAGGGCCTTCTCCCCCAGCCGGTCGATGAGCACGGCGCTGACGGAGATGTTCGCCGACGTCAGGTCCTCCACGGCGATGGGCTTGCGCTCCAGGGCCACGCGCGCGGCCAGGTCGTCGCTGTCCAGCGGCACCACCACCGTGCGGAACAGGTCGCGGTGGGCCGCCGACGCCGCCGCGCCGCGCAGCACCTTGGCCTGCTCGTCGTAGAGCAGGATGAAGCAGTTGGACACGTCCAGGAGGTGCACCAGGAAGTCGGACGCGACGTCCAGGATGCTCGCCGTCTCCAGCACGCCCGACGTGGTGCGCGCCAGGTCCAGCAGCAGGCGCGTCTCCGTGAGCTGGCGCGCGGACTCCGCCCGGAGGCGGCGCTGCTCCAGCAGCGTCACCAGCAGCTCCGCGAGCGTGGCCAGGAGCCTCGCGTCGCGCTCGTCGAAGGGGCGCTCCTTCGCGCGCAGCGCCTGCAACACGCCCACGCTGTCACCGCCCCGGGTGAGCCGCGCCGCCGTCCCGCTGCCGAAGCGGCCCTGGGACAGCGTCTCCAGCGCGCGCCCCTGGGACTCCGACGACAGCACGCCCCCGTCCTCCCGCAGCGACGCGGCCAGCAGCACGCCGGTGGCGCGGACGGCGTCCTCCCCCGCCGCGCTCCCCTCCTCCAG
>NZ_RAWK01000266.1 GCF_003612165.1 Corallococcus aberystwythensis | reverse complement strand
CTCACCATCCCCGCCGCCCTCCTCGCCCGATGCTTCGCCCATCCAACCAGATGGGTCTGACATGGACGCGAGGGTCAAGCCTGCTGGGACAGCGCGCCCCCGGGCCGGAAGAGGCGCGAACTGGTCCGACAGTCGGACCAGTTGGGCGACGTCGCCTTCGGCAGGGGGCTTCTTCCTGTGGCCACCTTGGTGGTCCGACAGTCGGACCAGTTGGGCGACAGCGCGTCAGGCACGCGCCTTCGCCTGTGGCCACCTTGGCGGTCCGGTAGTCGGACCGGTTGAGCGACGTCGCTCCCGGCAGAGCCCCCTGCCTGGGACTGACTTGGCGGTCCGACAGTCGGACCAGTTGGACGACAGCGCTTCAGGCACGCACCTTTGCCTGTAGTCACCTTGGCGGTCCGGCAGTCGGACCGGTTGGGCGACGGCGCTTCCGGCAGAGTTCCTTGCCTGGGATTGCCTTGGCGGTCCGACAGTCGGACCAGTTGGGCGACGGCGCTTCCGGCAGAGCTCCCTACGTATGGCCGCATTCATGGTCCGACAGGCGGACCAGTTGGGCGACGGCGCTTCCGGCAGGCTCCGCTGTCCGCAGCCCGGCTTGTCGTTCGCGCCAGCCACCTGTGGCCTCATTGCCGCGTTCCACAAAGGCGCTCGGCGTCACAGAGACTCTCTGCTCGCAGGGCGGATTGACGAACTCCTCGCGACCCACCTGGCCTCTTGAGGCAGGACGCGTATCCCCCTCCTCTGTGAGGATGGGAGGCAATGCGACGACCTCTGGCCAGACTCCGGGTACTGTTCACCGCGCTCTTGCTGGGGGGTGTTTCCCAGGGGGCCCCGCCTCCGAAGGCAACACCGCCTGCGTCGCCGCTGGTGACGTGGCTCTATCAGGATCGGCTCGCCCCGCCTTGGGAGGACCTGACGTGGGCGGGCGCGCATGCGATGAGCGCCACCGTCACGGGAGCCTCGGGCCGCCACGCCATCTCCGTGACGCTGGGGCCGTGGGAGGCGCTGTACTTCGGACACCCAGGCTTCGACGTGTCACCGGAGGACACGCTGGTGCTGAAGGTGAACGGCGGGAAGGATGGCGCGAACGCGGCGGTGCGCGCTCGTGTCGTCATCGGCTCCGAGCAGCCCGTGGGCGTGCCCCTGGGTTCCACCTGCGAGGGCGGCACCATCGCGGCCCGGAAGTGGACCTCCTGCCGCGTGCCGCTGGCGAAGCTGCTGCCAGAAGGCCGCACGCGCATCACCGGACTGTGGCTCCAGGAGGACAGCGGCAAGACGCTGCCGCCCCTCTTCTTCGACGACATCGGCGTTGAACAGGGTCCCAGGCCGGTGAGCCTCACGCTGGAGACGCCCGCGATCTTCCTGGCTCCAGGCGCCACGCACGCCTTCCGCGCCACCGTGACGAACAGCAAGGACACGGAGGTGACGTGGAGCGTGGAGCCCGGCAACGAGCGGGGCATCATCAGCGCCGCCGGCGTCTACACCGCGCCCCGCAAGCCGGGCACATACCGGGTGATGGCCCGCAGCAAGGCGGACCCGAGCCAATCGGCCGTGGCCAGCGTGGTGGTGGGCGTAGCCCCGGTCGCGAGCGGACGCCCGGGACAGGGCGGCAAGTGGGTGTCGGGCTACTACACGGGCTGGAACGCGGACGACTACCCACCGGAGAAGGTGGACTTCAGCGCGCTCACCCACATCCTCGTGGGCCGTGTCACGCCGAAGCCGGACGGCACGCTGAGCACGAAGTTCGACAACGACCGCGGACCGGAGATTGCCCGCACGCTGTCGAAGCGCGCGCATGCCGCGGGCCGCAAGGCGCTCATCATGGTGGGCGGCTCCGGCGAACACGACGGCTGGGTGGGCGCGGCGTCCGACGCGAACCGCGCGAAGTTCGTCCGCTCGCTGCTCAAGGCGATGGATGACTTCGGCTACGACGGGTTGGACCTGGACTGGGAGCCCGTGAAGCAGGAGGACCGGCCCCTGCTGCTGGCCCTGGTGAAGGCCCTGCGCGAGGCGCGGCCGAAGATGCTCCTCACCTTCCCCCTCCACTGGATCAACACCAACTTCCCCACCGACGCCGACCCGTGGTTCGCGGAGCTGGCGACGTACTTCGACCAGATGAACCTGATGTCCTACGAGATGATTGGCGCGTGGGACGGCTGGAAGTCCTGGCACACGTCCGCGCTCAAGGGCGAACAGGGACTGCACCCCACGTCCATCGCTTCCAGCCTGGAGCTGTGGGTGAAGGCGGGCATCCCCAAGGCGAAGCTGGGCATCGGCATCCCCTTCTACGGCCTCGCGTGGCGCCACATCACCGGCCCCTACCAGCCCTTCACGAACTGGTCCGACTACGTGGGCGGGGATAACTCGTTCACCTACAAGAAGATCCTCCGCTATTCGAAGCAGGGGACGTACCAGTGGGATGAGAAAGCCCAGGCCTCCTACGTGACGTTCGCGAAGAACAAGCTCGTGGAGGACGGCACGGTGACGTGGATCTCCTACGACAGCCCGCAGGCCATCGCCGCCAAGGGCGCCTTCGTGAAGCAGGAGGGCTACGGCGGCACCATCGTCTGGACGCTCAACCAGGGCTGCACCGATCCGCAGACCGGTGCCAACCCGTTGCTGGACGCCGTACGGGACGCCTTCCTGCGCTGACGCCAGGTCCGCGTCAGCCCAGGGTGACGCGGGCGTTGCGGAACATGCGCATCCAGGGGCCGTCCTCGCCCCACTCCGCCGGGTGCCAGGAGTGCTGCACGGTGCGGTGCACGCGCTCCGGGTGCGGCATGGTGATGGTGAAGCGCCCGTCCTTCGTGGTGAGCCCCGCGATGCCGTGCGGCGAGCCGTTGGGATTGGCCGGGTACTTCGCCGCCACCTGGCCCCGGTTGTCCACCCAGCGCGTCGTCACCAGCCCGGACGCGTTGAAGCGCGCGGCGGCCTCCGCGTTGGAGAACTCCGCCCGGCCCTCGCCGTGCGACACGACGATGAGCATCCGGCTGCCCTCCATGCCCTTGTAGAAGAGGGACGGCGACGGGGAAATCTCCACCGTGCCCAGGCGGGCCTCGAACTGCTCGGACGCGTTGCGCACGAAGCGCGGCCACCCGTCCGCGCCGGGGATGAGCTCGCGCAGCTGCGCGAACATCTGGCAGCCGTTGCACGCGCCCAGGCCGAAGCTGTCCGGCCGCGCGAAGAACTCGGAGAAGGCATCGCGCGTGCGCGGGTTGAAGAGGATGGACTTGGCCCACCCGCCGCCCGCGCCCAGCACGTCGCCGTAGCTGAAGCCACCGCAGGCCATCACGCCGTGGAAGTCCTCCAGCGACACGCGGCCCGTGAGCAGGTCACTCATGTGCACGTCCACCGCGGTGAAGCCCGCGCGGGTGAACGCCGCCGCCATCTCCTGCTGGCTGTTGACGCCCTGCTCGCGCAGCACCGCCACGCGAGGACGCGCTCCCCTGGCGATGTACGGCGCCGCCACGTCCACCTTCGGATCGAACGTGAGCACGGGCGACAGGCCCGGGTCCTGCGCGTCGCACTTGGCGGCGAACTCCTCGTCCGCACAGGTGGGGTTGTCACGCAGCTTCTGGATCTCGTAGCTCACGCGCGACCAGGTGCGCTTGAGCGCCACCGTCTCCTCCGCGAACAACTCCCGCGCGCCGTGCCGCACGCGCACCACCTGCTCAGCCGTGGGCCGTCCCAGCTCGTGGACGTGCGCGCCCAGGCCGTGGCGGGTGAGGACCTCCCGCACGCGCGCCATGTCCGATGCGCGCACCTGCACCACCGCGCCCAGCTCCTCGTTGAAGAGGGCGGCCACGGCGTCGCCGCCCAGCGAGGCCACGTCCACGTCCAGGCCGCAGTGGCCCGCGAAGGCCATCTCCGCGAGCGTGGCCCAGAGGCCGCCGTCGGAGCGGTCGTGGTACGCGAGCAGCACGCCCGCCGCCTGGAGCTCCTGCACCCCGGCGAAGAAGCCCTTCAGCGCCGCCGCGTCGTCCACGTCGGGGCACTCCGGGCCCACCTGCTGGTGCACCTGCGCCAGCACGGACGCGCCCAGCCGCTGCCGGCCCTTCGCCACGTCCAGGAGCAAGAGGCGCGTGTCGCCCGCCACGTCCACCGGCTGCGGCGTCAGCGTGACGCGCGCGTCCAGCACCGGCGCGAACGCGGTGATGATGAGCGACAGGGGCGCCGTCACCGCCTTCTTCTGGCCGTCCTCCTGCCACTGCGTACGCATGGACATGGAGTCCTTGCCCACCGGGATGGCGATGCCCAGCGCGGGGCACAGCTCCATGCCCACCGCGTGCACCGCCGCGTAGAGGTTCGCGTCCTCACCGGGGCTGCCCGCCGCCGCCATCCAGTTCGCGGACAGCTTCACGTCCGACAGCTTCCCGATGCGCGCCGCCGCCAGGTTGGTGAGCGCCTCGCCCACCGCCATGCGCGCGGAGGCCGCCGCGTCCACCAGCGCCACCGGCGTGCGCTCGCCCAGCGCCATGGCCTCGCCCGTGTCGGACATCAGCGAGGACAGCGTCACCGCGCAGTCCGCCACCGGCACCTGCCACGGGCCCACCAGCTGGTCGCGCGCGGTGTGGCCGCCCACGGAGCGGTCGCCAATGGTGATGAGGAACGACTTGTCCGCCACCGTCGGGTGCGACAGCACCGCGTGCGCCACGGCCTTCAAGTCCGCCGGAATGCTCAGCGGCGCGTGCTTCAGCGGGCGCGACACGCCCTCGCGGTGCATCCGCGGCGCCTTGCCGAAGAGGACGTCCATGGGCAGCGCGATGGGCGTGTCCCCCAGCTCCCGGTCCGTGAGCGTGAGCAGCTGCTCCGCGGTGGCCTCGCCCAGCACGGCGAAGGGGGCGCGCTCGCGCTCGCACAACGCGGCGAAGCGCGCCAGGTCCTCCGGCGCCACGCCCAGCACGTAGCGCTCCTGCGCCTCGTTGCACCAGATTTCGACCGGGGACATGCCCGGCTCGTCGTTGGGCACTTCGCGCAGCTCCAGGCGGCCGCCCAGCTCGTTGTCGTGCGCCAGCTCCGGCAGCGCGTTGGACAGGCCGCCCGCGCCCACGTCGTGGATGGAGCGCACGGGGTTCTCTTCGCCCAGCATCCAGCACTGGTCGATGACCTCCTGGCAGCGGCGCTCCATCTCCGCGTTGTCACGCTGCACGGAGGCGAAGTCGAGGTCCGCCGCGCTCGCGCCCTGCGCCATGGACGACGCCGCGCCGCCCCCAAGGCCGATGAGCATCGCCGGGCCGCCCAGCACGATGAGCTTGTCGCCCGCGCGCAGCAGGGCCTTCTTCACGTGGCCCGCGCGGATGTTGCCCAGGCCGCCCGCCAGCATGATGGGCTTGTGGTAGCCACGCACCTCCACGCCTTCGGGCGTGGGCACCTGCTGCTCGAAGCTGCGGAAGTAGCCGGTGAGGTTGGGCCGGCCGAACTCGTTGTTGAACGCCGCGCCGCCCAGCGGGCCGTCCACCATGATGTCCAGCGCGGACACGATGCGGTCCGGCTTGCCGTAGGCCACCTCCCACGGCCGCGCGAAGTCCGGCAGGCGCAGGTGGCTGACGGAGAAGCCCGTGAGCCCCGCCTTGGGCTTCGCGCCGCGCCCGGTGGCGCCCTCGTCGCGAATCTCACCGCCCGCGCCCGTGGCCGCGCCCGGGTACGGCGAGATGGCGGTGGGATGGTTGTGCGTCTCCACCTTCATCATGATGTGCGCGGGCTCACGCACGGTGCCCCACTCGCGCGCCTCGCCTTGAGGGAAGAAGCGCTCCACCTCGAAGCCCTCGATGACGGCGGCGTTGTCCTTGTACGCGGACAGCACGCCGCCCGGGCTCTGGGCGAAGGTGTTCTTGATGGCCTGGAACAGCGAGCGCTCGCGCGGCGTGCCGTCCACCGTCCACGACGCGTTGAAGATTTTATGGCGGCAGTGCTCGCTGTTCGCCTGCGCGAACATCATCAACTCCACGTCGGTGGGGTTGCGCTGGAGCTCCGTGAAGCGCTCCACCAGGTAGTCGATTTCGTCCTCCGCCAGCGCCAGGCCCAGCTCGCCGTTGGCCTTCGCCAGCGCCGCGCGGCCTCCCCCCAGCACGTCCACGCGCGTGAGCGGCCGGGGTGCGTCCGTGCGGAAGAGGACCTCCGCGTCCTCCAGCTGGGACAGCACCGCCTGCGTCATGCGGTCGTGGAGCACCGCCTGCACCCCTTCCGCCTCGTTCGCGTCCAGCGGCCGGCCGCCGGGGCCGGTGAGGAAGAACGCGATGCCGCGCTCCATGCGGCGCACCTGCGTGAGGCCGCAGTGGTGCGCGATGTCCGTCGCCTTGGAGGCCCACGGCGACACCGTGCCCGGACGCGGCACCACCAGGAGCAGCGTGCCGGTGCGCTCGCGCTTCGCCGTGTGGGGGCCGTACTCCAACAGGCGCCCCAGCCGCTCCGTCTCGTCCTGCTTCAGCGGCGCCGACGCGTCCACGAAGTGCACGAACTCCGAGTAGAGGGTGGCCACCGACGGCACCCGTTCCCGGCAGCGGACGAGCAGCTTGGCGAGCCTGAATTCGGAGAGGGCCGGAGCCCCGCGCAGCGTGAGCATGAAGGTCCTTGCGAACGGGTGACGGGAGGTAACAGCGGGGCCGTCCTTATCACCGCGCCCCGCGTCACAACGGCCGGACTTCGTGGCCGGACGCCCGCACAGCACCCAGGTGGGTGAACCACCGCCGACGTGGGCCCCCCGCCCTCCCGGACCTCCTTTCCAACACTCTCAGTCTTCCTTGGATTCACCTGACAGTCCGCGCTCCATGCTTTGATTGCCAAGCTTCACAGACCCGTTTCGTCGCATTGGGGGCATGTCCATGACGCGCAAGAACCGCTGGCTCCTCGCTGGCCTGACGTTCACGCTGTCCGCCTGTGGCGCGGGAGGTCCCGGCGCCGAGGCGCCTTCGCCGCCGGCCGAGGCCCGCATGGGCGACCTGCAGGCGGCATTGAGCGCGCTGCCCGGAGCCCAGGTGCTGGGGGTGCACGACGACGGCGTTCCCGGGTTCATCCAGGGGGCGCTGGGCACGGCGGGCCGGCCCATCCCGGGAGCCAGCGCCTGGCAGGCGCACGCGCTCCTGGAGCCCACCCTGCTGCGCGTGCTGCCCGCCTTCCGGCTGACGGCGAAGGACGTGGTGCCCAAGCGCATCCAGCGGGACGAGCTGGGCCACACGCACCTGCGCTACGGGCAGACCCGGGACGGCCTGCCCGTGGTGAACGAGGAGCTCATCATCCACCTGGACGCGCAGGGCCGGGTGTACGCGGTGAACAGCAGCGCGCGCGACGGCGAGCCCCTGCCGCCCCCTGCCCGCATCAGCCCGGAGGCCGCGCGCGAGGCGGCGCTGGCGTCGCTCCCTGGCGGCATCGCGGAATCGGTCCGTGAGGTGTTCATCCGTCCGGCCCCGGAAGCGGCCCTGGTCCGCGCCTTCGAGGTGGTGGTGTCCGGCACACAGGAGGACGGGATGCCGCTGCGCGACCGCGTCTACGTGAGCGCGGCGGACAGCCACGAGGTGCTGCGCACTCCCGAAATCCACACCGCGCGCAACCGCAAGGTGTGTTCAGTGGGCGGCACGTCCAACGGCTGGTGCCGGCTGGAGGGCCAGGCGCCCACCGGCGACACGGGCATCGACACGACGTACGACAACCTGGGCCTCTTCTACGACTGCTTCCAGCAGAACTTCGCCCTCGACTCGTACAACGGCGCGGGAGCCCAGCTGCAGGCGCAGGTGCACTACGGCACCAACTACGCGAATGCGTTCTTCGACGGCACGAAGCTGGTGTGCGGCGATGGCAGCTCGCCCCAATTCGGACCGCCGTGCGGAGACCCGGACATCGTCGTGCACGAATTCATGCACGCCATCACGGCGTACTCGTCCGACCTCATCTATAGCGGCCAGTCCGGCGCGCTCAACGAGTCCCTGTCGGACATCTTCGCCGCCACCTGCGGCAGCTGGGCGTTGGGCTCCTGGAGCACCGCGGCGTCCGTCTGGCAGATTGGCGAGACGGCCTGGACCCCCAGCACGCCCGGGGACGCCCTGCGCTACATGAACGACCCCGCGCTGGACGGCGCTTCGCTGGACTACGCTCCGGATGTGACCAGTGGCACGGACGTCCACTACGGTTCCGGCGTGCCCAACCTGGCCTTCAAGCTGCTGTCCACCGGCGGCGTGCACCCGCGCGGCAAGACGACGGTGAACGTGCCGGCCATCGGCGTGCAGGCCGCGAGCCGCATCTTCTACTACGCCAACAAGAACCTCTTCACCGCCAACACCACCCTCGCCGCGGCCAAGACGGCGACGCGGGTGGCGGCGCAGAGCCTGGGCTACAGCACCGCGGTCCAGGACGCGGTGGACGCGGCGTGGCTGGCGGTGGGCGTGGGCGCGACGACGCCGCCGCCCACGTGCACCCTGCTGCCCAACAACACCACGGTGTCCCTGCTCTCCGGCGCGGCCGGGTCGCAGCAGTACTTCTGCTTCGACGTACCCGCGAACACCGCCTCCACGGTGTCCCTCTCCAGCGGCACCGGTGACGTGGACCTCTACACGCGCTTCGGCTCCGCGCCGACGACGACGGCCTACAACTGCCGTCCCTACCTGGGGGGCAACAACGAGACGTGCAACCTGGCGGCGCAGGCCACCGCCGGCCGCCAGTGGATATTGCTCCGGGGCTTCAACGCCTACAGCGGCGTGAGCCTGTCCGTGCACTACTGACGCACCATGTGCGTCCCCCTCACCGCGCACCGGCGGTGAGGGTGTGCACCGGGGGGCTGGCCTCCTTCGGGGCCCTGGGCGAAGAATGCGCGCCCGGGGCCGCTTCGGGCCTCCGGCAAGGGCAGAGGGCCATGAGGGACGAGCGCGTCATCTTCAGCAGCAGCGTGGACAGCCTGTACCGGAAGGTGCTGGCCCCCTCCCTGACGCCCGAGCTGCTGGACCGGCTGCGCGCGCGGGGCTTGAACCTGCACGCCCCGCTGCTCGCCGCGTATCCGTTCGCCGTCTGGGTGGAGTGCCTGGAGGACACCGCCCGCACGCTCTATCCGGACCGGCCGGTGGAGGACGGCCGGCGCATGCTGGGCCGGCGCATGGTGGAGGGCTACGCGCAGACGCTGGTGGGCGGCGCCGTCCTCACGCTGGCCCGCGTGGTGGGGCCCATGCGCTCGCTCGAGCGGATGCAGCACAACTTCCGCAGCGGCAACAACTACACGGAGACGCGCCTCACCGTGCTGGGCCCCGGGCAGGCGGACCTCTGGTTCAACGAGCCGCAGGCGCTGGAGGGGTTCGTGGAGGGCGTGCTTGAAGAAGGGATGTTGCGCGTGGGAGTGCAGAAGTTCACCCTGAACCGCACCCGCCACTCGCCTGAATCCGCCACGTACCACCTGGAGTGGGCCGACCGCGGCTCCTGACACCCTCCCCATGTCTTCCATTCTTTCGACGCTGCCCGCGCTCTACCAGGACCTCCTCCCCGCCTTCTTCCGGCAGGAGGCGCCCACGGAGACCAAGGCCACCTGCTCCAACTGCGCCATGAGCCGCGCCTCCGCGCAGGCCACGGTGGACTCGGTGGACGGGGTGGAGCACCTGTTCCGGCCGGACACCAAGTGCTGCACGTACCAGCCCCGGCTGCCCAACTACCTCGTCGGCGCGCTCCTGTCGGATGACTCGCCGCAGATGGCGGAGGGGCGCCGGCGCGTCGAGCAGAAGATCGACAGCCGCATCGGCGTGAGCCCCCAGTGGGTGAAGCCGCCGGCGAAGTTCAACCACCTGTACAAGAACGCGCACCAGTTCTTCGGCAAGGCGTCATCGCTGCGCTGCCCGTACTACGCGCTGGAGTCCGGCGGCTGCACCATCTGGGCGTACCGCGAGTCGGTCTGCTCCACGTTCTTCTGCAAGTACGTGGCGGGCCGGGACGGTCAGCGCTTCTGGATGTCGCTCAAGACGTACCTGACGCTGACGGAGTACCAGCTGTCGCGCCACGCGCTGCTCCAGCTCATGCCGGAGTTCTTCCTGGACGGGCGGGACAAGGCGGAGGTGGCCACCGCCCCGCTGTCCGTGGAGGACCTGGACGACGCGGCGCCCCCGGCCAAGGTGTACGCCGCGCTCTGGAAGGGCTACGCCGGGATGGAGAAGGACTTCTACCGGGCCTGCTACGACGCCGTGAAGGCCGTGTCGCGGGACGGGTTGGAGCGGATGCTGGGCCTGGACGGCCTCATCGAGCAGAAGGTGCTGGAGAAGCTGCACACCCAGGCCACCGCGCCCACCCTGCCGCGCGTGCTGCGCTTCAACCCGGACGCGACGGTGAAGTGGCTGCCGGATGGCAGCGTCGCGCTGGGCTCCTACAGCGAATACGACGCGGTGGCGCTGCCCGGCGAGGCGTACGCGCTGCTGGTGGAGTTCACCGGCCAGAAGCCCGTGGACGCCGTCCGCCAGCACCTGCGTGACCACAAGCAGGCGGACCTGGATCCGGACATCCTCCTGGAGCTGCACCGGCACCGCATCCTCATCGAGCCCTGAGCTCCGGAGCCGGGCGCCGTCAGGGCTGGCCCGCGAAGGCGCCCACGTCGCGCAGCCAGCGGGCGATCTTCTGGGTGCGCTCCCACGCGGGCTCGGCGGCCACCAGGTGCTCCGCCAGCCACGCGCTGAAGGCCGGGTCGCCCGCGCGCAGCCACGCGGCGGACTCGGCCAGCTCCCCGGCGGCCGCCTCCCACGCGCGGCGCATGGCGCTGGCCACGGCCATCAGCTCCGAGATGCAGCGGGTGAAGACCTCCATGCCCACCGTGACTTCATTGGCGCTGTCGCCGCAGGACAGGGCCAGCGCGCGCAGGCGGCCCAGGTCCTTGAGCAGCCCCTGTTGCAGCGCGGCGGCGGTGCCCAGCCGGGCCTGCGCGGCGCGCTGCAAGAGCTCCACGTCCTCGCAGAGCTGGCGCCAGGCCACGTCGTCGCCCGCGGGGAAGCCGCCCCGGCGGCGCAGGCGCACGCCCACGGCCTGCCACAGATTGCAGAAGACGTGCACCTCCTCCACGCTCCGGCGCACGTGCGGCGGGATGTGGTCCAGGAAGTCCACCACGCACGCGCGGGCCTCGCGGATGTAGGCGTCTCCCCGGGGCGTGGAATCCACCACGCTCCGCGCCAGCTGGAGCACGCGCCACGCCCACTGCAAGGCACGCTCGGAGGTGGTGAAGAGCACCTCCACACCGGTGCCCAGGGCGCCCGCGGCGTAGCTGGTGTCGGCGGTCGTCGGGGAGGGGATGGAAGAGGGTCCGCCGTCCTCGGCGCGCACCCCGGGCATGCGGGCGGACGGTATCGCCGCGTCCTCGCTGTCGTTGACGGTCCCGGACCCGCGCGGCCCCGGCACCGTGTGCTCATGCCCCATGCGCTGCTTTGCCTTCGTTCGCCGGTGGAAGAACCGTCCTTCCGAATATCGCACGCCCCCCGCTCCCCTCCAGGACTGGATGCGGGGACGTGTGATGCACCACAAGGCCCCCATCCCTTCATCCAGGATGGGCGCCTTGGGATGTCCGGCACTGCGCAACCCATACACCCGAGCAATACACTCAGTGCAGGGTCGGGTTCTTCTTCAGCGCGCTGAGCCGCGCGTGCGTCTGCTTCTGCGAGGGCAGCAGCTGCTGACGCACGAAGGTGCGCGCCTCGCCGTGGAGCTTGTCCACGTCACGGGTGTAGTCCTTCAGGCCGTGGTCCTCGCCCTCCTCCAGCGCGTCGATGGCCCGCTTCTCACCCAGCAGGTCCGCGCCCGCCTGGACGACCTTGGCGAAGATGCCCCAGGGGCCGGAGCCCTTCGCGGGCTCGCCCCCCAACTTCTCGATGCGCTCCTTGAGCGCCTCCACCCGTTTCTCGTGGTCGTGGAGGCAGGCCTCCACCTCCGTCTTGGCCACCTCGGTCTCGATGTGCTTCGAGGCGAGCCGGTAGGTCTCCACGGCGGAGATTTCACCGCGCAGGAAGGAGTTCAGCGTTTCAAGTTCAGCGGCGGCGTGGGCCATGACGTTCTGCTCCTTGTTTCCGGTGAAGGGATGACGCTGGGCGACAAGGTGGTGATCCTCTTCCCGGCGACAACGGGCCCCGTCCTCCTTGTCCGGTGGGCAGGCGGCCAGGAGGGCGCCGCCGGGACGGCGGCCGTGGCAGACTCGGTGACGTCATGTGGAACTGGGTTCACCAGCTTTCGGAGTGGGCGCGGGAGGACACGACGTTCGCCGTCGTCACGGTGACGGAGTGCAAGGGCAGCACGCCCGCGCCCCCCGGCGCGAAGCTGCTGGTGCGCGCGGACGGCACCTTCCACGGCACCATTGGTGGCGGGCACCTGGAGCAGCTGGTCCTCCAGGACGCGCGCGCGTGTCTGGCCCGGGGCGAGGCGCGCACGTTCCGCTATCCGCTGGGCGCGAAGCTGGGCCAGTGCTGTGGAGGGGTCGTGGACGTCTTCGTCGAGCCCGTCAACCACGGGCCCCAGCTGTACCTCTTTGGCGCCGGCCACGTGGGCCAGGCCCTGTGCCGCATCCTGGAGGGCACCCCCTTTCGCGTGCACCTGGTGGACGAGCGCGCCGAGTGGGTCCAGTCCCCCCTGGTGCCCGCGAGCGTGGTGCGCCACGAGGAGCCCTGGGACGACTTCGCGTCGCGCGCCGTCTGGGATGACGCGCGCACCTACGTCGCGGTGATGACGCACCGCCACGACGTGGACCAGGACATCATCGCCTTCGCCATCCAGAAGCCGGCCCGCTACATCGGCCTCATCGGCAGCGACACGAAGTGGGCGCGCTTCCGGCAGCGGCTGGAGGCGAAGGGGATGCCCGCCCGGCAGGTGGGCCGCGTCCAGTGCCCCATGGGGCTGCCCACTGGGGGAAAGTCCCCGCAGGAGGTGGCCGTGAGCATCGCGGCCGGGCTGCTCCAGCTCCACCATGGACTGGCTCCGGGACTGGCCCAGGAGGCAGGCGCTCAGCCAGCGCCCGCGCCCCTGCTATCCTCCGGGGAATGAGCACCCCCTTCGAGTTCCGGCTCAACGGACAGACCGTCCAGGTCGACGACGCGTCGCCCAACACCACCCTGCTGGACCACCTGCGCGCGCGCGGCCTGACGGGCACGAAGCAGGGCTGCGCCGAGGGCGACTGCGGCGCCTGCACCGTGGCGATGGTGGACCGGGACGTGAACGGCCAGAAGACCCTGCGCGCGTTCAACAGCTGCATCGCGCTGCTCCCCATGGTGGCCGGGCGCGAGCTCGTCACAGTGGAGGGCGTGGGCAGCCGGAATGCGCCGCACCCCGTGCAGCAGGCCATGGTGAAGCACTATGGCTCGCAGTGCGGCTTCTGCACGCCGGGCTTCGTCGTCTCCATGGTGGAGGCGTACTGCCGCAAGGACGCGGGCTCGCCGGAGGCCGTGGCGGATCAGCTCTGCGGCAACCTGTGCCGCTGTACGGGCTACCGCCCCATCCGCGACGCGATGATGGACGCGCTCGCCACGCGCGACGCGAAGGGCTCAGGCCCCGGCCTCCCCGGCGTCTCGCTGGAGGGCCC
>NZ_RAWK01000265.1 GCF_003612165.1 Corallococcus aberystwythensis | reverse complement strand
GGAGGGGCGGCTGGCCGTGGGCCGGGGCTCCGCCGGGTTGATGCCCCTGCTGGGCATCCGGCCCGCGTTGGGGCGGCTCTGGGGACCGGAGGGGGAGGTCCCCGGCCGCGACCGCGAGGTGGTGCTGACGCATTCCCTGTGGCAGCGCCTGTATGGCGCGGACCCCTCCGTGCTGGGGCAGAGCCTCCTGCTGGACGACGTGTCCCACGTCATCGTGGGCGTGCTGCCGGAGTCCTTCCACTTCGAGCTGGAGGTGGAGGTGTGGAAGCCCCTGGCGCTCGATGCGCTCCGGGACCGGGGGAACCTGCTGCGGGTCGTGGGACGGCTGCGTCCGGGGGTCTCCGTCGAGCAGGCCCGCGCGGAGCTGCTCCCGCTCACGCTGAACGCCGAGTCCATTCCGGGCGAGCCCCGGGTCGGCGTGAGCGTGGAGCCCCTGCATGCGTACTCCGTCGAGCAGTCCCGCACCCAGCTCCAGGTGGTGACGGGGGTCGCGGTCCTGCTGTTGCTGCTGGGGTGCGCGAACCTCACGAACCTGCTGCTCGCGAGGGGCAGCGCACGGATGCACGAGCTGGCGGTGCGCATCGCGCTGGGGGCGACCCGGCTCCAGCTCGTCCGGCAGGTGTTCGTGGAGAGCGCGGTCCGGGCCGCGTTCGGCGGTGGGGGCGGGCTGCTGCTCGCGCTCTGGGGACGGGGGCTGCTCCAGACCTTCGTCCCGCCCCAGTTCATGTCCGGCCCGGGCGTCGCCCCCTTCGTGCCAGGCCTCACGGTGGCCGTGTCCCTGGTGACGGCGGTGCTGGTGGGGCTGTTGCCCGCGCTCCACGCGTCACGTGGGGATGCCCGGGCCGTGCTCGCGCCGGTGACGCGCGGGGTACGGGGCGCCACGTCGCTGGGGTGGACCCGGTCGGCACTGGTCGTCGTGCAGCTCTCGCTGGCGCTGGTGCCGCTGGTGGGTTCGGGCCTCATGCTCCGCACGTTGTGGAAGCTCCAGGCCGTGCCCCTGGGTTTCGAGCCCCGGCAGGTCACGGTCGCGGAGGTGTTCTTCCCGATGGAGACGTTCCCGGACGAAGCGCGAGCCGCGGCCGTGGCCCAGGCCCTCACCGCGCGGCTGGAGGCCCTCTCCGGCGTGGACGCGGCGGGCTTCACCGGCGCCCTGCCCTTCTCCGGCGAAGTCTGGCGCGAGACGGCGGGCTTCCACGTCGCGGGGGCGCCACCCCCCTCCGGGACGCCTCCCCGGGCCGGGTATGTGGCCGCCAGCGCGGGCGCCTTCCGGGCCATGGGCATCGCCCTGAAGCAGGGCCGCCTCATGGAGGCAGGAGACACGGCGGGCCATCCGCCCGTGGTCGTCGTCAGCGAGACCTTCGCGCGCCGGTACCTTCCTGGCCGCGACCCCGTGGGTGCCCGGCTCCAGCTCCATGGGGACGGAGCCCCCCGGGAAGTCATCGGCGTGGTCGGGGATGTGCCCATGGAGCGCATCTCCGTGGCCCCTTCGGGGGACCTCTACGTGCCGCTGGGCCAGGACATGCGCAAGAGCCTGAACCTGGCGGTGAAGTCTTCGCTGCCCACGCCCCAGTTGCTGGCGCTGTTGCGGCAGGAGGTCCGCGCGGCCGACCCGAACCTGCGGCTGCTCAACGTCCGCCCACTGGACAGCGTGGTGGAGGCCAGTGCCGACCGGGTGCGTGTGATGGGGGGACTGCTGACGGCGTTCGCGCTGCTGGGCGTGGTCCTGGCCTCGGTGGGGCTGTATGGGTTGCTGGCCTTCTGGGTGATGCAGCGGACGCGCGAGCTGGGCATCCGGAGCGCGCTGGGCGCGACGCCTCGAGGGCTCCTCCGGCTCGTCATGTTCCAGGGGCTGCGGCTCGCGGGACTGGGGCTCACCGTGGGACTGGTGGGCGCGGGGCTCCTGGCCCATGCGCTCTCCGCGATGCTCTACGGCATCACGCCCCGCGACCCCGTCATCTTCGTGGGAGCCCCCGTGCTGCTCTTCCTCACGGCGCTGGCGGCGAGCTGGTTCCCCGCGGTCGCCGCCACCCGCGTCTCCCCCGCCGAGGCGCTCCGGCAGGACACGTAGGGGCGCCCGCCAGGATACCGGCGGTTCAACCGCCGGGCGGCTCCGGGGGCGCGTCCTTCTTCCCGCGTCCCCGCCGGGCCTTGTCGTGGGCCATCTCCGGCCGCCCCTCCGCCAGCCACGCGATGGCGTGGGCGGAGCTGGGGATGGTGAGCATCAGGAACGCGGCGACGAGCAGGCCCCGGAGCAGGAGCCAGCCGTCCCCCGTGGCCAGCGTGGCGCCAATGATGACCAGGGCTCCACCGAAAGGCACGGCGCCCGCCGCATGCACGCGCGTGAGCACCGAGGGCAGGCGGTACATGCCGATGACGGCGCAGGTGATGACGAGCAGGCCCAGCGCCACCAGGGCGTTGGCCACCCATTGCAGGAGGGTGGCCATCACCGGCGGTCCTCCTCGTCGTGGAAGGCGCGGCCGTGGTGCAGGTAGCGGGCGCCGGCCACGGTCTGCACGTAGGAGAGCAGGGCCAGCACCAGGGCCGCGTCCAGGTAGCCGGCCTCGCCGCGTGTGGCGCCGTACAGCGCCAGCACCGCGCAGATGACCAGGCCCAGGGTGTCCACGGACATGAGCACGTCCGCGGCGGAGCGCTGACGCGAGGCGAGCAGCACCAGCGCACCCAGGAGGCCCACCATCCACACGATGGCCAGCGTGAAGAAGGTTTCGTGCACGCGCCCGCCTTCCTAGGGGAACACCGCGCGCTGGTAGCGCTGGTAGAAGTTGTCCTGCTGCTGGAGCAGCTTGTCCGGATCCGACGCGTCCAGGGCGTGCATGCGCATCACGCGCTTACCCCAGTCCAGCTCCAGCAGCACCGTGCCCGGGGCCAGGGACATCACCCACGAGGACACCTGCACGCCGCGCGCGGTGCGCTCGCCCATGGGGACCTCCACCACGCCCGCGCGGTTCGCGAGGTCCGCGCGTCCGAAGATGACCGTGAGCACGTGGAAGCAGCTGCGCGCCACCAGCACGGCCAGGGCCCAGCCGAAGCGGGGCAGGTGCAGCGTGCGCCGCCAGTGCTCGCGCGCGCTCAGGACCGGCGGCAGGCCCGCCATGGGGAACAGGCGCACCACGCCCAGGGCCAGCGCCGCGCCCAGCGCGAGGTCCACCGGGTGGAAGCTGCCCACCATCAGCGCGTACAGCAGCGCCAGGGACAGCACCTGCGCGAGGAGCCGGGGGCTCATGGCAGCGTCCCCAGTCCCTGGATGGCGTCGCGCCCCGCGCGCAACAGCGGCTCCGGCCACAGCCCGATGACGATGAGCGCCAGGGACAGCGCGTAGACCACCGCGCCCGTGCCCCGGTGCAGGGCCGCGCCCTCGCGCAGCCACGGCTCGCGCTGGTAGGCGCGGAAGAGGGCCAGCAGCGACAGGGTGCTCGCCAGCACCACCAGCCCCGCGAGCAGCGTGTGCCCCTGCTCCAGCGCCGCTCGCAGCAGCCAGGCCTTGGCCCAGAAGCCCGCCGTGGGCGGCACACCCGCCGTGCTGAAGGCCGCCACCGAGTAGGCCCGGCGCGCCCGCTCGCCGCCCCGGTCCTGCGCGAGGAACAGCGCCGTCTTGTCCACCGACCCCGCCAGCGCCAGCGCCACCGCCGCGCACAGGCCTTCCCGTCCATTCAGCCCCAGCGCGGCGATGATGAGCCCCGCATGGGAGATGGACGCGTACGCCAGCACCTCGCGCGTGTCCCGCCGGGAGAGCGCCAGCACGGTGCCGTAGAGGATGCTCGTCGCGCCCAATATCTCCAGGAGCGGCCGGGCCTGCGCCATCACCTGCGGCATCACGTCCACGCCGAAGCGAAGCAGGCCATAGCTGCCGATGTTCGCCAGCGCCCCCGCGAGCAGCGCCGCCACCGTGGGGCCCGCGTCCCGGTACACCGCGGGCGCCCAGAAGTGGAACGGGAAGAAGCCCAGCTTCACGCCGAACGCGCACAGGAGCAGCGTGCCCGGCACCAGCAGCGCGTACGGCTCCCCCGCCTGGCCCCACGCGATGATGGACAGCATGTCCAGCGTGCCGGTGGTCAGGTACAGCATCACCACCGCCGTGAGGAACAGCGTGGACCCCATCAGGTTCACCACCACGAAGGTGAACGCCGCGCGCAGGTGCCGGGGCCGCTCGCCATACGACGCCAGCGCGAAGGCGGCCGTCATCGCCAGCTCGAAGAAGACGTAGAAGTTGAACGCGTCCGACGTGAAGAACACGCCCGTGAGCCCCGCGCCCAGGAAGACCACCAGCGCGGGGAAGCTGCGCGAGGTGATGCCCCCGGCCACGTGCTCGTACACGAGCGTGCCCAGGAGCACCGCCGTGGACACCAGCGCGAACACGATGGACAGCTGATCCGCGCGCAGGCGGATGCCCACCCCCACCGGCCAGTCCCCGCTGATGAACTGGGGGGCCTGCGCGCCCCAGGACTGGGGCAGGAGCCACACCATGCACCCCAGCGTGCCCGCGAGCCCCGCGATGGCCAGCCACGCCACCCACGCGCGGCGCCCATCCAGGAACGCCAGCACCACGCCCAGCACCCACGGCAGGAGCAGCGGTCCCCAGAGCGGCATCAGCGGCCCTCGCCCTTCTCCGCGGCGTGCACGCGCTTGAGCTCCGCCTCCACCAGCCGGTCCGTGCGCAGCGACCCGTGCGCCCGCTGCGTGCGGTGCACCAGCGTGAGCAGCAGCGCGGACACCGCGAAGCCGATGACGATGGCCGTCAGCGCCAGCGACTGGAGCACCGGGTCCGTCACCGGCCAGCCCTGCTCCACGCTCAGCGCCTCGCCCCGCTCCGGGAAGGAGCCCGCGAGGATGAGCAGGACGCTGGAGTTGGTGATGAGCACCGTGCCGCACGCCACGCGCACCAGCTCGCGCTCCAGCACCATGCGCACGCCGCACGCGAACAGCAGGCCCACCGCCAGGGACGCGATGAGGTTCATGGCCCGGACTCCTCTTCTTCCCCGCCCGTGCGCAGGGCGAAGCGGTCAATGACGGTGACCACCAGCCCGAAGACGATGAGCATCAGCCCTCCCTCGAAGATGAGCGCGGTGTGCAGGTGCAGCCCTCCCACGCCTATTTCCGGCTGGTCCGGGCGGGGAAAGAGGCTCATGGGCGCGTAGCCCGCCACCACGGGCAGGAACGCGGTGCCCACCACGAGCAGCAGCCCCACGCCCGCCAGCGGCGCCGCGTACCGCACCGCCACGAAGCGCCGCGCCTGGTCGCGGCCCGCCGTCACGTACTGCAACAGCACCGCGAGCCCCGCCAGCGCCCCGGCCGGAAAGCCGCCGCCCACGGATGCGCCGCCCTTCATCCAGAGCGAGAGCGCGATGATCAACGACGGCCACAGCAGCAGGCGCGACAGCGGTGGGACGAAGGAGATCATGGCTTTTCAGCGCCTTCCTTTCAGGCGCAGGAGGCTGGTGACGCCCAGCAGCGCCGCCACCACGACGGTCATCTCCCCCACGGTGTCCAGGCCGCGGAAGTCGGTGAGCACCGCGGCGACGACGTTGGGGGAGTGCGCGGCCTTCGCCAGCTCCACCGTGCGCGCGCCCACGCGGTCCGCCTGGAGATGGGACAGGGCGCTCCAGCTCAGGAGGAAGGCGCTCGCGCCCGCGACCCCGGCGGCCAGCCGGTCGCGCCCTCGCGGCTTCTGGGCCTCCTCCTGGGCGTGCTGGAGGCGGTCTGGGGGCAGCAGGGCCAGCAGGCCCGCGAAGAGCAGCGTGAAGGTGGTCTCCACCAGCACGGAGGTGAGGGCCACGTCGGGCGCGGCGGCGAAGGCGAACACCATGGCCAGGCTGAAGCCCACGCAGGAGATGAGCAGCACCAGCCGCAGGTGGCCCTTCGCGCGCAGCGTGGCCAGCGCGGCGGCGGACGCGAACGCCAGCGCCATCACCAGCGTCACATCCGCCCAGCCCACCGTGCCCACCTTGAAGCGGTCGCGCAGCGGCGTCACGCCCAGCACCGCCAGGCCCAGCAGCCCCGTGGGCACCATCACGGACGCCACCCGGTCCCGCAGGTCGCGCACCTCCTTCTCGTGCAGCCACGTGGACAGCCGGTCCAGCAGGTGCAGCAGCAGGCGGTAGCCGCGCTCGGGGCCGAACCGGGAGGTGCCCTCCAGCACGCGGGAGAGCGCGGGCGTCCACGCGCGGCGCGTGGCGAAGAGCAGCGCGCCCAGGACCCAGGCCCCCACGGCGAGCAGGTTCTCCGCGCGCGCATCCAGGTGGTACGCGAGCTCCAGCGTGGACGGCTCGCCGCGCATCGCCGCCGCGGCGGCTCGGGCGGGCGCGACGAGGAGGCCCGGCAGCACGCCCCCCAGGAGGATGGTTCCCGCGAGCACGGCCACCGGGGCCACGAGCAGCCGGGGCGCGGCGGGCACGTCGCGGCGGGGTCCCCCGAAGAGGCCCCACCACAGGCGCAGCGTGTACGCGAGCGTCAGGCCCGCGCCCACGAGCCCGGCCGCCATGAACGCGGGGCCTCTTTGCGCGAGCGCGTGGAAGAAGACCTCGTCCTTGAAGAAGCCGGCGGTGAGGGGCAGCGCGGAGAGCCCCGCCGCCGCGACGGCGCTGGCCCCCGCGAGCACGGGCAGCGAGTGGCGCAGGCCGCCGACCTCCGACAGCTTCTTCTTCCCGGTGACCTGGGTGACGGCGCCCGCGGTGAGGAACAGGGCGGCCTTGCACGGCGCGTGGATGGCGACGTAGAGCGGCGCGCCTTCGGAGCCCAGCGCCACCAGCACCAGCGCGTAGCCGTACTGCGCGATGGTGGAGTACGCGAGCACGCGCTTGAACGGATCCGCCACCAGGGCCATCAGGCTGCCCATGCCCATGGACACGAAGCCGATGGCGAGCAGGCCGTCGCGCACGCCCGTGGCGGGGGCGAACAGCGGGTAGAGGCGCTGGAGGAGGAAGACGCCCGCGGCGACCATCGCGGCCGAGTGCAGGTACGAGGACACGGGCGTGGGCGCGGCCATGGCGCGCGGGAGCCAGAAGTGGAACGGCACCTGCGCGCTCTTGCCCAGCGCGCCCACGGCCAGGCACACCAGCGCGCCGGTGGACGCGGGGTCGTGCGCGGCGCGCTCGATGACGAGCGGCAGGGAGAAGGTGCCGTAGTGGAGGCCCAGCGTCATGGCGCCCGCGAAGAAGACGACGGAGGTGGCGCCGGTGAGCACCAGCGACAGGAGCGCGGCGGCGCGCGACTCGGGGTCCTCGCGGTCGAAGCCGATGAGCAGGTACGAGATGATGGTGGTGAGGTCCAACGCCACGAAGAGCAGCAGCAGGTCATCCACGGTGACGAGCAGCACCATGGCGGCCATGAACGCGAGGATGAGCCCCTGGAAGCGCACCTCGTCGCGAGCGGGCCGGCCCTCCTCGTGGAGGTGGTGCGGCATGTACGCGCGCGAGTACAGGACGACGAGCGCGCCCACGCCGAGCGCCATCGCGGAATAGAGGCCGGACAGGCCGTCGCGCGTGAACTCCAGCGACAGTCCCCAGGAGGGGGCCCAGGGAAGCACGAGGCGGCCGGGCCCCAGCGTCCACTCCCAGGCCAGGGCCCCCAGCGCGGCGAGCGAGCCCAGGGCGCCCATCCACGCCGCGGCCCCGGTGCGCCACCGGCCCGCGACATACGCGAGCGGCGCGCACGCCAGGGCCAGGAGGATGGGCAGGAGGATGGGCATGGGCGAAGAGGCCCACGTTAGGAGTGGCCCGCCGACGCAGGCACACAACCGTCAGCCCCTCGCGCGGAGCGTCACCCCGAGGTCACTCGTGCAGGGGACGCCGTACGCTGGTGGACAGCCCGGCCGTTTCGAGCCCCGGTGCTACAGCGAGTCCAGCAGCTCCCGGCACTCGCGGCGCCAGTGGAGCGCGGTGGCGGGCACGGGGTGGACCCGCACGGAGCCGTCTGCGGGCTCTCGCGACAGCAGGCGCACCTCTTCCGGACGCACGTGCTCCAGCAGGTCCGGCGAGTGCGTGGCCAGCACCACCTGCACCGGCTGGCCTCCCGTGGACTCGCCTCGCGTCATGGCGCGCAGCAACTCCAGCACCTCGCGCACCAGGCCCGGATGCAGGGCGCGCTCCGGCTCGTCCAGCGTGAGCAGCTCCGGCAGCGGCCTTTGATAGGGCAGCACCAGGAACGCGAGCAGCCACAGCACCCCGTCCGACACGTGCTCGGGGCCGAACCACACCTCCGGGCTCCAGCGGTCGCGGAAGCGCAGCCGGAAGGAGCGGTCCTCCAGGTCGCGCGACACGTCCACGTCCGTCAGCGAGGGCACGCGCTTCGCCAGCTCCTGGGAGATGACGTCCCGCGTGGACATGGGCAGCGCCGCGAAGACGCTCGCGAGGTTGCCGCCCTTGCGCTCCAGCCACGTCGCCTTCGCGGACGAGCCTCCCCCGCGCAGCGCCTCCATGCTCAGCGACAGCTGCTGCGTGGAGTGGCCCTGGCCGGGCAAGGTGTCCATCACGCTGAACGGATACTCCACGCGCGTGCGGTCGCCGTGCGCGTAGGTCCACTCGATGCGGAGCGGACGCGATTCATCCCGCCGCCAGAAGTCCGCCGGCTCATACGCGAGCTGGTGCTGGAGCCCCTCCAGCACGGCGGTCTTCCCCGCCGCCGAGGGCCCCACCAGGATGGTCATTGGCTCCAGGGCGAGTTGCACGCGAAGCAGGCACCGGAAGTGCTCGAAACGAACAGAGGCAATCACGGCCGCGAGCCTAGCGGCCTCCCCCCAGGGGCCGTCCATGGCTCCGCCCGGACCCATGCCTCGACGCAGGGTGTCCTTCATGCCCTCCAGGCGGCCAGGCCCTTCCCTGGCGCTGTCTTCGCTCGGAGTGAAACAAGTCTCACCCTCTATTCAGGAGGCGCACCGCGCACGGCCAGCGGCCGGGACAGGGGGGAGGGATGCGGACACGGGGACGGATCCAGGCCGTGGAGCTCGCGCTGGCGCCGTGGAACCTCCTGCGCGACGCGGTGCTTCCTGGCGCGCTCGCGGGAACACTGGGCGCCTTCGCGATGGCGGTCCTCGCCTGCGCGTTCACGGCCGTGCTGCACGGCGAGCCCTGGCGGCCCGCGCTCCTCGTGGCGGGCCTGTTCCTCCGCGATGGCTCGGCGCACGGTGCCGTGGCGGTGTTGCTCGGGCTGTTCATCCACTTCGCCGTGGCCGGAGGCCTGGCCACGAACTTCGCGCTCCTGCTGCCACGACGGGGGACCGCCGTCTCGGCGCTCTGCCTGGGACTGCTGTACAGCCTGGGCCTGTGGGCGGTGATGACCTGGCTGGTGATTCCCTTCGCTTCGCCACCCCTCTCTCGCGAGGCCCCTTCCGCGCTGTTGCTCCTGCTGCACGTCGCCTTCGGCGCGGCGCTCGGAACGGTGCCCGCCTTCCGGGACGTCCTCACCCGCGCGGACCGGCTGCGCCGTCGGTTCCGGGCCTTGATGGCCGCCACGTCCTGACCCTCACGGCTCACGAGGCCCCGCGGGCCCTGGAGGCTTCGCGCCCCCCGGGTCCTCCAGCCGTCCCGGCAGGGGCTCCACGGGGAACGGGCCTGGAGGCACCGTGGGTGCGAAGCGCGTGCGCGTCTCCAGCACGCACACCGTCAGCAGCACCGCCACGAACACCACCGACGTGAGCAGCACCAGCCCGTTGCTCGCGCGCTGTTCTCGCAGGTGCATGTAGAACAGGGCAATCAACAGCCCCTTCGCTCCCGCGATGAGCAGCGCCACCGGCAGCGACCACGCGCCGTGCGGCAGCCGGTGCAGCCCGTACGTCAGCGCCGTCAACGCGAGCAGCACCACCCCCACGGCCAGCACCCCGGCCACGCCCAGCTGACGCCCCGGCCTCTCCTCCGCGTCCTCCGTCACGGGCCCGCTCCTCACGCCAGGTACAGGATGGGATAGACGAACAACCAGACGACATCCACCAGGTGCCAGTACATGCCGCCCAGCTCCACCGGCGTGGCGTACCCCGCGCCGAACGTCCCCGCCGCGGACCGCACGCCCAGCACCGTCAACACCCCCACGCCCACCGTCACGTGCAGCGCGTGGAAGCCCGTCAGCAGGAAGTACAGCGTGAAGAAGAGGCTCGCGCCCACGCGCGGCACCTCCGTGAACCGGTACGCGTCCCCCGGCAGCCCGCCCTCCTTCACGTGGTGCGCGTACTCCACGCCCTTCACCGCCAGGAACACGACGCCCAGGAGCGCCGCCGCCAGCAGCAGCGCTCCGCCCAGCCCGGGCCTGTCGCCTCGCACCGCGTGCACCGCGAGCGCCACCAGGATGCTGCTCGTCACCAGGAGGAACGTGTTCAGCGTGCCCAGCCCCACGTCCATCGTGAGCTGCGCCGCGCGGAACACCTCCGGGTACACCGAGCGATACACGCCATAGGCCGTGAACAACCCCGCGAACAGCAACACCTCCGTCGCGATGAAGACCCACATGCCCAGGTACGCGGCCTGACGGCGCGCGCCCTCGGAGCCCCAGTGCTCCGTGACGGCCTCAGGCGGCATGCGGCACCTCCTCCCGCGCGTACTCGTGCGGGCCGGTGGGGTACTTGGGCGGTGTGGAGAAGTTGTGGGTGGGCGGCGGGGACGCGGACTTCCATTCGAAGCCCTCGCTGCCCCACGGGTTGTCCCCCGCGACGGCGCCGGACTTCAGGCTCCACGCCAGGTACCCCGCGATGATCAGGAACCCGAACGCCAGGAGCGACGCGCCCGCCGTGGACGCCACGTGCAGCGACTGGAAGTGCGGCGGATAGTCCGCGTACCTCCGGGGCATCCCCAGGTTGCCCAGCAGGAACTGCGGCACGAACGTGGTGATGAAGCCGAAGATGATCAGCACCGCCGCGCCGTTGGCCAGCTTCGCGGGGAAGCACCTCCCGGACATCTTCGGGAACCAGTAGTGCAGCGCCGCCAGGAACGCCATCACCGTCGCCCCCACCATGATGAAGTGGAAGTGCGCCACCACCGAGTACGTGTCGTGCCAGTGCAGGTTCAACGACGTGGTCGCGTACGCCACGCCAATCATCCCCCCGAAGAAGAGGAAGAACATGAACCCCAACGTGTAGAGCAGCGGTGACTCCAGCGCGATGGAGCCCCGGTAGAGCGTGCCCAGCCAGGAGAAGATCTTGATGGCCGTGAAGATGGCCACCAGCATCGACATGGCGCCGAACGCGCCGGAGCCGAACGTGGACTGGCCGGACGCGAACATGTGGTGGCCCCAGGTGAAGAACCCCACGAACGCGATGCCCAGCGTGGAATACACAATCATCCGGTAGCTGAAGGCGTTCTTGCGGCTGAAGGCACACACCGCCTCGCTGATGACGCCCATGGATGGCAGCACCATGATGTAGACGGCCGGGTGGCTGTAGAACCAGAACAGGTGCTGGAAGAGCAGCGGGTCTCCTCCGCGCGCGGGGTCGAAGATGCCCGCGCCCACCACCCGCTCCAGCGCCACCAGCAGCAGCACCATGCCCAGCACCGGCGTCGCCAGCACCTGGATGATGGACGTGCCGTAGATGGCCCAGACGAACAGCGGCAGCTTCATCCACGTGAGGCCCGGCGCCCGCAGCGTGTGCACCGTGGCGATGAAGTTGAGGCCGGTGAGGATGGTGGAGAACCCGATGATGAACACGCCCAGCAGCACCGGCAGCACCGCCGTGCCCGTGGTGGTGCTGTAGGGCGTGTAGAAGGTCCAGCCCGTGTCCGCGCCGCCCTCGAGCATGCCCCACAGCGTGACGCTGGCGCCCAGCACGTAGAGGTACACGGACGCCAGGTTGAGCCGGGGGAAGGCCACGTCCCTGGCGCCAATCATCAGCGGCACCAGGAAGTTGCCGAAGGCGGACGGGATGGCCGGAATCATGAACAGCCACACCATGGTGACGCCATGGAGCGTGAACATCCGGTTGTACGCCAGGTGCCCCATGATGGTGCGGCCGGGCGTGAGCAGTTCAATGCGCAGCGCCAGCGCGAACAGGCCGCCCAGGAGGAAGAAGAACAGCGTCAGCCCCAGGAACATCAGGCCAATGCGCTTGTGGTCGTGCGTCGTGAGCCACGACCACACGGTGCGCCCGTCCGTCAGGTAGGACTCAGCGGCCGGTGGGGACATAGACGGGCTCCTCGGCCGCGGTGACGCCCGGGCGCGTGGGACGCAGGGACTTGATGAACTCCACGAGCGCGCCGGAGTCCTCCGCGCTCAAGCGGCCGTGGTAGCCGGGCATCACGGGCGCGTAGCCGGCCACCACCTTCGCCAGCGGATCCATCATGGACTCGGTGAGGTACGCCTCGTCCGCGAGCACGGCGCCGCCGCCCTCCAGCGGCTCCTGCCTTCCGTACAACCCCAGCCACGTGGGACCGATGTGCGGCGCGCCCGTCACCGTGTGGCATTGCAGGCAGCCCTGCGCGGCGGCGACGCGCTCGCCCCTCACGGCCATCGTCTCTTGGATGCGGGCGCCGGGCAGCGCGGCCACGGGGAGGTTGCGGCGCTGCGCGTCCTGCCACGCGTCGAAGTCCGCGGGCGGCAGCACCACCACCTCGCCGCGCATCTGGGAGTGGTCCAGCCCGCAGTACTCCGCGCACAGCACCAGGTGGCGGCCGGGCTTCGGCGCTTCGAACCAGAGGTCGGTGTAGCGGCCGGGCAGCGCGTCGCGCTTCATGCGGAAGTCCGGCACGTAGAAGGAGTGGATGACGTCTCGCGAGGTGAGCAGCAGCCGCACGGGCCGGCCCGCGGGCACCACCAGCGTGTCGATGGCGCTGGGGCCTCCGGGATAGGTGAACTTCCACATCCACTGCTTGCCGGTGACGTACACGTCCAGCGCGTCCCGCGGCGGGCTCATCACCCAGACGAACTGCTGGAAGCCCAGGACGAACCAGAGCAGGAACAGCGACAGCGGCACGCCGATGAACAGCGCCTCCATCCACACGGGCGCCAGCACGCGCGGCGTGGGGTCCGACGCGGAGCGCCGGCGGTAGCGCACGAGGAAGACGAGGCCGACGGCGCCAATGCCCAACGCCACCGCCAGCGTGGTGAGGAGCAGGACGTAGTGCAGGTGATCCACCTTCACGGCGAAGGTGGAGGCCTGCTCCGGGAGGAAGAAGAGGCGGCGCAGCAGCTCGTTCATCGCGCGCCTCCTTCGGGCTCGGAGAGCAGCTGGCGCATGGCCGCGTCGATGGGCTGGTGGATGACGCCCGCGTCCACGTCCACCCAGCCGTAGCCCTCCAGCCGCTCGCGCTGCCGTGCCTTCAGCGCGTCCGCGCGCCGGTCCAGCGTGAAGGGGGCCTGGTCGACCATGCCCACCTGAAGGGTGCCCGGGGGCATGGGCAGGGGACGCTCGGAGGCAGGACGCCACAGGAGCCACAGCCCCCACGCCACGACGCAGGCCGCCGCGAGCAGCCCGAGTGCCACGCTCCCGACGCGCAGGAGCCACGCGGTGGGCAGCCGCTCCAGTTCCGGAGGGGGTGGGCGGGCTTCGCTCATGGCGGACGCACCTGGAGCGAGTGGACGAGGTAGGGGTCCGCCACGGGCACGGGGTAGGTGCCGCGCGAGAGCCAGAGGGCCGCCGCCACGGACAGCCCGCCCACGCC
>NZ_RAWK01000264.1 GCF_003612165.1 Corallococcus aberystwythensis | reverse complement strand
GGCAGGCGGGCATGCGGGCCCGGGCGGGAATCCCTGGCGTGCGGTGCCTAGCTTGGAGGGCATGATCGAACCTCCCGCTCCGCCTCGCATCGTGTTCCGGGCCCTGGGTCCTGGCCTCTTCGGCGCCGCCGCGCTCACGCTGGTGCATGAGAGCGCCCGGCGCGTGTTGAAGCACCCGCCGCGCATGGACGTGCTGGGCATGCGCTCCCTGGAGAAGGGCATCCGCTTCTTCGGCGGCGTTCCCGCGAAGGGCCGCCAGTTGCACCGCCAGACGTTGGTGGGCGACATCGTGTCCAACGGTCTCTTCTTCTCGCTCGTGGCCCTGGGACGTCCGAAGCGTCCCTACCTGCGCGGCGCGATGCTGGGCCTGCTCGCGGGCGTGGGCGCGGTGGTGCTGCCCCCGAAGCTGGGGCTGGGCCGGGCGCCGTCCCAGGCCCGTCCGTCCACGGCACTGCTCACCGTGGCCTGGTACACGTTGGGAGGCCTGGCCGCGGCCCGCGCCACGCGGAAGCTGGTGACTCGCCGTCAGCCGGCGCTGCCCCTGGGCCGGCCCCTGCACTGACGCATGAAGCGCAGCGCCAGGGTTGGCGAGTGAAACTCCCGGTCCGGGCGCACTTGCCGGGGGCGGAAGGACGACCCCAGCCTGAGAGTCCATGGCCACCGACTTCACCCGCCTGCCCCTGCGCGGCGTCCAGGATGCGTTGCATGTCGTCGTTGAATCGCCCCGCGGTTCGACGGTGAAGCTCAAATATGACTCGAAGCTCCAGGCCTTCACGCTGTCCCGGCCGCTGACGCGCGGCTTCCGTTACCCGTTCGACTGGGGCTTCATCCCCAGCACGAAGGGCCCGGACGGAGACCCGCTGGACGCGCTGGTGTACTGGGACGTGCCCACCTGGCCCGGCGTGGTGCTGCCCTGCCGGCCGCTGGGCGTGCTCCAGGTGGACCAGAAGAAGAAGGACGCGAAGGACGGCGAGCGCGAACGCAATGACCGCCTGCTGCTGGTGCCGGTGAACGCCACCCGCTCCGACGACCTCAATTCCTATCAGGACCTGTCCCAGCGCGAGCGCGAGGAGTTGGAGCACTTCTTCCTCGCGGTGGTGCACTTCGCGGACAAGGACGCGCGCATCCTCGGATGGGGCGGCCCGGACGCCGCGGAGCGCATGGTCCAGCAGTACGCCCTCAAGGAGGACTGATCCGCCATGCCACCTCCCACTCCCATCCGGGGCCTGGGCCCCGACACCGCGCTGGGCGACGCCGCCCGCCGCATCCTCGCCGGCCGGCTCGCGGACGTGCGCCACCCGGAGAGCCAGCTGGACGGAGAGCTGGGCGAGGACGGCGTGCACGACATGCGCGTGGCCACCCGCCGCCTGCGCGCCGCGCTCCAGGTATTCCAGGGCACCGGCAAGCTCACCCGGCTGGAGGCGGACGTGAAGCGCCTCCAGGACGCGCTGGGCGACGTGCGGGACCTGCACGTCCAGGACAAGTGGCTGGACACCGCCGCGAAGGACATGAAGGACGTGGGCAAGGCCCTGACTGACCTGCGCGAGTCCCACCTGTCCGGCCTGAAGGACAAGGAGAAGGCGCTGCGCAAGGAACTGGAGCGCTGGACGGACCGCACCGTGCCGCGCCTCCTGAAGAAGCTGGACGCGCTGGAGGACACGCACCGCTTCGCGGGCAAGCGCGTGCGAAGCCACCTGCGCCAGCGCCTGCGCCGCGTGGAGAAGCGCCTGGAGCGCTACGCGGACGCGCCCGACGCCACGTCTGCGCACGCCCTGCGCAAGGACCTCAAGAAGCTGCGTTATGAATTGGAGATCTTCCAGCCCGCCTTCCGCCGCACCGTGGGCGCGCTGCTGGAGGTGCTGGTGCCGCTCCAGGACGGACTGGGAGAGTTGCACGACGCGGACGTGCGCCTGGAGCTGTTCGAGCGCGCCGCCGCGGAGGCCCCGCCCGGTCAGCGCAAGGCCGCGCGCAAGCTCCTGCCCCAGGCCCGCGACGAGCGCGCGGAGCGGTCCGCCGAAATCGCCCGCGAGGTGCAGCGCTGGCACGCGGAGGCCATCCCCAAGCGGCTGCGCAAGGCGTTGACCTGACGGACAGTCACTCCAGTCAGGTGGGCCCCTGCTGATACGTTCCTCGTTGCGTCACTGAACGAGGGGGACGTCCTGCATCCGAAATCCATCCGGCTCCTGGCCCATGTGGCCGGGGGCCTCCTGTGTGTCATTGCCTCCCGACAGCCCGCGGACGCCTCCGAGCCGCCCCGCATCACCACCCTCACCCAGACACCCCAGCAGCTGGAGCCGGGCGGCGTCTCCCGGCTGGGCATCCAGGCGGAGGACCCGCAGGGAGGCCCGCTCACGTTCTCCTGGAGCGCCACCACCGGCAGCCTGGGCAGGCCCCTGGGCAACGCCAGCACGAGCCGCGTGAGCTGGACGGCGCCCCTGTGCCTGGCCTCCGGAAGCACGCCGTCAGTCCAGGCCACGGTGACCAACGGCCTGGGGCTGTCCTCGACGGCAGCGCTCGACTTCAGCATCCCGCAGGACCTGGGGAAGAACCGCCAGCCCGCGTTCAGCGCGGCGGGCTTCGAGCAGTTCGAGAACGTGACGCTCGTGGACGGACGCATCAGCGTGCCCGAGCCCGCGCGCCCGTCCTCGGACTTCATCGTCTTCCCGGAGGACCAGCAGCTGAGCGTGATGTTCGTGAACAAGGAGTCCCTCGCGAGCCATTCCGTGGGGTACCTCTACGTCGATGACCTCCGTCAAAGGGGCTACGTGGACGCCGTGGGGGAGCTGACGGACTTCAACCAGAACGGCATCGCGGACCTGCACGAGGACCTCTACAACCTGGCCCCGCCCTCCGGCGCCCAGGCGCGCCCCTACATCGGCCGGTCCCGGCGCTGTAGCCGGGCCTTCGCCTCGCAGGGCATGCTCTTCACCCAGCCCGAGCTGGCGCTCGACGCGAACTGCGCGGACACCTTCAGCCCCGGTGTGTTCCTGCCGGATGCCCGCCCGGGCCCCCACCTCTCACAGTCCACGGACATCATCGGGCGTGACGCCCCCGCGTCCGTCTCCCCTTCCAACACCGGCTTTTCAGACGGAGGCCTCTTCGCGCGCATCCCCAACCTGCTGGAGCCGGCCACGCCCGAGAATGATGACAAGGGCCTGGGGCACCTCGTGTTCCTGCTGACCGACGACGACTGGAACCGGACCACCTACCGGGGCCTGGGCACCGTCCCGGACGCCGAGGACGTCTGGGATGGCATCCCCGACTACGACGTCTCCGCCTATGACGCGCGGGGCGTACGGCGGAGCACCAATCCGGACCCGGGCATCACGCCAGCGGACCGGCGCGTGGACCTGGGGCACATCCAGGGCGGCCGGGAGGTGGTCTTCTTCCTCGTCGTCAACATGGAGGCGGTCCACGACCCGGACAACAGCGTGGTCTATCCGTGTCTGCGCAAGCAGGGATACCGGTGCGTCCTGCACCTGAAGTCCCCCCTCTCCGTGTTCTTCTCCAAGACGCGCTGGAACCTGGATCAGGACTCCCAGGGCGAGCGTCAGGCCACGGTCCGCGCCACGGGCTGCGCGTACGACGAGGCGTGCTATCCCCTCACGGGCCAGCCCCGGGGGTGCTTCCTGCCGTCCCAAGGGAGGAGGCTGTGTGGCTGGCTCCCCGAGGATGCCCTGGAGCGCCTCCAGGAAGCCGACTACGGCAACACCCACTTCCCCCTCGGTCAGGTCGACGTCATCGCAGAGCCGGCGGGCCCCATGCCGCACGTCCTGTCCCATCCCTCGCTCGTCACGCCGGGCCGGTGGATCCTTGGCTTCGAGGACCTCAACGGCGGCGGCGACCGGGACTACAACGACGTCGTCCTCCAGCTGGTGAGCCCGGTCCCCACGGGGGTGGTGCGCTCGCCGTCGCTGGTCTCCCAGCCCTCCAGCCCCGAGGAGACGGGCTGCACCGTGTCCCGGATACGCTTGCGCAAGAGCGACGGCGGGGCGGTGTGCGACGCCGCGCCCATCCAGTACGCGGTGGCCACCGACTGCCGCGTGTGCTGGGGCGGAGTCTGTATGCCCAACCCTACCCCCACCTGGCACCCGCTCACCCTGCGCGCCGGCGACGCCGAGGCCGTCATCGACGTCTCCGGCACCCCGGGCACCCAGCCCTGCTGGAAGGCGGTCCTCGCGCCCGCGAATGGCCGCTGCCTCAACAACATCCTCAGCGTGGACGTGGGCTACGAGTACGCGCCGCTCAATCCCTGACGCACTCCGACAGAACCATCATCCATGTAAATCATGATAGAGCTCCCGGGACCCATTCCCTCCAGGGAGCCTGTCCTTGCACCTGAAATCCTCCCGTCTCCTGGCCCTCGTGGCCGGGAGCGCGTTGTCTGTCATTCCCTCGCCGCGTCCGGCCCAGGCGGCCGACACCTGCGCGCCCGGGGACCTGTACGCGGACGTGCAGCCCGCGTTCACCGCCGCGGGGTTCGACCAGCTCCAGCAGCTGACGCTCACCCCGCAGCGGACGCTGCGGTCGGTCAACCCGTTCTGGACGCCCACGTCGGTGGACTCCATCGTGTTCCCGAGCGACCAGAACGTCGTCATCAGCTACGTGTACGAAAGCTCCGCCGCGAGCCACGCGCTGGGCTACCTGTACATGAGTGACCTGCGGGCCCGCGGCTACGTCAACGCCCAGGGCGACCTGGTGGATGCCAATGGCAACGGCATCGCGGACCTGCACGAGGACCTCTACAACCTGGCCCCGCCCTCCGGTGTCCAGGCCCGCCCGTACATCGGCGTGAGCCCCCGCTGCGCCAACACCTTCTCTTCCCGCGGCTTCACCTACCGCCAGCCGGACCTGGCGCTCAACGCGGCGTGCGCTCCGGCCTTCGTCACCCACTACGACATGACGGACGCCCGTCCCGGCCGGACCTCCTCCGCCTACAACATCATCGTCGACGTCATCGGGAGCAACCCGACGACGACGACCAGCACCGGCTACTCGGACAACGGCCTCCATCCGCGCATCCCCAACCTGCTGGAGCCCGCCCACGCCTCCAATGGCAACCTGGGGCTGGGCCACCTGGCCTTCCTCCTGACCGACGACGACAGCGACACGAGCACCCACCTGGGACTGGGCGCCGTCTCGGACGCGGTGGCCCTCTACGACGGCATCCCCGACTACGACGTCTCCGCCCATGACGGCCATGGCCGTCCGCGGACCTCCAATCCGGATCCCGGCATCACGGCCTACGACCGCACGGTGGACCTGGGCGTCATCCCGGGCGGACAGGAGGTGGTCTTCTTCCTCGTCTCGGCCTACACGCCGAGCCACAACGTGGACAACGACCAGGTCTATCCCTGCCTGCGCAGGGACGCCGCCCTCCAGTGCATGTTGCACCTGCGGACGCCCATCAACGTGTTCTTCTCCAAGGCGAAGTGGAACCTGGATCAGGACTTCCGGGGCCAGACCCCTGTCACGTCCCGGGCCATGGGCTGCCAGTACAACGACGCCTGCAACATCGACAATCCGGCTTCGTCCGCGTACGCCTGCCGCCTGGCGGACAACCCCACCCAGAAGCTGTGCGGGTGGCTGGACTACGACGCCCTGGGCCGCCTGGGAACGGTGCCCTACGGCAGCACGTCCCTGCCCATGGCGGCCACCACCGCCGTCGCGCCGGGCAACCTCGTCATGCCCCACGCCCTGCTGGGCAACGTGGGCCCCACGTCCGACCGGTGGCTCCTGGCCTTCGAGGACCTCCCGGGAGGAGGCGACCGGGACTACAACGACGCCGTCTTCATGCTGCGCAACTGGGCGGCCACGCCCGGCCTCGCGCGCTCCGCCGTGCTGAGCCCGGACGCCCCCGGCTGCGCCATCAAGCAGGTGTACCTCCACAAGGACGACGCCCAGGCCCCCACCTGCGCCCCTCCGGGCGCCATCACCTACTCGGTGGCCACGGACTGCCGCACGTGCCTCGCGGGCACCTGCATCCCCAATCCCACGCCCACCTGGCATCCGGTGACGTTCGACTGGAACCGCGACGCCGTCCTCAACGTGTCCGGCACTCCCGGTCACCAGCTCTGCTGGAAGGCGGACCTGGCCCCCGGAGGCGGTCAGTGCCAGGCCAGCGTCAACAACGTGGACATCGGCTACGAGGCCGGTCCCCGCAATCCCTGACGCACCTGGGTACACTCATCCTTCCAGGCCGTTCTGGTAGACCCTCGGGGCCGTCTCCGTCCCGAGGAGTCTGTCCTTGCCCCTGAATCGCTTCCCGCTCCTGGCCCTGGTGGCCGGGAGCGCCGTGTGTGTCATTGCCTCGCCGCGCTCCGCCCAGGCGGCGGGCACCCCCAAGGCGGTCTACCTTCCGCCCCAGCTCACCAGCGCGACGCAGTCCACGTCAGCGCTGTGCGACTTCGACTACAGCCAGTCCCTGGACACCGACCACCAGCCGGACTTCACGCCCTGGGGCTTTGACGAGCTCACCAACCTGGTGCTCACGAACGAGGGGTGGCTGAGCTTGAACCTCCACCTGGGGCAGCTCTCCAGCGAGCGCATCGTGTTCCCCAACGAGCAGCACCTGTCCGTCACCTTCGTCCACGAGTCCTCGGGCGCCAGCCACTCGCTCGGATACCTGTACTACGACGACCTCGTGGCGCGCGGCTACGTGGACACCCGTGGCACGCCGGGGGACTCGTCGGATGACGCGCTGGTGGACGCCAATGGCAACGGCGTCGCGGACCTGCACGAGGACCTCTACAACCTGGCGCCCCCCACCGGCTTCCAGGCCCGGCCGTACGTTGGGACGGGCCGCCGTTGCGCGTCCCGGACCTTCACGTCGCAGGGCCTGTCCTTCACCATGCCGGACCTGGCGCTCAACGCGAACTGCACCGCCGCCTTCTCACGGCAGAGCCTCCCGGACGCCCGGCCCGGCACGCACCCGTTCACCACCGTGGACGTCGTCGGCAGCTCGCCCTTCGAGGGCAGCCCCGTCAACGCCACCGGCTACTCGGACCAGGGCCTCTATTCGCGCATCCCCAACCTGCTGGAGCCCGCCCATGCCTCCAACAACCTCCTGGGCCTGGGGCACCTGCTGTTCCTCCTGGCGGACGACGACGCCGGCCAGACGACCTTCAACCAGCTGGGCACCGTCCCGGACACCGACTTCTTCGAGGACGGCATCCCCGACTACGACGTCTCCCGCTACGACGCCCACGGCCTCTTGCGCCCCGTCAACCCGGATCCCGGCATCACGCCCCAGGACCGCACCGTGGACCTGGGCACCCTTCCGGCGGGCAAGGAGCTCGTCTTCTTCCTGGTGACCCAGTCCGAGTCCATCCACGACGTGGACGACCGCCAGGTCTACCCGTGTCTACGCAAGGCGATGAACGGCCAGTGCCTGCTGCACCTGCGGACGCCCATCAACGTCTTCTTCTCCAAGGCGAAGTGGAACCTGGACCAGGATCCCGTGGGCCGCATCCCCGTGGCCCAGCGGAACACCGGCTGCGCCTACACCGAGCAGTGCAACGCGGACCAGCCCCAGACCCAGGCGACGGCCTGCACCCTGGCCAACTCCTCGCTGCGGCTGTGCGGGTGGCTGGACGCGGAAACTCTCTTGCGTCTGCGGCACCCGGATTACGGCGGCTTCTTACTGCCCATGGCCGCCGCCAGCGTCGCCCCGTCGGACAACGGCAACATGCCGCACCTGTTGCTGAACGCGCCCCCCATGACCCACGGCCAGTGGCTGATGGGCTTCGAGGACCTGCCCGGCGGCGCCGACCGCGACTTCAACGACGTCGTCTTCCTGCTGCGCGGTGTGACGGAGGGCCGCGTGCGCTCGCGCGTGCTCAGCCCGGACGACGCGAGCTGCAGGATTGCGCAGGTGTCCTTCCAGAAGTCCGACGACCTGGGCCTGTACTGCGCCCCCCAGACCTCCATCACCTACGCGCTGGCCACCGACTGCAACCTCTGCGACGGCGGCGCCTGCGTCCCCAACCCCACGCCCACCTGGCACCCCCTGTCGCTGCCCGGGGGCACGGCCAGCACCACGGTGGACGTCTCCAGCACGCCGGGCCAGCAGCTCTGCTGGAAGGCCGAGGTGACCCCGAAGGGGGACTTCCTCTGCCAGCCCACCATCCGCTCCGTGGACGTGGGCTACCTCTCCGAGCCCGTCATGCCCTGACCCGAGTGGGTCCTCCTGTGGTGTTGGGTGGCGTTCGCCTGCCGCACCGCTTCCGCGGCGGCGTGGATGATGGCGCCACCCGATGCCGCGACGGCGCCCGTCACCGCCGCGTTCGTCCCTGCCTCCGGCTTCGGCTCACACACGCAGCCGGCGGCGTCCGAGATGACGACCACCGCGGCCAGCCGCATGTCGAGCTGCTCGCAAATCTGCCGGCATTCCGTGGCCCGCTCCTTGGGCAGCGGGAGCCGGGTGGGCCTCGCTGTCGATAGACAGGCCGAAAGCGGGACCACCAGGGACAGCGCCAGGAGCAGGGGAACGCGGGTCGTCTTCATGGGGAGCAGCCTGGCACGCACCGCCAGTGGACACTCGCCCCTCCGGTCCCCTGGTGTGGGAGCCGGGGCGTGCCCACATCCCTGCTGGATGTGATCCGCCCTGTGCCCGGGTCGGAGGGCAGGCAACCCTCCCTTCGGGGCACCCGGAAGAAGTGTCGGAACCCCACCCGGTAAAAACTGCCGGGTTCTGCCCTAAGCATTGTTGCTTCCGCGCGCAAGTCACTGGAATCATTGAGGTTGCCCGCTGGCTGGCATTGGCCCGTGCGTTGCTAAAGGTCTCCCCGTCGCAGCAAACGGCGGTCACACACCCCGCCCTCTTCCCCGAGAGACCCCCATGCAAGCCTCCAGCTCCTTCTCTTCCGCTGACTCGCTCTCCACGTACCTCTCGGAGATCAACCAGTACCCGCTGCTGAACCCGCAGGACGAGCAGGCCCTGTCGCGCGCCTTCCGCGCCGGCGACCTGTCCGCGGGTCACCGCCTGGTGACGAGCAACCTGCGCTTCGTGGTGAAGGTCGCCTACGAGTACCGCTCCTACGGCCTGAAGATGTCCGACCTCATCCAGGAGGCGAACATCGGCCTGATGAAGGCCGTGCAGAAGTTCGACCCGGAGAAGGGCATCCGCCTCATCTCCTACGCGGTGTGGTGGATCCGCGCGTACATCCAGAACTACGTGCTGCGCAACTGGAGCCTGGTGAAGCTGGGCACGACGCAGGCGCAGCGCCGGCTGTTCTTCAGCCTGGCCCGCACGCGCCGCGAGCTGGAGAAGCTGGGCGCCGGCGACGGCCACATCGTCAACGCGGACGAAATCGCCAAGAAGCTGAACGTGAAGCCCGCGGAAGTGCGTGAGATGGAGCAGCGCATGGGCGGCCGGGACCTGTCCCTGGACGCGCCGGTGGGCGAGGACGGCGACGCCACGCACCTGGACTTCGTGGAGTCCGAGTCCGCCTCGCACGCGGACGAGGTCGCGGACCGTCAGCAGGCGGGCCTCACCCGCACGCTGGTGCAGCGCGCGCTGATGCGCCTGGATCCGCGCGAGCGCTTCATCATCGAGCAGCGCGTGATGAGCGACTCGGAGATGACCCTGAGCGAGCTGGGCGAGCACTTCGGCTTCTCCCGCGAGCGCGCCCGCCAGCTGGAGATCCGCGCCAAGGACAAGCTGAAGGCGGAGCTGGCGAACCTGATGGCCGAGGCTGGTCTGGACCAGGCCGAGCTGGCCGCGTAACGCCCGAGGAAGAGCCTTCACGGCTGCGACCATCACACGGCCCCGGACCCTCGCGTTGGGAAGCGCGAAGGCACGGGGCCGTGGCATGTCCGGCGTCTTTCAATCAGCGGGGCACGCCCGGCGAGGACTCGCCGCTCTCCGCCGGGGCGGGCGCGGCCGGCTGCGCGCGGGACGTGGCGTCGATGCGCACCGCCTGCGGCTCGCCGCTGCTGGCGTCCGTGCGGTAGGAGGCGCGGACCTGCGCGCCCTCCTGGATGTCCGCCGCGCTGGCGGCCCGGCCGTCCACCTGCACCTGCGTGCTGGGGCCCACCTTCAGGCGCAGCTGGGGTTCCCCGGCCTGGCTCACCAGCAGTTCCTGGGCGCTGGCGCTCAGCACGTCGCCGGAGATCTGCTGCTCCTGCTGCGCCGGCTGGGCGGCCGGGGCCTGCGAGTTCTGGGCGATGGCGGCCTGCTGCGTGGCGGCGTTCTGGTTCGCGGCCTGCTGCTGCTGGGCGCTCTGCTGCGCGATGCGCTGGTTCGCGGAGGCGCTCTCGTTGGAGGCCTGCTGCTGCTGGGTGGCGAAGTTCTGCTGCGCCTGGCGCTGGGCCTCCAGCGCGCTGGCCTGGGCCTGCTGGGCCACGGACTGGGCCTGCTGGGTGCGCGCCTGGGCCTGCTGCTGGCTGGACTGGGCCTCCTGGGCCTCCTTCTGGGCCTGGGCCTGGGCCTCCTGGAGCTCCTGCTGCTTGCGCTGCACGTCCTCCTGGGCGCGGGCGGCCTCGCGCTGCTCGCTGGAGGCCTGCTTCTGCGCGTCACGCGCGTCATCGAAGGCCTTCTCCGACTGGGCCTGGGCCTGTTCCACCTGCTGTCCCGGCGTGTTCTCCGCCCGGTCCTGGCGGGAGCGGTCCTGGTCCTGGCAGGCGGTGGTGCCCAACGTCAGAGCGGCGAATCCGGCACCCAGCCATGCTGCGCGCGATTTCATGGGGTTCTCCTGTCAAAGGGATGACAGGGCAAAGATGGAGAGGCCTCGTGGAGCGCCAAGCCGGGTGGACGCGGGCGCCCGGCCGTCCGCCCGCCCTGCGGCAGGCATTCACTTTGGGGCTACCGCGCCCGGAGGAATGGCGATAAGGGGCGCCCCCCCATGCGCGCCTGCGGACTCGACTTCGGAACCAGCAATACCGCCCTGGCCCTGCCGGACGGCACCGTGCTGCCGCTGCAGCCCCACACCCCGGAGCCCCGGCTGTTCCGCTCCGTGCTCTTCTTCGCGGAGGAGGAGCGGGAGGTGTTCACGGGAGCGGAGGCCATCCAGCGCTACCTGGAGGACAACAACGGCCGGTTCATCCAGTCCGTGAAGTCCTTCCTGCACAGCTCGTCCTTCCGGGCGACGCAGGTGAAGGGGCGCACGTTCACCATCGAGGACCTGGTGGCCATCCTGCTGCGCCGCGTGCGCGAGGCGGCCGGGGCGCACCTGGGTGAAGCGCCGGACGCGGTGGTGCTGGGCCGGCCCGCGGTCTTCACACCGGATGCGGAGGCGGACGCGCTGGCGGAAAAGCGGCTGCGCAAGGCGGCGGAGCTGGCGGGCTTCACGCACGTGCAGTTCCTGATTGAGCCCATCGCGGCGGCGCTCGCATACGAGGCGCGGCTCCAGAAGGACGAACTGGTGCTGGTGGCGGACTTCGGCGCCGGCACGACGGACCTGACGTTGATGCGGCTGGGCCCGTCTCGGCGAGGGAACCTGGACCGGCGGCCGGACGTGGTGGGGTCCACGGGTGTGCGCATCGGTGGTGACCGCTTCGACGCGGAGATCATGCGGCACAAGCTGTTGCCGCGCTTCGGGGCGGGGTCCACGTACAAGGTGAAGGGCTTCAGCCACAAGCGGCTGCCCATTCCGCAGCACGTGATGGCGAAGCTGCTCAACTGGCATGAGATGTCCTTCATCCGGGAGAAGTCCACGCAGGAGCTGCTGGAGGTGATGCTCGACACGAGCGACCGCCCGGCGGAGATCCAGGCGCTCTACGACCTGGTGATGGACAACCTGGGCTACCGGCTGTTCCGGGCGATTGAAGCGGCGAAGGTGAAGCTGTCCAGCGAGGACGTGGCGACCATCGACTTCGAGGACGCGCGCATCCACCTGCACGAACCGATGACGCGGGCGGAGTTCGAGACAGCGAGCCGCTCGTTGCTGGATGAACTGTCGCAGTGCACGGAAGGGCTGTTGGCGAAGCACCCGGAGGCCAGGGACATTGACGCGGTCTTCCTCACGGGAGGTTCGTCCCAGATTCCGGCGGTGCGGGAGCTGTACGTGAAGCGCTTCGGAGAGGAGCGCGTGCGCACGGCGGACGCCTTCACCTCCGTGGCGGAGGGCCTGGGCCGCGCGTCCGCGTGGCTGACGGGGTGAACCATGGCGGGACAGGCAGCACGGCGACGGTGGCTTCAAGTCGCGGTCGTGCTGTCCCTGTCCATGGCGTGTGTGGGGCCCACGGACCGGACGGTCGTCACGGGCCGGATTCTCCCCAGGCAGATCCGCTTCGTGACCATCACTGAAGCGCCGCCGGGCCGAGCTGGAGGCCGACGTGCCGCCTGCATCCACATCCGTATCCTGCGTGACAATACGGGCGAGGCCCTCATGTGCAGGTTCGGCGTCGAAATGCCGCTGCAGAACTTCGAAGGGCCGGTTTCCACGGCCCTGGCCCAGCGCATCGTCGCGGACCGCATCAATGAGGTTTCGCAGACGGTCTTCGGCGCCGCCACACTGGAATCACCACTCGGGATGATGTGTGAATCGCTCCGTGCAATTTGGTGATTTCATCCTCTGACGCCGGAGCCTGAGCGCCATGTCCCTCAGCACGGAGCAGTTGTTGGCCATCGCCAAGCACTACTGGCCTGCGTCGGTCTCAGACGCGGATCAACCCGGTCCTGAGTTGACCCGCCTCTTCAAACGCTTCGACGAGGCGCTTCAGGACCTTGGCCCGTGGCGCGGATTCCTCGGCCATCTGCGGACGCTGTTTCCAGACTTCTCAATCGGAGATGGCACGGGTCCCACACGGTGCAGCTTCCGCTGCATCGCCTATCCCGCGAAGGACTCCCCCATGCCGCCCATCCCCTGGGCCGTCGTGGGCTGCATGAGCATCCTGGCTCCGGTCTTCACCGTGTACGGCATCACGTTCGACTACGAGGGACGCAAGCGCCGTGCGTTCCAGTTGCACCTGACGCCCCTGCCCGGCCCCATGGAGGAAACAGCGCGCATCGTCGCCAGGGAGCTGGAATCCCGCTTCCACGTCAGCGAGCTGCCCCGCGAAGTGGCCGCGACACCCGTTCCAGTCGTCGTCGAGTGGACCCAGCCGCCCAGGACCACCCTGTTCGACGCACTCTTCGACAGCGACCCGACCAACATCCCGTGAAGCCCCTCAGGGCCCCACGTCCACCGTGCGCGACGTCCAGTCCGTGCCGCCCCGGCCGTCGCGGGCCACCACCCAGAGGGTGATGCGCTCGGGCGTCTTGGGCGTGTTGTAGGTCGTCGTCGGGTCGCCGGGCTTGCCGTCCACCGGCTCCAGCGAACGCAGCGCCACCACTTCGCCCTCGCCTGTCGCGAACCAGCTGTAGAAGACCTGCTCCGTCTTCGTCCCGTCCTCCGTGGAATAGGTCTCCTGGCTGCCCGCCCCCAGCACCGGCGTGAACGTCACCTCCGTGTCCAGCGGCAGCGGCCCCACCAGCGGCGCGTCATTCCACAGCACGTCCTGCATCACCGGGTTCTGGTTGGGCGCGTCCGTCGAGCGCAGCGTGATGCGCCGCACGCCCCGCTCCACGCCCTCCGGCGTCCCGCTGCCGTCCGTGGCCTCGTAGCCCACGAACAGCGGCAGCCCCGCCTGCAACACCTGCTGCACCGCCGGGTCGTTGAAGTCGAACGTGCCCCCGTCCCCAC
>NZ_RAWK01000263.1 GCF_003612165.1 Corallococcus aberystwythensis | reverse complement strand
GGTGGTGGTGGTGGTGGCGGCAGCAACGGCGCGTGCGCCTATTACGATTCGAACCTGAACCGCGTGCTCTGTGACCACCGCACGAGCGCCTCCAGCTGTTCGGGCAAGTGGATGGGCAGCGGCACCAACTGCTCCGGCCTCAAGTGCTCGAGCGGCACGGATCCCTTCAGCTGCACCGTGTCGGGTGGAGGCTCGGGAGGAACCTGCACGGCCACCTACCAGGGCCCCACCGGCGATGCGCAGGTCTATACCCAGTGCGCGTCCGTCTGGAACTACCGCTGCCAGCAGAAGAACAACAACGCCGCGGACCAGAACTGCCTCGTCTACGACTCGCTGGAGGCGACGGTGGAGTGCCCGTACTGCCCATGAGCCGAGGGCCGGCGGGCCGCGAGACAGCGGTCCACCGGCACCGGTAGCGCCGGAGCTCAGGCGCGGTTGGCGATGGTCTTCGGCGGCAGCTTGAGCACCTGGCCCACCTTGATGTGGTCCGGGTCCTTGAGCTGGTCCTTGTTGGCCTCGAAGATCTTCGTGTACAGCTTCATGTCCCCGTAGATGTCCTTGGCCAGCTTGCTGAGCGTGTCGCCGGACTTCACGGTGTGCAGGCCGTAGGGCTCTGTGTTGGTCACGGTGAGCATGACCATGAGCTCATCGTTCCACTTCGGGTGCTTCGCCTTGATCTGATCCCACATGCGATCGCGGTCAAAGGCGTGGTCGACAGAGCCCTTGATGACGAGCTTGCCGTTCTCTTCGCGCGTTTCGATCTTCGCGCCCACGCTCTTCGCCACGTCCAGCACGTCCTGGTAGTCGTTCTGCAACGCCATTCGCGTCCTCCTGTCGAGAGGCCGCGAACTTAGGCACCCTGCCCGCAGGCGGTGCTGGACCGCCGCGAAGGGCCTGAACAAAGCTCAACAGTGCGGTGGCGAAAGCTGTTCAGAGCACCACGTCCGCGCCGGGTTCCGGTTCGGCCTTCAGCGCCTCGGGCGGAGCGAAGGTGCCGTCCGGCCGCAGCTCGCGCAGGACCTCCTCCTTGCTCAGGCGCACCGCGCGGATGGTGCCGTCGGGGGACAGCGCGTAGACGCAGTCCTGATCCGCCGCGCCAACGAAGAGTCCGCCCAGCGAGGGATAGAGCATCACCAGCGCGAGCTCCGTCTCCAGCGGCCCCGGGAGGAGCACGTGCGCGTGCGCGGAGAACGGAGGCCGCTCGCCGTCCGCGTCCGGCGCGATGGACACGGGGATGAGCCCCTGGTGCAGGGGCAGTTCCTGGAGCTTCTGACGGCCGTCGGGGCTGAACTTGAAGCGGAAGTCGCCGCCCAGCAGGTACAGGTTCGAGTCGTCGAAGCCCTGGAGCACGTAGACGGTGATGCCGCCGTCCTCCTCCACCACGACGGGGTTGAGCTGCTTGCGGCCGTGCACCTGGAAGACGCGCTCGCAGGCGGCGCTCACCGCGCGGGCCAGGGCGTCCATGCCCTCGGGCAGGGACTCGACGGGGAAGTCCTCCATCTCGCCGGAGAACTCGATGGGCGCGCGGTACGCGTACGCGGGGACGAACGTTTCCTGGGGGTTGAAGCGGCCGAAGACGGCGTACCAGGCATTGCCGCGCGGCACGGTGAAGAACCAGTTCATCCGCGTGCGGTCCAGGTCCGGACGCGCGAGCAGCAGGTCCGTGGCGCGGATGGCGCCCTGCTCCGATTCGACGATGTACCGGGCGCGCTTCTGCACGCGCTGGAGCTCCGCGTCCGTCACCAGCACCACCGGCGACTCCGCCGCGTCTGGCGTGTCCACCGGGGCCTGCTGCGCCGCCGCGGCCTGCGTCGCGCTGCGGTGCGCGTGGCAGCCAGCGGTCATTGCGACGAGGGCGACGAGGAGGCTGCGAAGCATGGGGACTCCCGCGGACGAAAGGGCCCGGTCAGTCTGTGCCGGCCGGGGCCCTCGCGTCACGTCCCCCGCTCACGGCGGGACCTCAGGCGCCCTGCTGCGTGGGCGCCAGCGCGGCCTTGATCTTCTGCTTCAGCGCCTTGCGGCGCTCCTTGAACTGCGCACGCTGGGCCTCGTCGACCTGGCCGTTGGCGGCGGCGCGCGCGGCCTTCATCTCCTCGTGGAGCTGCCGGGCCTCCGCCTTGAAGCCGTCCGCCTGGGCCTGCGAGAGGCGCCCCTCGGCGACCTGCTTGTCCAGCCGGTGCTCCATGCGGCCGAACTTGTGGCCCCCACCGCCGTGCTTGCCGCGGCGCCCTTCGCACTGGCCGGTCTTGTTGGCGGAGTCGGACGGCGCGGCCGTCTGGGCGAGCACGGGAACGGCGAGGAGCAGCGTGGCGACGGCGGTACCGCGAAGCATGGACTTGAGCGACATGGTGTGTGGACTCCGGGTTCAGGTCAAAACGCTCCGGGAGCAGCCGTGCAGCCTGCTTCCCGTCGCGCTCTGACACTCAAAACCCCGGAGCCCGCCGAAGGTTAAATCGCCTCCGGAAAGCCGCTGGCTACTGGCAGTCCGCCATGCCGTAGGTGAAGTCCTGGCGCGGGGTGTGGCCCGGGTCCTGGTTGATGGCCGCGATGCTCAGGTCCGTGTACGACACCGTCTGCGTGCCACCGATGACCATCTGGGTGCGCTGCACGCGCGTGGTGGACAGCACCACCTTGCCCGTCGTGCCGCCGGGCTCGATGCGGAAGCAGTTCAGGATGCGAGGGTCCACCGTGGAACGGTTGCACCGCGTGTACTGCCCCAGCACCGTGCGCTGCTCGTACGTGCAGCGGCAGTCCCACGGGTCGTAGGCTTCCGTCACCGTGGCCGCCTCGTAGCCCGTGGCCGTCTGGACCACCTCCAGGTAGCTGCCGTCCTGCGGCTGCGTGCAGCGCAGCACCGTGTCGCCCACCGCGCCCTGCTTCACCTCCGCCAGCGAGGGCTCCACCGGCACCTGGGCGCCAGCTTCGATGGCGTTCAGCGGATCCCTCGCGCCCGTGCCCTCACAGCCCAGGCCCAGCACCGACACACCCATCAGCAACACAGCGGAGAGACGCAGCGACAGCTTCATGGACGGCTCCTACGAAAGGGGGATGTCCGGGAGGACCCGGACTCCGCTCCTGTAGGCTTTCACCGCTCCCGAGCGCAACGCTCTTCTGTGTCACGAACGCGAGGCGGGCTTCAGGGCCCGGGTGGCCATGAAGGTGGGCAGGAACCTGGAGAGCAGGTCGTTCCCCTCGTAACTGTCCTCGAACAGGTGCGTGAGCACGAAGCCCGCCGCCATCTGTCCGCCCAGCTGGTCCTCCAGCGAGTGGCCCACGACCATGGGCTCGTCCTTGTCGGTGTACCGGCGGCGCTCCTCGTCGGAGAGGCTGGTGAAGTCGGAGTACGGCATCGTGTACTTGAGCCGCATCACGCCCTTCTCCTCCTCGGCCGGGTCGAAGAGGTAGCGCACCGGGTTGCAGATGCCCGACAGGAGCACGCCACCCGGGCGCAGCACGCGAAAGGCCTCGCGCCACACCGGAAGGATCTCCGCCGCGAAGCAGTTGGAGCACGGGTGGAAGATGAGGTCGAAGCTCCCATCGGCGAAGGCGGACAGGTCCCGCATGTCGCCCTCCACGTACTGGAGCATCAGCCCCTCGCGCTCGGCCACCTTCCGGTCCTGCCCCAGCTGCGCGGGTGAGTTGTCGAACACGGTGACGCGCGCCCCCGCCGCCGCGAGCACCGGGCACTGCTGGCCCCCCGCGCTCGCCAGGCCCAGCACGTCCTTGTCCTTCAGGTCTCCGAACCACGCGCGCGGCACGGGCTTCGTCGGGGTGAGCACCACGCTCCAGTCACCGCGCCTCGCGGCGGCGATGGCCTCAGGAGACACCGGCACCGTCCACTTGTTGCCCCGCCCCACCTCGCCGTTCCACGCCTCGCGGTTGTACGTCCGCACGTCCAGGTCAGTCTTCATGCAGCACCCTTCCTTCCATGCCTCCAGCCACGGTGACGACTTCCCCCGTCACGTGTCCGGAGATGCGATCCGACGCCAGCGTCACCACGACGCGCGCCACGTCCTCCGGCTGCCCCACCTTGCGCAGCGGCATCGTCCGCGTGACGCGGCCGACGAACTCCGGGTCGCCCAGCTTCGCGCGGTTGCGGTCCACCGCCGTCCAGCCCGGGCACACCACGTTGACGCGCCCCATGGGCGCGATGCGGTGCAGTTCGTTCTTCAGGCTCTTCACGAAGCCCGCAGCCAGCGCGCCCTTCGCCGCCGCGTAGTCCGTGTGGCCCGCTTCACCGAAGAGCCCCGCCGTGGAGCTGATGATGACGATGGTGCCCGTGCCCGTGGTCTCCACGTGGCGCAGGAACGCGCGGCAGCTCAGGAACACGCTGTCCAGGTTCTCCGCCAGCGTGCGCCGCCAGCGCTCCAGGGACATCTGCCACAGCGCTTCATCCGGCGCGGGATACACGCCGGTGTTGCACACGAGCACGTCCAGCCGGCCCAGATCCTTCACCGCCTGGGGCACCAGCGCGTCCACGTCCGCCTCCACCGTGAGGTCCGCGCGCACGGCCGCGCCGCCCACCTCGCGCGCGAGCGCCGCCGCCTTCTCCTGACTGCGGTGGTAGTGCACCGCCACCCTGGCGCCCTCGCCCGCGAACGCGCGCACCAGCGCGGAACCGATGCCGCCCGCGCCCCCCGTCACCAGCACACCCTTGCCCTGCAGTCCCGTGTCCATCGCTTCGCGGCTCCTCGTGGGCTCCCGTCAGGCCGGGAGGAATGCGCGGCATGATGCCCGAGCCATCCAGTGCGGACAGCCGGGACGGAGGGACGGTGTCGCCTGGAGCGTCGTCAGATGCGCTGCGGGCCGGGCAGCGGGACGAAATGCACCGCGGGATCCTGACCGCGCCGCGCTACGGCGTGGACAGCCGCGCGCGGATGCCCGCGACGAGCAGGTCCAATCCGAAGGCGAACCGGCTGTCGAAGTCCCGGTCCAGGATGGCGTCCACCGCGCCGGCTGCGTGCGGATACCGCTCCGAGGCGAGCTGACGCAGCGCCCCTTCCCGCGCCTTCGCTTCGGCGTCCTGCGCGGTGAAGCCCTGCTCCTCGATGGTGAAGCCCAGCACGTAGTCGAGCACGCTGAAGGCGGCCCAGCCCGCCTCGCGGGGCCCGAGTCCCGCCCGGCCCAGCGCGCCGATGACCGTGTCGCTGACGCGCAGCGTGTGCTCGGAGACGACGATGGTTCCGGCGTAGACGCGGGCGCCATCCCGGTGGGACAGGAACGCGCGCCGCAGTTCCTCCGCCACGGTGCGCACCACCGCCCCCCACGGTGACTCCGCCGTCAGCGTCCGCGCCACGTCCCGCACCAACGTGTCCGCCATCGCGTCCAGCAGGGCCTGCTTGCCCGGGAAGTGCCAGTACAGCGACGGCGCCTGGATGGAGAGCGCCTTGGCCAGGACGCGCATCGTGAGGCCCTCCAGGCCGTGCTCGTCCAGCAGCGTCCACGCCGCCTCCACCACCCGGTCCCGCTGGATTCGCATGCCCTGTCCGGCCCTCGCTGGCTTGACAAACTAACAGCGTTAGTTGATCCCTAACAGCGTTAGTTTGACGCCTTCGGGCGGGAGGTCGGTCATGGCGGAGGTCCTGGATGTGGCTGTGGTGGGAGGAGGTCCCACCGGGCTGTGGCTCGCGTGCGAGCTGGCGCTGGCGGGCGTCCGGGTGGAGCTGTTCGAGCGGCGCGTGGAGGCCGTGCGCGAGTCGCGGGCGCTGACGCTGCATCCGCGCTCGCTGGAGGTGCTGGCGCTGCGCGGGCTGGAGGGGCGGTTCCTGGAGCGGGGACGGCCGCTGCCCACCGGGCACTTCGCGATGCTCGACACGCGCCTGGACTTCAGCGTCCTGGACACGCGCTTCCCCTACACGCTGTTCCTCCCGCAGGCGGTGACGGAGGCCCTGCTGGAGGAACGGGCACGTGAGCTGGGCGTGGTCATCCGGCGCGGTCACACCGTGGAGGCGCTGCGCCAGGACGAAGCGGGCGTGGACCTGGAGGGCTCCGCGGACGCGGGCACCTTCCGGATCCGCGCACGCTTCGTGGTGGGCGCGGACGGGGCCCGGAGCGCGGTACGGAGGCTTTCGGGCATCCCCTTCCCGGGGACGGACGTGACGCGCACGGCGATGCTGGGGGATGTGACGTTGGGCGCGCCGCCAGCCCAACCGGTCCTCGGCATCGCGACCGAGCGGGGCGGCGTGATGGTGGTGCCCATGGCCCCGGGCATCCACCGCATCGTCGTCAATGATCCGCTCCGGGAGCAGGCGCCGGTGCGCGAGCCCGTCACGCTGGAGGAACTGAGAGAGAGCACGCTGCGCATCGCGGGCGCGGACTTCGGTATGCGGGAGCCCCGGTGGCTGTCGCGCTTCGGCAACGAGACGCGGCTCGCGGAGCGCTATCGCGAGGGGCGCGTGCTGCTGGCCGGAGATGCCGCGCACATCCACTTCCCGGCGGGTGGGCAGGGGCTCAACGTCGGCCTGCAGGACGCGATGAACCTGGGATGGAAGCTCGCGGCGGTGGTGAAGGACGGCGCGCCGGAGGCACTGCTCGACAGCTACTCGCGCGAGCGCCGGCCCGTGGGCGAGGCGCTGATCCACAACACGCTGGCGCAGACCGCCCTCATGGGTGCCACGCGGGAGACGTTGGCCCTGCGCGCGATGCTGAGCGGCCTGCTCCGGGAGCCGGCGCTGAACCGCCAGCTCGCGAACAACATCGGGGCGCTCGACGTGGGCTATGCGCCGCTGGAGGTGCCCGCGCCGGAGGTGACGCTGCTCCCGGAGTGGAGTGGCCGGCGGCTGAGCGACGTGGAGCTCGGCGCGAACACACGGCTCTACGCGGCGCTGCACCCGGGCCGGTGGCTGCTGCTGGGCCTGGGCGAGGATGAGTCACGCCCCCTGCCCCGCTGGGAGCCCGGCTGGCCATCCCAGGTGAAGACGCTGCGCGCACGGGGCTCCACGCGACGCGGGGACCTCGAAGGCGTGGGCGGCTTGCTCGTGCGCCCTGACGGCCACGTCGGCTGGGCCTGGGCCGCCTGAGCAGCCCTGCTGGCGCGAAGCCTCTCGGGCGAGCCGGCGGTCAGCGGCCCGTGGCACACGCTTGAGCGGGCACGCTCGAAACACGGGAGGCCCGGGGCGTCGTCCGCTCCCGGGCCTTCGCGCCGCGGATCAGCCCAGGCGCAGCAGCTGCCGGGCCTGCTCGGGGGTCGCGAGCTCACGGCCGGCGGCACGGGCCCGCTTCGCGGCCTCCGCCACCAGCTCGTAGTTGCCCTTCGCGAGCACGCCCTTGGACAGGTAGATGTTGTCCTCCAGGCCCACGCGCGCGTTGCCGCCGCGCTTCGCGGCCTCTTCCACGAACGGGAGCTGCTGGCGCCCCACGCCCGCCACCGTCCAGGAGCTTCCCTCCGGCAGCGAGGCGATCATGAAGTCCAGCACCTCCGGCCTCGCCTGGAGCGTGCCCGGCACGCCCAGCACGAAGTCGAAGTGCGCCGGCAGGTCCACCAGGCCTTCCTTCGCCAGGTAGCGCGCCTCGTCGATCATCCCGACGTCGAAGCACTCCAGCTCCGGCTTGAGGCCGATGCTCTTGATGCGCTTCGCGATGTCGCGCACCAGCGGCCTCGGGTTCCAGAACACCTCTTCCCCGAAGTTCACCGTGCCCGTGGTGAGCGTGGCCATGTCCGGCTTGTCCGCGCCGGTGAGCGTCAGCCCGCCGCACCGCTCGTTCACGTCCATGCCCACCGCGCCGCCCGTGGACACCTGGACGAGCACGTCCGTGCGCTTGCGGATGGCGCGGATGGCCGCGCGGAACAGCTCCGCGTCCTGCGACGGCTTTCCCTCCGCCGTACGCACGTGGATGTGCACCATCGCCGCGCCGGCCTCGCGGCACTTCGCCGCGTCCTCGGCGATCTCCTCCGCGGTGATGGGCAGGTACGGCGTCTGCTCGCGCGTCGTCTCCGCGCCCACCAAGGCGGCGGTGAGGACCATGGGCCTGCTCATCGCTTCACCCGCTGCTTGTCCTTCGGAACGACACAGGTGCCGGAAGCGCGGCACACCACCACCGCCTCCGGCAGCACGTCCGCCGCCGAGTCATTCACGTCCGGCCGGGGCTTGATGACCTTGCGAGCCTCGAAGCGCATCTTCCGCGACGTGTTGCCCTCGCTGATGATCTCGCCCTCCGCCTCGATGAAGTCGCCCGCGTACACCGGGGCCAGGAACTCCACGGAGTCGTAGGCGCGAAACAGCCCCTCGTCCCCGTCCGAGCGGATGCACAGCTCCGTGGCCACGTCCCCGAACAGACCGAGCATCCGCGCCCCGTCCACCAGGTTGCCGCCGTAGTGCGCGTCGTGGCTGCCCATGCGCAGCCGCAGTACCGCCTTGGTGCCAGTGCTCACGTGGGTTCCCCCTGGTAGTGGGAGTCCGCGGACTCCGTGCCCTCTTTCTTCATCACCGCGTGCACGATGTAGTTCGCCACGTCGGACGGCTTGGTGCCCGGCCCGAAGCCCGCGTCGAAGCCCAGCTCCAGCGCCAGCTTGTGGTCCACGCGCGGCCCGCCCAGCAGCAAGAGCGTCTTGCCGTGGATGCCCGCCGCCTTCGCCGCGTCGATGAACTGACGCGAGTTGTCCTTGTGCACGTCGCGCTGCGTGACGACCTGCGAGACGAGGATGGCGTCCGCCTGCTTCGCGGTGGCCTTCTTGATGAGGTCCTCGTTGGGCACCTGGCTGCCCAGGTTGAAGGCCTCGAACCCGGGGTAGCGCTCCAGGCCGTAGTCGCCCGCGTAGCCCTTCATGTTCAGGATGGCGTCGATGCCCACCGTGTGCGTGTCCGTGCCCGTGCACGCGCCGAAGACGACGATGCGCCGGCGCACCTTCTCCTTGATGAGCGCGTTGAGGTCGTCGAACCCCATCTTGCGCACCACCACCTCCGGCACGTCGATCTCCGCGTAGTCCAGCGTCACGTTGGAGCGGGCGTAGACGACGAAGAACGTGTACTGGTCCGCCGCGCGCTCGGCGGCGGCCACCTTCACGTCCGTGAAGCCCATCTTCTTCGTGAACTGGGCGGCGGCCTCCTTGGCCTTCTCCGACAGCGGCACCGGCAGCGTGAACGACAGCTGCACCATGCCGTCGTCGCGACGGTCGCCGTAGGGGCGGATGATCTGCTTGCTCGGCTTCACCATCGAACTACCCCTTCTTGTTCTTGGGCGGCGTGAACGACACGCTGGTGCCCACTTTCTCGGCCACCGCGGCGAAACGGTCCTTCTTGCCCTGCTCCATGTAGAAGACCACCGACCACGTCGTCTTCCCGTTGCACCCCACGTACGTCACGGTGTCCACGTTGCCGCTGCCGTCCGGCGCCGCGTCCGTGTCCGTCTTCGTGGCCGCCGGCTGGCCGCCCACCTTCAGCATCGTCCAGCCGTCGCCGCCGATGTTCGCGAGGATCTTCGTGCGGCACAGCTCCGCCCTCATGCCCGCGGTCTGCACCGTGCCCACGTCCACCAGGAAGTACGCGTCGCCCGAGGGCGCCAGGAACTTCTCCGTGCCGTCCATGTTGGAGCGCGTCCACGCGGCCGGGGCCTTCAGCGCCACGTTCTTCACCGTCACGCTGCTCAACGCATCCGCGCTGCCGCCCGCGGCCAGCATCACCGCCACGAAAGTACCCAGGATCATGTCGCCTCCAGCATTTCCAGGAACGGGTTGAAGTAATCCGGCGCCTTCTCCAGCACGCCGTCCAGGCCCTTGCCACCGGTCTCCTCGCGCTTCACGTCACCGAAGCGCCCCTTGCCGATGGCCGCCACCATGCCGTCGGAGTGGCACTCGCGCAGCAGCTCCTCCGCCTTGGCGAAGACCTCCCGCGCGCGGTTGGCGATCTTCCCGTCCTCGCGGACGGTGAACTCCTCGTCGATGCCCCGCGCCGCGCGGTGGATGTACGACGCGGACTTGAGCGCCACGTACCGGTCCGCGAGCAGCGGCGTGTGCATGGCCTCCGTCATCATGCCCAGGAGCTGGATGCCCTGCCGCGTCCAGATGGCCACCAGGTCCGCCATCACGTCGTACGCGTGGCTGAAGAAGATGTCCGTCTCCTTGTGCTTCGTGGGCGGCATGTACTTGAGCGGCGCGTCCGGGAAGCAGCGGCGCACCAGCATCGCCTGGGACAGCTCCAGCAGGAGCGTGTCCTCGCGGTACGGATCGATTTCGTACGAGTGCCCGATGCCCAGCTGCCAGTCCTTGAGGCCCGCGCGCTTGGCGAAGCACTCGTTGATGAACTGGCTGGCGATGACGGTGTGGGCCGCGTCGTAGGCGTCCGCGGTGGTGATGTAGTTATCCTCGCCGGTGTTGATGATGATGCCGGCCAGGGCGCAGATGCGGCGGCTGAAGTACTGGTCGATGAACGTCCGCCGCATGTTGATGTCGCGGAAGAGGATGCCGTACATCGCGTCGTTGAGGAGCATGTCCAGCCGCTCGTACGCCGCGCAGAAGGCGATCTCCGACATGCACAGGCCGGACGAGTAGTTGGTGAGCTGGATGTAGCGCTTGAGCTTGCGGCTCTCGTCATCCAGGGCCTCGCGCATCACGCGGAAGTTCTCCTGGGTGGCGTAGGTGCCGCCGTAGCCCTCCGTCGTCGCGCCGTGGGGCACGTAGTCCAGCAGCGACTGCGCCGTGGAGCGGATGACCGCGATGACGTCCGCGCCCGCCTGCGCCGCCGCGCGTGCCTGGTCCACGTCGTCGTAGATGTTGCCCGTGGCGACGATGACGTACTTGTGCGGCGCGGGGGACATGGGGAACTGCTCGCGCAGGGCGTTGCGCTGGGCGATGCGGGACTTCAACTCCGTCATCGCGGCGCGGGCCTCCTCGCGCACGGCGTCGCGCAGGTTCGCTTCCATCTCCGGCGACAGCGCGCCCAGCTTGTCCGTGGGCAGCGCGGTGATGCGCTCCACGGCGTCCAGCGGGCTGCTGGCGCCCAATTGCAGCGCGCGGCCATACCAGTAGGCGGCGCCCCGGTTGAGCACCCTGGCGGACTGCAGCTTGTCCACCATGAGGTTGGCCAGCGGTACGCCCCGCGTACCCGCGCCGGAGATGCCAAAGAAGCGCAACACGGTGCGCTCATTGGAGACAGTGGTGTTGCGTTGGATGAGGTCGAAGATCGGATTGACGATCTCGTCCGCCAGCTTGCGCGCCTCGGCAATCCGCGCGTCGTCGATAAACGGGCCTGACATGCGCGCACCCTACCCGAGCGCCGCGCCCTTCGGCTCAAGAACCCGGCCCCCCTCACCGACAGCAGACGATGCCGCACCGCGCCTCTCGAATGGCGAGACGCTTCTCACGCGGACATCCCTGCACCGGAATTTCGGTGCACATGCCAGCACCGGCAGGACGGTGGACTCCATCACCGCCATTTCGGTCAAACCACCGAAAGGCCGGTGGATCAACTCAGGCATTTTCGCCCAACCTATTGAATTCACAAGAAACGCAAGGTCGGCACGAGGCGTGCTCTGGAGGTGGTCCGGTCCCCCGTAAACCCCTGGAGTCCCCTTGAACCGACGCCCGTTGATGCTCGCGATCCTGCTGTCTGGCGCCCCCGTCCTCGCCGCCGGCAACCCTCCTCCCATCACCACCGACTCGGGCGCGCCGCTGGGCACGAACCAGAGTTCCAAGACGGCCGGTCCCCGGGGCGGCATCCTCCTGGAGGACTTCGCCCTCATCGAGAAGCTCGCGCGCTTCGACCGCGAGCGCATCCCGGAGCGCGTGGTGCACGCACGCGGCGTGGGCGCGTACGGCTCCTTCGAAAGCTACGGCGACTTCTCCAGCCTCACGCGCGCGTCCGTCTTCTCCCAGAGGGGCAAGAAGACGCCGATGTTCGTGCGCTTCTCCACGGTCATCCATCCCGGCGGCTCACCGGAGACGCTGCGCGACCCGCGCGGCTTCGCGCTGAAGTTCTTCACGGACGAGGGCAACTGGGACCTGGTCGGCAACAACCTGCCTGTCTTCTTCATCCGGGACGCGATGAAGTTCCCGGACATGGTGCACTCGCTGAAGCCGTCCCCGGTCACCAACCGGCAGGACCCGGGCCGCTACTTCGACTTCTTCAGCCACCAGCCGGAATCCACGCACATGCTGACCCAGCTCTATACGGACCTGGGCATCCCGGCGAGCTACCGGCAGATGGACGGCAACGGCGTGCACGCGTTCAAGTTCGTCAACGCCAAGGGCCAGGTGAAGTACGTCAAGTTCAACTGGAAGTCGCAGCAGGGCGTGAAGGGCCTCACCGCGGAGGAGGCCACGAAGCTGGGCGGCGAGGACTTCCAGCACGCCACGCACGACCTCTACACGAACATCCAGGCCGGGAAGTTCCCCTCGTGGGAGCTGAGCGTGCAGGTGCTGGATCCGAAGGACCTGGACAGCTTCGCGTTTGATCCGCTGGACGCCACCAAGGAGTGGCCCAAGGACAGGCTGCCCCCGGTGAAGCTGGGGAAGTTCACCCTCAACAAGATGCCGGACAACTTCTTCGAGGAGACGGAGCAGTCCGCCTTCTCCCCGGGCGTGCTGCCGCCGGGCATCGAGCCGTCCGAGGACCGCCTGCTCCAGGGCCGCCTCTTCTCCTACGCGGACACGCAGCGCTACCGCCTGGGCGCCAACTACCTGTCCCTGCCGGTGAACCGCGCGCGCACCGCGGTGAACAACAACAGCCAGGCCGGCGTGATGAACAGCGGCAACACGAAGTCGGACGTGAACTACGAGCCCAGCGTCACGCGTGAGACGTCGGACACGCCCGCCGCGCTCTTCTCCAACGCGCCGCTGACGGGCACCACGCAGCAGCGTCCCATCGAGAAGACGGACAACTTCTCGCAGGCGGGCGCCTTCTGGTCGTCGCTCGACGCGGGCGGCAAGGAGCGGCTCATCCAGAACCTGGCCGGCGACCTGGGCCAGGTGCGCGACGCGAAGGTCAAGGCGCGCATGGTGGGCCACTTCTACGCGGCCCACGCGGACTACGGCACGCGCCTGGCCAAGGCCGTGAACGTGAAGCTGGACGACGCGAAGGCCACCATTGCCCCGCTCGCCACGCGCGACCAGCCGTGACCTGAAGCCGGGCCGCCGGTGAAGCCACGGCGGCCCTCCCCTGCCCTCCTTCTTTCGTACGCCCTGGAGACGCCCTCATGGTTCGCAAGCTGCTGCTCGGTTCGCTGGGTCTGGTGATGCTGGTGTGCACGGTGCTGACCGCCGCGTGGATGTCCCTGCGCGCCCCGGCGACGCCTGCCGGACGGCTGCTCGCCACCAGTGATGCGGAGCGCTACCTGCTCGCCGCCGCGCGCGAGGGCGAGACGGACATCGTGGAAGGGCTCGTCAAGGCGGGCACGCCCGTGGAGGCCCGTGACTCGCGGGGCTTCTCCCCCCTCATCCTGGCCGCCTACTACGGCCACACGGGGACGGTGAAGGCGCTGCTCGCCGCCGGAGCGGACGCGTGCGCGGGCGACAGCCGCGGCAACACCGCCCTCATGGGCGCCGCCTTCAAGGGCTACGCGGACGTGGTGAAGCTGCTCTCCGCCCAGCCCTGCGCGGTGGACCAGACCAACCGGCTGGGCCAGACGGCCCTGATGTTCGCCGTCCTCTTCGGCCGCACGGAGGTCGCCGACCAGCTGCGCCACCAGGGCGCCTCCCCCGCGATGCGCGACGCCAGCGGCCGCTCCTCGGAGGACTGGGCCCGGACCCAGACCC